>JANNNO010000341.1:0-35822 GCA_031398585.1 Myxococcales bacterium | reverse complement strand
CCTTTTTTTGAAACGATTTTTAAACTTATTGATAAGAGCCGGTTTGATATTTCAGTAGTCCTTTTAAACCCTGCACCTCGTCACGGCCATACTCCCAAGAGGCACGTCGCCCTGACCCGCTAGGCGCAGACTTAAAGGCTGCTCGAGCCTTCGGCGGTCGGCGGGGCTTCCGGGCTGCCGTCGCTGCGCCCCTGGTCGACCCGCTCGCGCAGCTCCTTGCCGACCTTGAAGAAGGCGAGGCGCTTGGGCTTGACGTGAACCGTCTCGCCGGTACGCGGGTTGCGTCCTTCGTACGCTTGGTACTCGCGAATGGTGAAGCTGCCGAAGCCGCGGATCTCGATGCCTTCGCCGCGCTTCAACGCCTCGGTCATCGAATCGAAGATTCGATCGACGACTTGTTCAGCGCGTCCCCAGGGGAATTTCAGCTTGTCGGCGACGAGAGCGATGAGGTCGGCCTTCGTCATGGCAGGTGCACCGGTGGCAGGACTCTAGCCAAATCCCCGCCTGCCGTCGAGCGGCCTGCTGGGAACTTCCCGAGGGAACGCGCGAGGTTGGACCTTGACCCCCGCTGCGCGTCGTGACCACCGAACGGCATCAACCCTCGGGCCGAGCCGGCAAAGGGGCCCCCGCGTCGACTCGAAACCGGTACGTCCGGAAGAAGGCGAACTCGTCGCAGCTGTGCCGCGCGTAAAAGTCGATGACGTCGCGCCAGCCCAGCTCTTTGCGCTCGAGCCCGTCGCGAATCTCGCGCCAGGAGAAGGTTTGCGGGCACAACGAGCCCTTGTCGGGGACGTGTCCCGCGGCGGTCCGTTTGTCGAAGATGGAGGCGATGGCCGGCAGGCGGCTGACGTACACGGCGGCCAAGGGCGGCAGCTCGATGACCTCGATGCGGGCCACCTCCAAGCTGGCTTCCCCGCCGCGGAACAGGCACTCCGATCGCCGCAGCGTCTGACGGGGTCCGAGGACGAGAGCGTTGTGGGGGATGTCGCCCTTGGCGGAACACTTCCGTTCGTCCGCCACGTCGGTGTCGATGCGATAGGCGAGGAACTTGTCGGTTCGGTTCTCGATTCGGAGCACCAGATGCTCGGATCGATAGCGCTGCCCCTGCAAGGTGGCGTCGCGCTTTTCCACATCGAGGCCGAGACGAACGTGCTGGGTCTCGATCGGCGATCGCGTGGTCAGCTTGCGTCGACTGGTCAGCTCCTCGAGATAGAAGAACGGCGCTTCGAACTCCCCCGACTGCGGCACCGGCACGCCGAATCGCCGCGCGTCCTGTTCGACCTGCCCCCGGTAGACGACGGGCGAATAGCGCAATTCGCCGTTGAGCAGAGCCTCCGGCGGCGGCGGGGGTCGTGGGCGCTCGGGCGCTGGCGGCGGGCCCCCGGCAAAAAGCGCGGTCATGCCGATCCCCATCGCGGCGACCGCCACCAACCCCACCGCCATCGCCAGAGTCTTGCCTTCCAATTCCCCTCTTCCGTCCGGCCCGCCTGGTGCTCAGCCCAGGACGCTGACCCCGCCAAAGTAGGGTCGCAGGACCGCCGGCACATCCAGCTTTCCGTCAGCCCGCTGATAGGTCTCGAGCACCGCGATCAAAGTCCGCGGCAACGCGAGACCGGAACCGTTGAGCGTGTGAACGAATCGGTTCTCTTTGCTCTCGCCGTCGCGATACCGGATCTTCGCCCGCCGCGCCTGGAAGTCGCCGAAGTTCGAGCATGACGAGACCTCGAGCCACTCGTTGCAGCCCGGCGCCCAGACTTCGAGATCGAACTTCACCATGGCGGAAAAGGAGAGATCCCCCGTGCACATCTCGATCACCCGGTAGGGCAACTCGAGATGTTTGAGGACATCTTCGGCATCCCCGAGCAGTCCCTGAAGTTCTTGCATCGACGTCTCGGGCCTCACGAATTTGACCAGCTCGACCTTGTCGAACTGATGCCCGCGCTTGATGCCGCGCGTGTCACGTCCTGCGGCCATCTGCTCGCGGCGAAAGCACGCCGAATAGGCCACATGTCGCACCGGCAGCGACCCGGCGTCGAGGATCTCGTCCCGGTACATGTTGGTGACCGGCACCTCCGCGGTCGGGATGAACCAGAAGTCCTCGACCGCGTCACGATAGAGGTTCTCGCCGAACTTGGGCAGGTTGCCGGTCCCGACCAGCGATTCCCGCCTGACCATGTACGGCGGCAGAACCTCGCTGTAACCGTGTTTGGTGGTGTGCAGATCGAGCATGAACGTGATCAGCGCCCGTTGCAGCTTCGCGCCCCAGTTCTTGAGCATGTAAAAGCGCGAGCCCGACACCTTGGCCCCCCGATCGAAGTCGATGATGTCGAGCTTGGTCGCGAAGTCCCAGTGGGGCACCGGCGTGAAGTCGAAAGACCGCTTGGTGCCCTCCTCGCGCAGCACCTTGTTCTCGCTGTCGTCCTTGCCGACCGGGACCGAAGGATGCGGAAGGTTGGGCAGCCCCAACAGCGTCTCGCCGAGCTTCGCCTCGAGCTCGTCGAGCCGGGCCGAGATGGCGTCGAAGCTGGCTTTCATCGCCGAGCCTTTTGCCTTGATCGCGTCGCGTTCCGCCGGGGGCGCCTTGCCGATCTCCTTGGACAGCCGGTTCTGTTCGGCCTTGATGCCCTGCGATTCGTTCTTGAGCTTGCGCACCTCTTCGTCGAGGGCCAGCACGGCGTCGAGATCGATGTCGGCGCCGAGGCGGCGAAAGCCGTCGCGCACTTCCTCGGTTTTCTCCCGGATCAAGCGGATGTCGAGCATGAGGGCGCGGATATTAACAGGTGCGGCGGCAGCGGAGCTGCGAGGGCAAAACACCGCGATTTTTCCCGCCTGACATCTGCCAAGAGCGCTATCAGATAGCTACCGGAACGCTATCGGGCCTCGCGCCCCCTGTCCCCATGCTCAAGCTCTTTTACGTCTGCTTCTTCGTCACCGCAGGCGTTGCCGTGCCCTTCTTCCCGACCTACCTGCGCGGCCTCGGCCTCAGCGGGCGTGAAGTCTCCCTGATGATGTCGGTGGCGCCGACCCTGCACCTCGGTGTGCCGCTGCTTTGGGGTTGGCTCTCTGACCGGACACGTCGCCCGGATCTCCTTCTGCGCATCGCCTGCTTCGGTGCCGCCGCCGCGGCCCTGCCCATCGTCGGTCTGGCGAGCCTGCCCGCCATGGTGATGGTCTGGGCCGGACATCAGCTCTTTGCGGTGCCCGTACTGGGGTTGGCCGACAGCCTCGCGCTCGACCGGATGCGGCGACAGGGCGAGGACTACACCCGCGTGCGGCTCTGGGGGTCGGCAAGCTTCCTTGTGGTCTGTGCCGCCGTCGGTTGGATCTTGCGGGCGCGCGGACGCACCGCCGACCCGCTGATCCCCACCTTGATCAGTGTCGGCTTCGCGTTGGCCGGCGTCGCCGCCTTTGGCCTGTCCGGTGAGCCTGGGAGAGCCCGGCCGCACTGGCGCGACGTCGGAGCGCTGCTCGGCAACCGTCGCTTCCGCATCATCTTGTTGTGGGCGCCCCTGCATTGGGCGTCGATGACGCCCTACCACGGCTTTCTCGGCATCCTCGCGCTCGACCGGGGCTTCGCGCCAAGCACCGTCGGAACGGCATTCTTCATCGGCGTGCTGGCCGAGGTGGGCACGTTCCTCGTCTTCACCCGCCTGCGTGCGCACGCGCGGCTGGAATCGCTGCTGGCCGTCGTCGCCGCCATCACCGCCTGCCGCTGGGCGCTGACCGCCGGGGTTCCGTTCGGTCCTCCCTCGGAGGTTGCGTTGCTGGCGCTGCAGATCACCCACGCCGCCACCTTCGGCCTCTTCTGGGCCTGCGCCATGGCGTGGGTCGCTGATGCGGTGCCACCGGTCCTGCGGGCCACCGGGCAAGCGTTGTTCACGACAATGACTTTTGGCCTCGGCAATCTATTCGGTTTCGCCGTCGCCGGGCGGCTCTACGACGCCACCGGAGGCGCCGAGGCCGCCTTTCTCGCGGCCGCTGGGCTCGAGTGCCTGCCCTTCGCGATCGCGCTGCTCGAGCGGCGGCGCAAGAGTTGACCAGAGTCATGCCCAGGGCAAAGCTGGCGTGGCCTGCTCGAATTTTCGTCGTCGCTTCACTTTTTTCGGTAACGCCGGTTCGCCTCGCGCGCCTGGGTCTTTGGAAGCCGGAACGGTCCGGCCGCCCGGGGGTCTTGCCGACCTCCGTTCCAGGCTTCGAACGAGGACACGAACATGAATCGGAACAATGGTTGGCGACGGTTTTCGAAACTCGCGACGGTGGCTGGAGCGGCGGCGCTCTCGCTCAGCGGCGCGGCTCACGCACAATCGAACGACGCGGAAGAGGGCTACCTGCTCAGCTCGAGCCGCTGGCAGAGCAACCGCATCGCCGTCTGCTGGGAGAATGGCTCCGCTGCGACCGCCGTTGAGCAGGCCTGGGTTCGGGCACGCATCGAGCAGACCTGGGACGCAGCCTCGGCGGTCAGCTTCACCGGCTGGGGCAACTGCACCGCCGCCACCAGCTCGGGCATTCGCATTTTGATCGACGACTCCGGCGCGCGCGTCTCGGCGCTGGGGCGCAACCTCAACAACGTCCGCAACGGCATGATCCTCAACTTCGCCTTCCAGAACTGGAACCGAAGCTGCGCGGCAGGCAGCGTCCGGCGCAGCTGCATCGAGACCATCGCGATTCACGAGTTCGGTCACGCGCTCGGCATCGCGCACGAGCACAACCGCCCCGACACCGACCGAGGTAGCTGCACCGACGCACCCCAGGGCACCAATGGCGACGTCATGATCGGGCCGTGGGACGGCTCTTCGATCATGAACTACTGCTTCAGCGCCAGCTACAGCAACGCGCTCAGCAGCACCGATCGCGCCACCGTCGCGCACATGTACCCGATGCAGAAGGTCGACTTCAACGGCGACGGCCGCGCTGACGTCGCCCTGACCGGCGGCCCAGGCTGGAGCTCGCTGCCGGTGGCGTTCTCGACCGGCACGGGTTCGTTCAACGTGACCAACATCGCGATCGCGGATTTCGCCAGCTGGGCCGAATCGCAGGGCGCAAAGGCCTTGCCAGGTGACTTCAACAACGACGGCAACACGGACATCGCTCTCACCGGTGTCTCGGGCTGGGCCTCGATCCCCGTCGCCTTTTCCAACGGCTCGGGTGGCTTCACGGTCACCAACGCCGCCTCGGCGACCTTCGCTCACTGGGCGACCGTGCCGAACGCGCAGCCGTTCACGGGCGACTACAACGGCGACGGTCGCACCGACATCGCTCTGGCCGGCGGCATGGGCTGGGCGTCGGTCCCGGTGGCGCTGTCGAATGGCAACGGCACCTTCACCGTCATCAACGGCACCGCCGGCCCCGCCTTTGGCGGCTGGGCGAGCACCACGTCCGTCGAGATCATCCCGGGCGACTACAACGGCGACGGCCGCACCGACCTGGCGCTCACCGGATCGCCCCACTGGTCGAGCATCCCGGTGGCCTTCTCGCTCGGCAACGGCAACTTCAACGTGACCAACGCCGCCGTGCCCAGCTTCCCCGGTTGGGCCGGCACAGGGGGCACCAAGCTGGCGGCGGGTGACTTCAACGCCGATGGTCGCAGCGATCTGGCGGTGGTGGGTGGTCCGGGCTGGAACACCGTCCCCGTGGCGTTCTCGACCGGCGCGGGCGGCTTCTCCGTCACCAACTCTGGCGTGGGCGGCAACTTCAACGGCTGGTCGATCACGGCAGGTGTGCGCCTCGTGGCGGCTGACCTCAACGGCGACGCGCGCACCGATCTCGCGCTGACGGGACCTGGCGGTTGGGCCAGCATCCCGGTTGCTTTCGCGCAGGGCTCGGGCAACTGGGTGGTTACCAACAACACCGTCGCGAACTTCCCCGCGTGGGCCGTGCTCGCCACTGCCAAGGTCATCGCCGGCGACTTCAACAACGATCGCCTGGTCGACCTGGGACTCAGCGGCCCGGGTGGCTGGAGCACGCTCCCTGTTGCGTTCTCGCTCGGCTCGGGTGGCTTCAACGTCACCAACAACGCGATCAACACGGCGGCCACTCAGTTCGCCACCTGGGCGGCGTCGAAGAACGTGAAGATCATCAGCCAGAATCAGTAGCCCCGGCTGACTGGCGCCTCGCTCGGCGCGATAACAACAGCGGAATTTACGGGGAGGGTGCGACGGCGCCCTCCCCGTTTTCTTCGTTGGTTCTGCGAACTTTCGAATCAGGCGCCGGCGAAGTGCTGCACGAGCAGCTCGTTCACGACCGCGGCCTTCTGGATGACGACGCCGTGGCCCGCATCGGAGATCTCCACGTAGCGGGAGCCGGGAATCGCGGCGGCCAGGCGCTGCCCGTAGGCGGGACGCGCGATTCGATCTTCGGTCGCGCTCACCACCAGGGTGCGAAACGCCGCCAGCTGCATCAGCCGATCGCGCGCGTCATAGGCGGCCATGGCACGCACCTGCCGCATCACCACCGCGGGCTGGTCGGCGAGATCGTGACCGAACAGCGGCGCCAGGCATGCAGCTAACTCGGCCTTGTCGACCGTCGCCAGATAGGACGGCGGCATCACGAGCTCCAAGAATGCGTTTCGTCGCATCGGTCGGCTGCCGATGCGCATGCGCAGCGCCGTCACCAGCATGCCGAGAGAGAGAGCCGCGCCTTCCTTGCCGACATGAAAGCTACAGAGAAAGGCCAGGCTGCGCACGCGCGAGGCGCTGGTCAGCGCGATCTGTTGTGCCAGCAGGCCCCCCATCGAATGACCGACCACGTGAAAGCGATCCAGCTTCTCGTTGTCCATCACCGCCAACGCGTCCTGCGCCATCAGCTCGATGCTGAGAGCCTTGTCGATCGGACGGCCGTCGATACCGCGGTTGTCGACGGCAACCACGCGGTGCCGACTTCGCAGAGCTTCGATCTGGGGACGCCAGCCCTCCCCCGCCACGCCGCACCCCTGCAGCAGGAGCACAGCAGGGCCTTCGCCGCTGACGCTGTACCCAACGCGGGCGCCGGGTCTTTGGATGTGGAGCACCCGTCAGCTCTATCACGGTCCTGGGCGCGCGAAACGCGGTGGCAGAGACGCGGGTTTGGCGACGGGTTCAGGCGATACGAACCAGAGAATCGCCGAGCGCAACGTGCCCCGCTGTCAGCACGCGGGCGTAGACCCCACGCAGGCGCCGGCCTTTGTGCTCGTGCGCATTGACGAAGCGCAGGGCATCGTCACCGAGTCGTTCCCGGAACGTCTTGCATCCGCTATGCAATTCGGGCGTGATCTCGATCTCGGCGCTGCCAAGGCGAAGGCGGGCTCCCGCCGGCAGCGTCGCCTCGTCGAGATCGAAGTCGACGACGACATTGTCGCCGGGCGTGTGGAAGCGCCCCGCATCGTCCTCGACCAGGGCTGCCACCACGCGCGCATCGATGAGAGAGATCTGCGAAGGCAGATCGGTAGCGGGAGTTGGTTGTGCTCCCCAACGATCGCCGACGAGACCGGCTGTCGGCGACAGCTCGGCCGACGTGAGGGTGCGGTGGACCCCGTCCCCGAGGCGAGCGACCAGGCAGGCGACGCGGCCGGTAGCGGAGCGCCCGGCATTACGCCGCCAGGCCAACTCAATCTCCTCACGACCCAGAGCTCGCATGCAGAGAAGGCTACCACGTGGAATGTGCGGTTTTCCTGGCTGACCGCCCACGCGATCGGACCAAAAGGCAGATCGTTGTTGGACCACGGCAGTGGACTGGTTCACGGACCTGACTGGCGGAGCGCCCCGATGCTCGGTTGAGCTGGCTGCCGCCATGTTGTCCATCGCCGTGCTCTACTGCCGTCATGGTGCCCACCGATCTGAAAGCCCGCGCCCGTCAGGTGATGAAGGACGCAGGGTTCGAACCGGACTTTTCGACCGCCGCGCTCGCCGAGGCGACCGCCGCGCGGCCACCGGTCGATCCCGCTGTGGCCGATCTCCGCGAGCGCCTCTGGTCCTCCATCGACAACCCCACTTCACGCGACCTCGATCAGCTCGAATGGGCGGAGCGGCTGTCTTCCGGCCGCGCGCGCCTGTGCATCGCCGTCGCCGATGTCGATGCCTTGGCGCCCGCGGGTGGCGCGATCGATCAGCACGCCGGGCACAACACGACGTCGGTCTACACCGGCGTCGCCACCTTCTCGATGATCCCGGATCGTCTCAGCGCGGACCTCACGTCGCTGCACGAGGGACAAGACCGCCTGGCCATGGTGATCGACGTGGTCGTTGCTGACGATGGCGAGATCCTCGAAGCCAAGGCGTCCCGCGCGCTGGTGCGGAACCGCGCGCGGCTCGCTTATGGCGAGGTCGCCGCCTGGCTGGACGATCGTCCGAGACAAACGGCGCTGGCTGGGCGTCTCGATACCGACGGCCCGCTGGGCGAGCAACTGCGCCTGCAGCGCGATATCGCCACCGCTCTGCGCGCGCGACGGCGCCGCCACGGCGCACTCGAATTCGAGACCACCGAGGTCCGCGCGGTCTCGGACGGAAAGGGGATCTCGGCGATCGAGACCACCGCACGCAACGCTGCCCGGGATCTCGTCGAGGACATCATGCTGACCGCGAACACCGCGGTGGCGGGTCTGTGCGAACGCGCCGATGTCTCTTGGATCCGTCGCATCGTTCGTTCGCCCGAGCGCTGGGACCGAATCGTGGCGGTGGCTCGCGAACATGGCGGCAGCTTGCCCGCCATGCCCAGCGGCCCCGCGCTGTCGGCATTCCTGCTCGCCCGCCGCGCGGCGGATCCGGCGACCTTCGCGGACCTCTCGCTCGCCATCGTCAAGCTCATCGGCAAGGGCGAATACGCCGTCGAACGACGCGGCGAAGATCTGGAAGGGCACTTCGGGTTGGCGGTGGGCGAATACACGCACGGCACGGCCCCCAACCGACGCTACGCCGATCTCGTCATGCAGCGACTGTTGAAAGCCGCACTGGCGGGCGCTGCCGCGCCTTACAGCGACGCCGGCCTGGAAGCGATCACCAAGCGCTGTACCGATCGCGAGGACGAGGCCCGCCGGGTGGAACGTCAGCTGCGCAAGATCGCCGCCGCCGCCTTCATCGCTCCGCGCATCGGCGACTCTTTCGACGCGATCGTCACCGGCGTCGCCAAGAAGGGCACCTTCGCCCGCCTCGTCTCCCCGCCGGTCGAAGGCCGCATCGTGCGCGGCGAGGCGGGCCTCGACGTCGGCGATCGCGTGCGAGTGCGCCTGGTCGGCGCCGACCCCGAACGCGGCTTCATCGACTTCGCCGCCGAAGGACGCCGCGCCTGATCCGCTAAGCCGACGCTTATCCTGGAATCACGACGTCCGCCCAGAGCGCGCCCAGCTCGAGCTCGATGGCATCGAACGGCTCGGCGCGGCCCCGCTCCTCGTCTCGCCACGTCCCGCGCAAGGACCACCCATCGGGCCTGAGCTGCAGGACCTCCAGCGTGTGCTGCGTGGGATCGATGAGCCAGACCCAGTTGACCTCGGCACGAGCGTAGCTGCGCAGCTTGTCCGTGCGATCGAACTTCGCGCTGCTCGGGCTGATGATCTCGGCGAGCCAGTCGGGCGCGAGGGTAAAGAACGGATCGTCCGCGATCACCTGGGGCATGCGCTCGCGCCGCCAGCCGGCGAAATCCGGCACCAGGATGTCGGCCCCCAGATGCAGCTCGGGTTCGAAAACGAACAGCCAACCGCCGGGCCCGCCGCGGCCGCGACGAAAAGGCGGACCCAGCTCCTCGCCCAAGGCGGTAGCGGCCATCGCATGTGGCTTGCCGGGCCGCGGGGTGAGACGCAGGTCCCCGGCGATAACCTCGGCAATCAGGTGGTCGGGCGCCGCGAGGACATCCTCGTAGGTCGCGGGACGGCGAGCCGGGGCAGCCATCAGGCGTTCAGCCTAGCACGCGCCTTGCCCGGCCCCTCCTCGGCTCGGACGCCCCCTCCGGGCAGCGGTGTTGTCGGTGGAGCCGGTCAATCGGCGCGGCTGGTCGACCGATGTAGATTGACTCATGCGCCCCTTGGCCGAGCTCGACGCCGCCGCCTGCCGCAATTTGGCCGGCGTCGTCTTCGACATCGACGACACCATCACCGACGACGGTCGCTTGACCGAAGCGTCGTTCACCGCCCTGTGGCGCCTTCACCGCGCGGGTTTGCGGCTCATCGCGGTCACGGGCCGGCCGCTCGGCTGGTGTGACGTCTTGGCGCAGCTGGCCCCCGTCGACCTGGCGGTCGGCGAGAACGGCGCGGGCTGGGTCTGGCGGCATGGGCGCACGCTGCACGAAGGCTACTGGGACTCGCTCGACGAACGGCTACGCGGTAAGGGACGGCTCGAGACGCTGGTCAAGATCGTCGAGCGGGAGCTGCCCAACGTTCCTCTGGCCGGAGATCAACGCCACCGGCGCGTGGATCTCGCGTTCGACGTGAACGAGACCGTGCATCTGCCGCCCGCCATCGTACAGCGGCTGCAAGACCTCATCCGCGGCGTCGATGCCCACGTGCTCATCTCGAGCGTGCACGCGCACGCGTTCTTCAGTCAGTACGACAAGGCGGTCGGCGTGGTGCGCGCCGCTCGCGAAGTGCTCGGCGTCGACATCCCGGAGGCGCCAGAGCGTTGGCTCTTCATCGGCGACAGCGGCAACGACGCGGCCGCCTTCGCCTACTTCCCGATCAGCGTCGGCGTCGCCAACGTACACGAACACCTCGACCGCCTCCCCCGCACCCCCGCCTTCATCACCGCCCACGCCCGCGCCGGCGGCTTCGCCGAGCTCGCCGACCACATTTTGGCCGCCCGCGGCTGACTCGCCGCCCGCGGTTAGGACTTCACAGCTTCACGTCGGCCCAAAGAATCGCGAGGTCGAGCTCGATCGCATCGAAAGGACGCGCTCGCACTTTCTCGTCATCGCGAAACACCGCCAGCGTGAGCCACTGCTGCGGGTTTTCGGCCGAGAGCTGCAGGACTTCGAGAGTCCGAATCAACGGATTGACCAGCCAGGCGAACGAGACGCCGGCGCGCGCATAGTGAGCGACCTTCTGGGCGCGATCGAAACGTTCGGTCGAGGGAGACAGCACCTCGCAGATCCAGTCTGGTCGGATCGTGAAGAAGGGATCGTTGGCGATTTCCGGCATTGTCTCGCGTCGCCAGCCAGCGAGATCGGGGACGAGCACGTTCGGTCCCAGGTGCAATTCCGGCTCGTCGAGAATGATCCAGCCGCCCGGCCCCCCTCGCCCTCGCTTGAACGGCGGGCCTAACTCTTCGCCAAGCGCGCTCATCGCGACCGCGTGCGGAGCCGCCGGGCGCGGACTGAGGATCAGCTCGCCGTCGATGATCTCCGCGACCTTGTGCGGCGGCGCGGCAAGGACGTCAGCGTAGGTCGCTCGCCGCTCAGCTAGCTTGGCCATGTCGACCAAGAGTACCAAACGTCGATTTCGGCACGTCGACGTGGTCGCGACTGGGCCCAGCTCCCCCACAGACGCCCAATCGAAAGACTCGTCGCGTTGTGTAAATATTGACTGAATATCATTCGTGGTCCAAATTTGGACTATGACTCGCGAGCCCCGGTCCGCCGGCAAGCGCATTGATTTCTCGGATCCCGCGACCTCGGACGCGGCGAAGCGCGCCTTTTTCAGAATCGCGGGCCTCTGGCAGATCACCAACGATCAGATGGTCGTCCTCTTGGGCTCCCCAAGTCGGTCGACGGTCTTCAATTGGAAAAAGGGTGAAGGGGGGCCTCTGTCGCGAGACACCTTCGAGCGCGTGAGCTACATCCTCGGGATCTACAAGGGGCTCCAGGTGCTATTTCCCGATCCGAATCAGGCGGACACCTGGATTCGTCGGTCCAATGAGATGTTCGGGGGAGCATCCGCCCTAGAGCACATGCTGGGAGGGAACGTGGCCGACCTTCACCGGATTCGCGCGTACATCGACCACGTCCGAGGCGGCCAGTCCTAAGCGCGGTCCTCAGGAATGCGAACTCACGTGGCCGCCTCGTCAACGCTGCCCGAGACGCAGACGATCTCTTGGGAGAAGACCTATCGCCTTGTCCCCAGTCGTTACCCACCCATCGACCTGTTCGAACGAATCGCGGATCCAGCGGATTGGGAGGTTCTCGCTGCCCTCGAGGGTCTCACCAACGATCGGATCCGCGACGAGATAGGGGACATCCGTCTGGTTCCACCGCGCGAGCGAATCAGCGGTCCCGGCGCCTCCCCCATCATGGCCGCCTTCACCCACACCGGATTTCCCTCCCGATTTACCGACGGAAGCTACGGCGTCTACTACGCGAGTGATCTGTTGGAAGGCGCTCTGCGGGAAGTGGTCTTTCACCAAGAGCGATTCCTTCGCCGCACGCACGAGGGAAACACTCGTCTTGAAATCCGAGCTTATGTGGGCGATGCCCGTGCTGCCTTCCACGACGTACGCGGTGGATGGCCAGACGTCCACGATCGCGAGAGCTACGCGGCCGCGCAGGCGCTCGGCCGCGTCGTCCGACAACAGGGCAGCAACGGCATCGTCTATGACAACGTACGCTTCGTAGGTGCGGCGAACATCGCGGTCTTTCGACCGAAAGCCATCGCCTCAACGAGCGGAAAACCACACGTTGTCCAGGGCCCCCACTTCTATCTGTCGTGGAACGGTGTCTCGATCGACAGGTACTTCGAAGTCGGGAAGTCGGAGTGGCAGCCCCTCGGCTCTTAAAGAACGCGCGCGGCCTTTTGCGCCTTGAGCGCCAGCTCGGTGGCCAGGCCCCCCTCTCGCGTGGCCACCTACGAGGCCAACGAAGTCGAGCCGATGTCCTGATCTCACCGATGTCCTCGTCCGGTCTCAGTAAAGCGAACTCGCCGGACTGTCACCGCACACGCAGCTCGGCCAGGAGCGTGTCGGAATCGACCAGGGCTCCTCGTCTAACATCGTCATCGGACGCTGCGAGAGCACGATGGAGCGCGGCGCGATCGTCGTCGTCGAGCCAATCCCCTGGATCGAGAGAAAGAAGAGGGACTTCCGTTCCCTCAGGTAAGTCGGTTGGCTCGTCAACGACCAAGCGACCGCCCTGCACGCGCGCCTTCAGCGTCATGAACGTAGTCTACTTCTCCGCGGCGGCATGCCCAACGTTGACCTGCCCTGCCCAAGACGCCCCCCCCGACCGCCGCTCACCGCAGGACGCGGGCGGCTTTCTGCGCCTTGAGCGCCAGCTCGGTGGCGAGGAAGCAGTGTCGCTGGGGCATCGCCGTCTCGGTGCGGTTGAGCACGTCGTCGATCACGCGCTCGCCGTAGGGCAAGGGTTCCTTCTTGCAGTCGATGTGGCGGGTTCCCTTGTTGTCGACAATGAAGAGGTGATCGCCGCCCTCCTTGCCGCCGATGTCGACGTTCTTGCGAACCTCGAGGTAGCCCTCGGTGCCGAGCACGACGAGGCGACCGTCGCCCCAGGTGCCGAGACCGTCGGGCGTGAACCAGTCGACGCGGATGTAGCCGGTGCCGTGGTCGCCACGCAGGGTGACGTCGCCGAAGTCCTCGACGCCCGGATATTGCGGGTGGTTCATGTTCCCGACCTGCGCGGCCACGATCTCGGCGCGCGTCGATCCCGTGAAGTAGAGGAACTGATCGAACTGGTGCGACCCGACGTCGCAGAGGATGCCGCCGTACTTTGCCTTTTCGAAAAACCAGGGCGGCCGCGTCTTGGCGTTCATCCGGTGGGGCCCGATGCCGATCGTCTGGATGACCTTGCCGATTGCGCCCGCCTTGACCAGCTCGCCCGCTTTCACGGTGGCGCGGTTCTCGTGCCGCTCGCTGTACATGATCGAGTAGATGCGTTTGGTCTCGGCCTGCACGCGCTTGACCTGAGCCAGCTGCGCCAGCGTCGTTACGCCCGGCTTGTCAGCGACGAAGTCCTTGCCGTGTTTCATGACGGCGATGCCGAGGGCAGCCCGTTCGTTCGGGATCGCCGCCGAGGCGACGAGCGCGATCTTGGGGTCTTCCAGGATCTCTTTGTCGCTGCGCACGAGGCGCGCCTGCGGGTAGCGTTTGGCGAAGGCGTCGGCGAGATCCGGCTCCTTTGCGTAAAACGCGACCATCGCGCCGCCCCCGCGGGTGAGCGCATCGACCTGACGATGTACGTGCGCGTGGTTGATGCCGATCACGGCGAAATTGAGCCGCGGGGGCTTGCTGGCGCCCACCGGTGGTGACGCCGATGCCGCGGGTGTGGTTGGTCTCGTGACCTCGCGTGGAGGCGTGGGCGCTGGCCCCCCATCGACGGCCGCGGCTGGTGTCGCCCCGACGACCAGAAGGCCAGCTCCCTTCAAAGACGACTTCAAGAACGCTCGACGGTGGCCTCGATCACGCGCCATGGTGACTCCTTGCCCGGCAGGGGCTCCCTCGTCGTCTATCAGAGGAGGTGCCCCGCGCGCACGCGGTAAGCTCTCCGCCCAACCCATGCCGCCTGCAGCAAGCTTCGGTCAGCGACGTATCGGCGCACTCCTCGTGGTGCTCGTTGCTCTCGTCGGCTGCCTCGACAACAACGGTCGTCGCGCGCGCGGTCGTGAAGCCGGGATCGATGCGGCCGTCATGGCCGTCGATGCCGGGCGCCAACCGCTGCTGGATGTCGCCGGTCTCGATGGCCTTGCACCCGTGGGCGAAGTGGGCGACGCCGACTCTGTCGACTTGCTGGTCGATTCGGACGCTTCCCTCGCCGATGGAGCCCGATCCGATGCCAGCGACACTGCCCGCCCGGATGTTCCCGACGCGAACGCCAAGCCCGACGCCGCCCGCGACGGCGCCGAAGGCCCCGTGCTCGCTTTGACCAACCTGACTTTCGATCTCCTGCCGGTCGATTCCATCCGCGGCTGGGTCCGCGGCAGCGATCCCGTCACGGGCCTCTGCGCTCACGTCGTCTGGGACTACTCCAACACCAACCGCTTGCGCCGCCGCCGCTGCGACGACTTCGGCCCGCGGTTCCCGTACGTCTTTCTGTCGGCGGGCGCGTGCACAGGCGTGCCGCACTCGGGCAATGTGAAAGTCGTCTCTTCCCGTGGCTGCATCGACTTCGCCGCATTCGGCCCTCCCTCGACCAACCACGCCGACGTGACCCTCGAGGTCGCTGGCCCGCTCTTCACCGGCACGATCGAACTGCACGGTCCGTAACCGCCCCGTTCACCGGAACGGATTCTCGCTCGTGACCCCCTCTATCGACCGACCGTTGCCGAGATCTTCTGAGAGCACGGTCTTGCATCCGGCAGCGCGAGCGCTCTCGATGATGAGCGAGTCCCAAAAGCTGAGTTGATGCAGCCTTTGCGTCCTGATGGCGTGGAAAATCTGGTCGGTCCGGACCGTCACCAGACTCATGGTCGCGAAGAGCTCCACCTTTCGCTGAGCTGCTTCGATGGGCACCTTCAGCTTCCTCGTGGCAACCACGAAGTATTCCTGCAGCACCTGGGTCGAGATAACCCCTTCCGCGGTGGTGAACGACTGGCGGATGATTGCCTGGGCGCGCGCGCGTTTCTCCGGCGCGTCGGCGTCGTCGGCATAGACGAGTACGCTGGTATCGAGAAAGACCCGCCCCACTCAGACGCGGCCTCGGTATGCGTCGTCGCGGTCGAATCGACCGTCACCTGATCGGCCGGGCGCCGTGTCCCACAACCGCGTGAGCTCTTCCAGCCGGACCGATGCGCGCTCTGAGCCAACGAGGGTCTCGAGATACGCACGCAGCAAATCGTTGAGGCTGGTGCCTTGCCGGGCCGCGATTTCCCGAGCCTTCTTGAGCAGAGCGTCGTCGAACGCAAGGGTCAGATTCATAGAGCAAGACTAACGCACACGTACCCCGTGTCCACGGAACCCGTGTAACGCGAAAATCGTGAAGGTTGCCGCGTCGGGAGGGCTCAAGCATCAAAGGGTGGCACCTTGCGCACCTCCCACGCGCAACGAACACTCTGAGTCCCCCTGAATCCCGCGGCTACGCGGTTCGGCGATACGCGTTATTTACGCTCATCGCTGTTTACCGGCGCGCTTCGGGAAGGTAAACGTACCCGCCGGAGAGACCGCATCTATGCCCAATTCGCCTACCTTCACGTCGTCCTCGTCGCGCCTCCGCCAGAGCGGCTCTGCTTACTTCTCCGTGGCGCTGTCCTTGGCCTTCCTCGCCAGCAGCGCGTGCAAGACCAACGAAGAGCCAGGAAACGGTGAGCCTCTTCCTCCCGCCAAGACCGGCGGCAAGACAGGCACCGGCGGCAACAAGGCGACGGGGGGCTCCGGCGGCTCCACGAACGGCGGCTCGGGCGGCAACAGCGGCGGCGCGGGCGGCACCGACACGGATGGTGGTGGTCGTAGCGGTGGCTCCGGTGGCAGCACTGGCGATGGCGGTGTCAGCGAGGTCGGGTCGAGCGATACGAGCAGCGAAACTGGCGGCGATGGCGGCACGGCGCTCAGCCTCTTCGTCGATCCACTGGCGCCGCTACCTACCAAGCTGTCCGACACTGGGCTGTTCACCGCGCTGCCAGACCTGACCAAGGTTCATCCGCGCGCTTTCCTCTTTGAGCCGAGGTACCCACTGTGGAGCAACGGTCTCGGCAAGATCCGCCACGCTGTGATCCCCGAGGGTAAGAAGATCAACTCGACAGGGGCCGCGCGCCAGAACTGGGACTTCCCGATCGGGACGCTGTTCTTCAAGACCTTCACCCAGGACCCGGCCCCCGGCGGCAAGGCCCGTCCGGTGGAGACGCGGCTTATCCGGCGAGTGAAGGACGCTGGGCCAGTCAAAGAGCAGTGGGAGATGGTGGTCTACCAATGGAATGCTCAGGAGACGGATGCCGTCTTGCTGGACAACCCGAACATCGCTGAAAAGGTCATGGTCTCGGTCGGTGGCAAGACCATCGGCCACAACATCCCTTCGCGCGCCAACTGCCAGCAGTGTCACGTCGCCAACTTCACTCAGATCATTGGCTTCGACGAGCTCAGGTTGAACGGCAAGCTGTCCCCGGCAGCCGCGAAGACGCAGCTGCAGGAAGTGATCGACAAAGGGTGGCTGACCACACCCCCGATCGCTCCACTGGCGGACATTACCGACACGAACGCGGAACGCCGTTGGGTACGCGAGTACATGCACGCGAACTGCGGTCACTGCCACAACGGCGGCATGCCGCTCGAGAACATCGCCCGCATCTACGACCTACGTCACTCAGCTTTCATCGCAAACACTGTTAACCAGATGGTTGTCGGCCGCAGCGCCCAAGGCATGCGGGTCTTGCCCGGCAGGCCCGATGAGAGCGTGCTGTACCTCGCCTTCATGCAAGACACCACGAAGCACCCTGATCTCAAGCCCATGCCGTTTGTAGGCGTTGAGGTGATCGATCAAACGGCAGCCATGCGGCTGCGCGCCTGGATTATGTCGTTACCCCGTCAATAACATCTGGAGGATCGATGATGCGCGCTGTGAAATCGAGTCTCGTCATTTTTGCGGTCCTCGCCCTACCTTTCGGATTGTCGTGCTCCGGACCCGGTGATTCGGGAACGAGCGGCCAAGGCGGCAGTTCGTCTGCTGGCGGCGCTGGTGGCAAGGGCGGCTCTGGCGGACGCGGCGGTACCGGAGGATCGTCAGCCACTGGCGGCTCATCGGCCGGCAACGGGGGCTCCGGAACATCGACTGGTGGCTCGGGTGCTCCGGGCACAGGGGGCGCAGCCGCTGGCTCGGGCGGTAGCGAGATGGGCGGGGCAGGATCTGGCGGCGCACCGCCCGCAGGGGGGGCGGGAGGAAGCGGCGGTGTCGGCGGAAGCGGAACCGGCGGGGCCGGAACCGACACTGGCACCCCGCAGGATGCTCCTCCGGCCAGCGGCGCATGCGACTACACGTCCAAGCCCAACGCCATGGCGTCGAATCTGCGATTCCAGAAGATCGAACTGAAAGCCCTGCCGGACGCCGGTGGCCGCGACCGTGGATCGGGGTACAGCTACGGCATCACCGAGCTCAAGTTCCTTCCGGGCGCGCCGGACGAGTTTTTCGTCCTCCGCAAGCTGGGTGCCGTCTACCACTTCAAGCTGGACGGCGAAGCCTCCAACAGTGCCACGCTGGTGCGAAGCTTCAATGTTCCGATGATTCGGCCGCCTAGCAGTGGCAGCGACACCGGTCTGTTGTCGGTGGCGTTCGACCCGGCCTTCAGCACGAACAAGTTCGTCTACTTCGGGTATGCCGTTGCCGGCGGCGGCCGCATGTCGGCCATCACCCGGTTCACCTATGAGAATGGCGCTCTCGCCAATCCGCAACGGATCATCGAATTCTCCACAGATACCGGCGGCGCCTTGTACCACTCCATCGGGTCCATCGGGTTCGATAAGGACGGAATCATGTGGGGCCTGCACGGGGACTGGAACATCGGCAACACGCCAGCTCGCGATCTCAACTCCCCGCTTGGCAAGCTGATCCGCATCGTTCCCAGCCGCAGCGCCACCGCCGGCGGCTACGAACCGGCGCCCGGGAATCCCTACGTCGCCGATCCAAAGCCGAAGTCGGCCGTCTATGCCTTCGGCTTCCGCTCGCCGTGGCGTGGCGCAGTGGACTCTCGTGGGCGCTTTATCGTCGGTGACATCGGCCCGAATGCTGGCGAGGAGGTCAACGTTGTCACTCGGGGCGGCCAGGATCTAGGCTGGAACGGCTCCACGACCTGCGGCTCAGCCGCCATCTTCTGCTACCGCGGCGGCATTCCGATGTTGCAAGGCCCTGGCGACAGCCTCAACGGCCGCTCAGTCTGGGTCAGCCCCCAGTACGGTGACTGCGGAAATGACCGCTACAACGGAACACTTACGGGCGTGTATTTCGCGGGAGACTTCTTCACCGGGTGGGTGGCGGCCTACCTACTGAATGAAGCCGGCGGACGTGAACGGTACAAGCAACTGGGCGTCATGCAGTCTCTGTCCTCATGGGATCAAGCCAAGGATGGCTACTTGTACATCAGCAAATTCGGCGCCTACTCTCACGAAGGGGTAACGAACCAGGAGCAGGGCGTTTACCGGGTTATGCTGGCCCAGTAACCAGTCCGACCCGCCGCTGCGAAAAGCCCGCGAGGCGCACCTCGCGGGCTTTTCTTTTTTTCTTTTCCGTCAAGCGGCGACTCACGAGCTCCGCGGCCCTTTTGGGGCTTTGGGGCGGATCGCCTGCAAACGATCAAACGATCGCTCTCCTGGGTGTTCCTGCAGCAAGAAGAGGGACTGCGCTCGCGGCGATAGATAAGAAGAGGCGGCGACTCGACCAACGCATCTCTCACGGCACGAGTACGCTTCAACGCTTCAACCGCTACCCACTTTGATGGATGGGACCGTGGGCAGACCGCGACACGCTCTTCGCGGGACTCCGAAACGATGATGTCGTTGCGCGTGCGTGCCCAGCTTCTGAGCACAGTGGGGCGACGACGACGAGGATCGCTCCCAGGCCTTCAGGGGTCCACCATTCAACGGCTTTAGCCAGATATGGATAGTGGTTTCCTTCAGATATCCCCGGGAGCCGCTACCCAGAAGGGCTCAAGGGAGAACGGGCGTCGTGCGGCATGAGCCAACAGCACCCCCGTCCCCCACGATCGTCACCGCCGCGAATCCATCAATATCGCCGCGCCGTCCCCGGTCGTGAGCGTGACGCGGAGGCGTGATATCGGTCGATGGCGGGCCAACGTCAGCCACCCGCCATCCACGAAGACGTTAGGAGAACCACATCCATCACCTCACTGGCACTCGGTGTTTGGGCCCGCGTGCCCGGCGCCGCAAGTGAGACCGCCACGGCAGGGTGTCGCCCCAGGGCAACACCCTTCGCCTTGGCCCCCGCAAAGAACGCATATGCCGAACCCGTCTGTGACCACCCTTCCCTCGTTCAGACAGACGCGACCTGACTGACACTTTCCCTTGTCGCAACATCGCCGGGCATCCCCGGTTCCCGTGCCGCAGGGGACACAGGAGCCGCCCTCGAGGCGTTGCCACTCTGAGCACGTGGGTCTGACGCAGCCGTCTCCAACCTTCGTGAAGCCATCGTTGCACGTAAACCCGCAGACTCCGCCGGAGCACGTCGACCTAGAGTTCGCAGGCTGCGGACAGGGGGTGCAGCGTGCGCCGCACGTGTCTGGGCTGTTGTTGCTGCGACACTGACCGCTGCATGTGTGTTCGGTCGCGCCACACGTTACGCATGTGGCGCTCCCCCCATTGCATCCATTCGGGCAGCTCTGACTCTCTTGCCACGCGGAGGCATCGCCAGCGCACGTCTGAACTGCGGACCCGCTTGGGCTGCACCTCTTACTGCCCGGACGGCAGACCCCCGTGCAGTTCCCGCCGCTGCAGGCGTTCGGGCAAGCACCCCCATTGGTCCACTGTCCTTGGTTGCTGCAGCTTTGTGGCGTGAGTGCGTTGCAGCGTTTCGCTCCAGGATCGCAGGCGCCTGAGCAATTCCCGCCACTGCAGATGAACTCGCAGTTGGTGTTTACCCACTGCGCGTTGCCACCGCAGGTCTGCGCGACCTTGCCGCCGGCACCACCACATCGCTTGTCGCCCGGTGCGCACTCGCCCCCGCAGTTGCCACCGTTGCACGTGAACGGGCACATCATCGTATCCGTCCACTGCGCGTTGCCACCGCAGGTCTGCGCGACCTTGCCGCCGGCACCACCACATCGCTTCTCGCCCGGGGTGCACTGGCCGCCGCAGTTGCCACCGTTGCACACGAACGGGCACATCATCGTATCCGTCCACCGCGCGTTGCCACCGCATGTCTGCGCGACCTTGCCGCCGGCGCCACCACATCGCTTCTCGCCCGGCTTGCACTCGCCAGCGCAGGCACCGGCGTTGCACACGAACGCACAGACGTTACCAGTGGTCATCCACTTGCCGTCGTTGCCACATGTCTCGGGCTGCAGTTCACCGGTGCCACCGCACCGCTTGGCCCCTGGTCGGCAATCGCCGGAGCAGACGCCCGCCCCCGAGCACAGATTGTCGCAACGACCGGTCGACTGCCACGCGCCCGTCGCGCTGCACGTCTCGATGGCCTGGCCTGCGCCACATCGCTTCGCTCCCGGGGCGCACGAGCCACGGCAAGTGCCCTCCGCGCAGATGTTCTCGCAGGCAGCGCCGGACGCGCGCCAGCGGCCGTCCTCGCCACAGATCTCGGGCGCAAGCTTGCCGGCACCGCCACAGCGCTTTTCGCCTGGTTTGCACTCGCCCGAACAGAGGCCATCACCGCTACACACGAACGCACAACGGGTGCCCACCGACCAGGTGCCGTCGGCACCACATGATTCGGGGGTCTGATTGGTTCCGCAGCGCCTGCTGCCAGGTGCACACGATCCACCGCATGACCCAGAAGAACAAAGATTCTGGCATGCGGCTCCTGCCATCACCCACTTGCCGTTTTGGTCGCAGATTTCGGGCTGAAGGTTGTTCGTGGCGGAACAACGCTTCGAACCGGGGAGACAGTCGCCGCCGCATGTGCCCGATCCGACGCACACGAATTCGCAGCGTTTGTCGGGCGCCCACTCTCCTGCGTCCGAACAGGTCTCCGGAGTCTGGTCGCGGCCGCAATGTCGTTCGCCGGGCTTACAAAGACCGGCACAGCTTCCCACCTGACAGACCGACGGGCATGGCTCCTTGAGCTCCCATGAGCCATCGACGGTACAGACTTCCACCTTTTCACCGACCGTCGAGCAGCGTGTCTCACCCGGGCTACACGAGGGAGTGACGCTGCCGGCCTCGAGGGCATCGACAGGAGATGCAGGGTCGGAGTTCATTCCCCCAGCCCCGCCACTGTTCTCGGCCATTGAACCGCCGCCGCCTGAAGTCTCCCGGCCACCCGCGCCCCCGTTCCCTGCGTCCCCCTGTCGTGCCGGGCTCGTCACCGACCCGTCAAGGACGCCACTCCGAGGGTTGTAACAAGCCGTTGTGAGTACCAACGAAAGGAGACAGAGATATAGAGCCGGGTGGCGTAGGCTTTTGGGCATGGCTGGTGCTCGGCTGGGAACTGTTGAAGTTGTGAGAAGCGCGCAGGCTAACCGCAAATTGGGTTCAGCCGAGTGCGGTCCCTTGAAAATTCGGCGCGAAAAGCGTGGGATCACAACCCCATTCAAAAAAGGGTCGGGGCCCTGTCCGGGAATCAGTCACGGACCTTTCCGTTCGCGATCTACGGCCGGCGATCAGAATCGCGTTCGCAAGGACAATGTCGACCCATCCGTGTCGAAGGCGACACGATCCGGCTCCGCGCCGGAGGACGACCAGAGAAATCCGACGAGGGCGGTAACAGCTAGCAGAGCACCTGCTTGGGCGCCGATGAGTGCAAGGCGCTGAGAGTCGAGGCCCTGCTTGTACAGCTCGCCGCACGGTGCGGGGCCTCGGCCATCGAGCTTCGTGTCGCAAACCTTGATGCCGTTGATTGTCTTGTCGTCGAATTGCCCTTGATACCGCCACATGTTTCCGAAGCCGTAGAGGGCGACGCCTGCACCGGCGGCGGCAAGCCCAGCGACGACCCAAGACGCTGGGCGCACCCAGGCAGGCGCCGCTGCATCTTCGTTTGTCGTGGGGCTGCCGATCGGCGCGTTCGCCAAGCTCGCAGCGGGACGCTTCGCGCGCTTGGGAGCAGCGATCGGCGGTGCCAGGCGGGCGAGAACGATCGAAACCTGCGCCTTCCTACCGCCCGCTACCTTGACGGCGGACAGGTTTTCGCTGTACCCGGCGGCCTTGACCGAGACGTTGGCGACGCCGTCGACAACGCGAATGCTGGTCGGTAGCGGCAGCCTGCCGACAGGACGCCCATTCACTACGACCTCAGCGCCAGCGGGGCTGCCCGTGATCTCGACCTCCCCGATCGCCGACTGAACGTCCTTCAGCGTCTGTTGGATCAGAGGTCGGTTTCGGTCGATCCAAGGATGGTGGCCCGAGGCCAGCGCCTGCTCGAGGTGCTTTTCAGCGGCGAGCCAATAGCCCAACGCGGCCTCGGCAAGACCGAGCTGGGCGGCGGTTCGGGGCGTCTGATCCAGATCGTAGGCGCGCTGGAACAGAGGAAGAGCCGCCTGATCCTGGCCTCGATGCCGAAGTTCAACGCCGCGACGAATGAGGTGCTCGACGTCGGCTGGTTCGGCGGCCCATGCGTACGATCCGAGGCCGCCCAGGAACAAAACGGCTCCCAGAAGCACCGATGCCACAAACGAAACCCGGGCGCCGGCTCGGTCGCTACCGCACCAAGAGTTAACAAGCCAATGCGTCATAGATTCGCCATCCTACCTACGCGTACCCGACGTGCAAGCGCCAGTCGGTCAGGGGACGGCGACAGTTGCTATGGGGCGCGCGGTCCTAAGGCCCGCCTAGGGCGGTGCTTTCCCCCTCGCCATGTCTAGAACATGTTATTTATCATGGTATATACCCTGTCATGCCGACAACGCCGACACCCCAACAGCGATACCGGGACTCCCTGCGAAACCAGGGCCTCCGGAAGGTTGAAATTTGGGTGCCGGACACGAAGGCCCCTGGTTTCGCCGAGGAATGCCGGCGGCAGTCAGCGATCGTTTCGACCGCGGCGAACAACCCGGCCAGCGACGAAGCGCAGATGATGCGCGAGCTCGGCGCGCACGCGGCTGCCGTGCTCGGCCCGGAGCCTGACTATGACTGGGGCTCTGCGGGGCCGCCGAAGTGAAGCGCGGCGATATCGTTGTCGCGGCCGCCAGCGGCGAATATGCGAACAAGGCCCGCCCCTGGCTCGTGGTGCAGTCTGACCATTTCGCCGAGCACCCGAGCGTGACCCTGCTGCTCATCACGTCGACGATCCAGAGCGCGCCTATCTTTCGCATCACAATCGACCCCTCTGCCGGCAACGGCCTTCAGAAAGTCTCGCAGATCGCTATCGACAAAATTGTGACGCTCCCAAGCGACTCGATCACCCGGGTCATCGGAACTCTCGATCCCGACAGCATGGTCCGGGTGACCCGCGCATTGGCGGTCTGGCTGGGGCTCGCCGGCTAGTGTGGCCGCGCGCCCGTGGTTGATGGCGTTGGGGTCAGGGCCCAGCGGGCGTCGCCGCTCGCTCACGCCTCTTCGAGCAGGCGCAGGTCCAGTAGGTCCTTGGCTCGTCCGGATGCCCTCTTGTTGACAATGAAGTCTTCACGGCTGAGGACCGGGATCGGCTCGGCGACGTCAGGCAAATCGATCATCACCCGGCGCGACCATGCGTCTTGGAAAATCACTCCCGAAATGCCCGTCAGGATATCGATCCGCCCGGGCGGCACACCGATCTGAAAGACCGTGTCGTCACGACGAAGGTCGTCGACGCTCAGATCGAACAGGGGTGCACCGAAAGCCTGCAAAGCCCGAAACACACGGTCGGCGTTGTCGGCGGAACAGTTGGTCCAGATGTCGATGTCTCCGGTGGCGCGCGGGACGCCGTGGACGGCGAGGGCGTGCGCCCCGACGATCATGAACTCAGCGCGGGCCGCGCAGAGTTCGGACAACATCTCGACGAAGTCGCGATTCACGATAGCCGCCGTCCTTAAACGCCCAGACCTGCAACGTGAGAGGCCAGACCATGGCAATGCGCTCGGCGGGCGTGAGTCGAGCGAGCTGTTCGTCGCGCCCCTCAGGATCGGCAAGCCTGCGCTTCTTGGTGTGAGTCCGAGACCGATCCATCGACCCGTTGAGTCTAACACCCGTGCGACGCCTCGGCCATGCCAGCAAAGGATCCAAATCCCCGCGCCCTCCGCCGAATCGACGAATCGGAGCCAGCGCGGCGCGCGCGACCGGCAGCGGGTTGCCTGCCTGTGGAATCGTACCCATGGCTGATGAGTGGTTGCGGGGGAGACGACTCGATGGATCCGGTAGCGCTGGCGGCGCTGTTTCGCGCCGTGAGGAGCGCAACCGATGCGTTGGCGGCGCCGCTTTCGCCCGAGGACCAGATGCTGCAGTCGATGGATGCGGCGAGCCCGACGAAGTGGCACCTCGGACACACGAGCTGGTTCTTCGAGACGTTCTTGCTGGAGCGTCCGGGCGAAGCGCGGCGGTTGGCGGGGGCCGATCGGATCTTCAACTCTTACTACCAGACGCTGGGCGAACCTCTGCCGCGCCTGGGGCGTGGGTTGCTCTCCCGCCCTAGCAGCGACGAGATCACGGCGTATCGCCGCGCGGTCGATGCCGATGTCTTGCGCCTGCTGGCCGGCGATGCTCCCGCCAAAACGCTGGCGCTGATCGAGCTCGGCCTCAATCACGAGGAGCAGCACCAGGAGCTGATCCTCACCGATATCAAACACGCGCTCTACGCAAATCCTCTGCGGCCTGCCTACCTTCACGATCGGCCCGCTCGCGATCAGTCCGACCGGCAAGACAGCACGTCGCCACCACTTGCCTTCCGTGAGTTCGGAGGCGGCGTCAGCTGGGTGGGACATCCTGGCTCCGGCTTTGGATTCGACAACGAGAGCCCGCGCCACCAGGTGCTCCTGCACGACTTCGCGCTTGCGGATCGTTTGATCACGGCGCGCGAGTTCGCCGACTTCATAGCCGACGGAGGCTATCGTCGTCCCGAGCTCTGGCTGTCGGATGGCTGGCAACTGGTGCAAGCCGAAGGTTGGCGCGCACCGCTTTACTGGGAGCTGCGCGATGGCGAGCTTTGGCACTTCACCCTTTTCGGCATGCAGCCCTGCGCGCTCGATGAGCCGGTGACCCACGTCAGTCTCTACGAGGCCGATGCCTACTCGCGCTGGGCGGGCGCGCGGCTGCCGACCGAATTCGAGTGGGAGCGGGCGGCGTCGGGCCAGAGCCTTCAGCCTCAGGTGGAGAGCGGGAATTTCCTCGAAGCGCGGCGGTTTCATCCGCAAGTCGCGCCTGCAGTGGCATCGAAACAGAGCGCGGGTGATGAAACGAAATCCGATCGCCCCCTGCAGCAGCTTACCGGCGACGTCTGGGAGTGGACCCAGAGCGCCTATGCACCCTACCCCGGCTATCGACCCGCCCCCGGAGCGCTCGGGGAATACAACGGCAAGTTCATGTGTAACCAGTTCGTCCTGCGCGGCGGCTCGTGTGTCACACCGGCGCGCCACATGCGCGTCAGCTACCGAAACTTCTTCCCGCCGGCCGCGCGCTGGCAATTCACCGGCATCCGACTCGCAAAGGATCTGATCCCCTCATGCTGAACCTTCCCGTCAGCCCAATCGCTCACGAAGACGACCACGGTGACTCGCGCGACCGTCATCCCGCCTTGCGATCGCGGCGGGTCGACGCCGCCGTGGCCAACGCCGTCTTCACCGGTCTCACCAGCCGCGACAAATCCCTCCCGCCCTGGCTGCTCTACGACGAAGCCGGCGCAGCGCTGTTCGAGGCGATCACGAGCCTCGCCGAGTATTACCCGACGCGTACCGAACGAGCGATCCTGGCCGCCAACGCCGACGACATGATCGATCGCGCACACGACCCCGACGTCATCGTCGAGCTTGGCGCCGGAAGCGCCGAGAAGACCGAACACCTCTTGCGCGCATCGCTGAGGCGGCGATCGCGGGTCGGCTTCGTGCCGGTGGACGTGTCGCCCGAGCTGCCTGTCGTGGCGGCGCGCTTGCGAGAGCAGTACCCCGGGGTGACCATCACGCCGATCTCGGCGCGCTACCCGGAGCAGCTCGCGTGGCTGGGCGACATCCCCGGGCGGCGGCTGGTGGCGTTCCTGGGATCGAGCATTGGCAACGATTCGCCTCGGGAAGCGATCGCTCTGCTGCGCGCGGTGAGGGCGGAGATGCGCCCGGGTGATGCGCTCCTGCTCGGGACCGATCTCGTCAAGCCGAGCGAGGTGCTGCTGCCCGCTTACGACGATCGGGCCGGCGTCACCGCTCGCTTCAATCGCAACGTGCTCGCCCGCATCAACCGGGAGCTGGGAGCCAACTTCGACCTCGATGGCTTCCGTCACGTCGCGATCTGGAACCCGGTGCACCAGCGCATCGAGCTGTACCTCGAGAGCCTGGTGGCGCAGACCGTCTCCATCGAGGCGCTTCGATTGAAGATAGCGTTCCGGCGCGGCGAACGGCTCCACACCGAAAACAGCCACAAGTTTACCGTCGCTGGGATCCGTCACCTGCTCGTGCAGAGCGGCCTTGCACCCGAGGCCTCGTGGCAGGACCCGCGGGGCTGGTTCGCGCTCACCCTAGCGACGGTTTGAGCGCGTCACGCATGGCTCTACCTAGCGCGACGCGCCTGGTCGCATAGGTCAGCCGTCCGAAATCCGGTGTGGCAGCCGTGAAAATCTCGCCGCAATCGTCCGTACCTGTGGGGCATATCGCTTGCCACCGAGGTCGGCGTAGGTAGGATGTTTGCCTCGATGACGCGCGGACCTACGATCACTTATTGCGGCTCGCTCCGCGCGCTGGGACTGGGACTCCTGCTCTCGCTGGTGGCCATCCCGGCGCGGGCGGCGGAACCGGCGGACGTCGAGGCACTCATCAAGCAGGGCGTGGAGCTCCGGCACAAGGGCCAGGACCACGCGGCCTTGCCGCTCTTTCAGCGAGCCTACGACCTGCAGCGCTCCCCCCGCACCTCCGCGCAGCTGGCGCTGGCCGAGGCTTCGCTGGGCTACTTCATGGCCTGCGAGCGGCACCTGGAAGAGGCGCTCTCTTCGCCCCGCCACCCCTGGGTGAGCCGAAATCGCCCGCTGCTCGAGCAGACGCTCAAAGAAGTGCGCGCGTCGATCGGCGAGATCGCCGTCTCCGGCAAACCCGACGGCGCCGAGATTCTGGTCAACGGGAAGGCCGAAGGCGTCCTGCCGCTGGCGCACGCGATTCGCGTCGGCGAAGGCATCGCGCAGGTGACCATCCGCGCGCCCGGGTTTCAGGAGCAGCAGAACACAATCAAGATCATCGGCGGCCGCCGAGAGACCCTCGCCGTGGCGCTTGCCCCTGCGAAAGGGGGCCTGGTCAAAGCCGTCAGTTCAGACGGCCCACGCCGAATCAAGGCACGCGCACCCCGCGCAGCCGAGACGCTGAACGAGTCCGCCACTGCGGACGACGGCTCCTCGGCGCCCGCCTGGGTGCGACCGGCCGCATGGGTCACGGGCGGCCTCGCCGTGGTTGCCCTCACGGTGAGCGGCATCGGCTACTACCAGATGTATTCGAACGAGAGCGCCTTCAACAACCGTCGCAACAAGCTCTCGGGCGAGCAGATCTGCACCCGATCCTTGCCGAACAAGGGCGACACCACCTGCAACAACTACTACAACACCGCCCACGACGGTCAGCGGTTGGGGCTCATCGGCGTGCAGGCGGGGGCCCTCTTCGCGGTGACCTCGCTGGTTGGTTTTCTCTGGTCCGCCGGCGACGGTGACAAGACGGCGACGACGGCCTCGGCCGCCCCGCAGGTGACGGCCTTCATCGACGGCGACACGACCGGCGCTGCGCTCCGCCTGCGCTTCTGATCGCCCACCTCGGCGCATCGTCCAGACGGGCGTGCTCTCGAAACCGCGTGGCGGGGTGCTAGCTTTGCGCCCATGACACGTGCCCTTGCCATCGGCATACTGCTCGCGGGGTCGGCCAGCGTCGCGGTAGATGCCTCGGCCGCCGAACCTCCCGCCGCCGATCTCGCCCGCGTTCACGCCCTCGTGATCAACGGCGGCGGCTCGCCCGAGCAGAACTACCAGTCGCATCACCTGCACGTAAAAACGCTGGTCGACTGGCTGCGGAAAAGCGGCCTGCCGGCGGAACGGATCTCGATCTTTTCGAGCGACGGCAGCGATCCGAAACCGGACCTGGCGGTGAGGGCGCGACAGCCCGAAGCCAACTTCTGGATGTTGCGGGGAACGCCGCTCGAGCAGCCGCTGCGCACCTCGGTCGATCTCGTGAGCTCGAGCCTGCCCGGCTTCACCATGGCACCCGCAACCAAAGCGGCGCTGTCGCGCTGGTTCGCCGGCGCCAAGGCCCGTCTGCGCGCGGGCGACACACTGTTTCTCTATGTCACCGACCATGGGACCAAGGGCAAAACCGATCCCCGCAACAACGAGATCACCCTCTGGAACAAGGAATCGCTCACCGTCGACCAGCTGGGCGCCGAGCTGCAGCGCCTGGATCCCGGGGTCCGCGTCGTCTCGCTGATGTCGCAATGTTTTTCGGGCGGCTTTGCGCGCCTCTATGAGGCACGACGTGAGAACCGCACTGGGGGCGGGTTCTGCGGCTATTTCTCGTCGACCGCTGATCGGCCCGCGTACGGCTGCTATCCCGAGAATCTCGACAAGAACAACGTCGGCCACTCGTTTCACTTCTTCGCCGCGCTCGCCAATGGACCGGCGCTGCCCACCGCGCACGCCGAGGTGCTCACCACGGATCAGACGCCGGACGTGCCGTTGCAGACCTCCGACGTCTTTCTTGCCGACACGCTCGCGGCGGCGGCCAAGGAGCGCAAGCAGCCGCTGACCGCTCTGGTCGACAACCTGCTCACGGAAGCCTGGAAAGACACCAAGACTTTCGAGCCCGAGATCCGCCTGCTCGATCGCATCGGGCAGCGCTTCGGCATGTGGAGTCCGCGATCACTCGACGAGCTGGATCGCCTGGGCGGAACGCTGCCGGAGTTCGCCAAGAAGGTCGAGAGCCACAAAGAGGCGTGGGAGTTCGCGCTAGGCGATCTGAACAACGCGCGGCTCGAACAGCTGGGACAGCATGAGCCGAAGTGGAAGCCCCGGCTACGGACAGGGTCGATCGAAACCTTGGCGCGACCCGCCCGGCGCGCGCTCGCGGCCGAGTTGTTGACGGCTCTGCATAAGCTGCCGCAAAACCGCGAGCGGCTGGATCTGGTGCGCGATCGCGCCGAAAAGACTGCCGCCCTCGCTTACCGTCTGGAGGTGCGCCAGGGCGTCGTGCTGCGCATCCGCGCGCGTCTCATGAACGTGGCAGGGCGCCTCTATCTCGCCCGACATGGCACCTCGGCGCAGCGCCAGACGCTCGCTGATCTCGAGAGCTGCGAGGCGCTGCGGTTCCCCAAGCCGAGCGTGGCGGCCGAGCCGCTGCTCGGCACGCAGGCGCCCTACCCGCCGTTCCAGGACGACGTGGAGCTGGCCAAGACCGTGCTTCCGGCGTGGATGGGCATCCAGTTCGCGTCGGTCGCGCCCGAGCTGCAAAAGAAGTACGACCTGCCGAGCGGCGCCGCTCTCATCCAGCGCGTCTACCCGGGATCGCCAGCCGCCGCCGCTGGGTTCCTCTCGGGCGACATCTTGATCGGGCCCCCGAAGGCGCCGTTCACGGATCGCAACGAGGTGCGCGTCTGGACATTTCTCTCGCAGGTCGGCGAGCCGCGGCCCCTGGTCGTGCAGCGCGGCCCCGATCGGTTCGAGCTGACGCTGGTGCCACGCCCGTTTCCAGGCGAGCTGCCCACGCTACCGGGCCCGCCCAAACCCGGCGTGGCCGCGCCGCCGCTGTCACTCGAGCGATACCGCGGCATGATGCCGAGCAACCTCAAGGGGCAAAAGCATCTGCTGTTTTTCTGGGGCACTTACTGCGGTCCGTGCAAGCGATCGCTGCCCGAGCTGATGGCGTACGCCGAACGCAACAAGGTGCCGATCATCGCCATCTCGGACGAATCGCGCGAGACGCTCGACGAGTTCTTCAAGTCGTGGAAGCAGCCCTTCCCCGAGATCGTCGCGCACGACGAGCTCCGGCGGGCGTCGATCGCTTACGGGACCAGCGGCGTTCCCACCTTCGTCTTCGTCGATGAAAACGGCGTCATCCGCAGCCATCACACCGGCTACTCACCCGAGACCGGCATCGGCGTGCCGGGCTGGAGCTACCGCAGCAGCCGCTGAGCTCGAGGCGCCGGACTTTCCCACCACCACCACCGCCTCCTGAAACGACACGCGCCCGCGCAAGCGTTCAGCTCGCGCGGGCGCGGTGTCGAGTCGTCTGTCAGCTGCGGGTCAGACCGGCAGGCTGCGGCTCTTGCGCTCGCCGGGGACCATCGCCACGTGCGGGCCGCCGTCGAAGGTACCCATCTCGGACGAGACCGCCGCGATGGGGCCCGACGAAGCGTTCTGGAAGGCCGACGCCGTGATCGAGGTAGGAATGGGCGCCGGGATCGGCGGGACGGCGTCGACCTCGGTGATGTCGTCAGCGGCGATCGTGCGCGGAGCGAAGATGCTCCTCAGCGCGCGGCCCATGCGGCCTTGCAGCAGCGAGGCGCCGCCGACGTAGCCATAGCCGAAGAGGAAGAGCGCCAGGAACGGCATCGAGAGGTAGTGGCCGTGGTCGAAGGCGACCCACATGGCGACCGCGAAGTAACCGGCCAGCGCGACCTCGATGTACGGCGCCAGCGACTTGGCGGCGCGGTACTTCTTGGACGACCAGGACTCGAGCTTGCCGCGAATGCCGTGCTTGGGCGTGCGAACGAACTCGGTGTCCTTGCCCATCACGGCTTCGAAGACGGCGCGCGTCTGGTTGACCGACAGACCGATGCCAAGCGACAGGACCATCGGCAGGCGCGAGAACGCGCGCCAGGGGAAACCGGGCTCCTTGTCGGGGTTCTCGAAGCGCGCGATCTCCTTTTGCGAGGCCATGTAAAAGGCGGCCAGGCTCAGCGTGGTCCCGAAGAAGAGCGGCAGGTCGATCATCAAGACCTCACGCAGGCCGTGCGCCGTGCGGAACGCGAGGTTCGGCAGGAGCAAGAGCGACAGCATGATGAGCAGCGGATAAGCGCAGTTGTTGGTCAGGTGGAAGAAGGCTTCCGACTTCTGCGCCCAGGTGGCGTTCGAGCGGAAGATGCGCGGCAGGAGCTTGAACGCGACCTGCAGCGAGCCCTTGGCCCAGCGGAACTGCTGCGCCTTGAACGCCGACATCTCGACCGGCAGCTCGGCGGGGGCCGCCACCTCCGGCATGTAGATGAACTTCCAGCCGAGCAGCTGCGCCCGGTAGGAGAGATCCATGTCCTCGGTCAGCGTGTCGTGCTCCCAGCCACCGGCCTCGGCGTGGGCGGCGCGGCGCCAGCGGCCGGCGGTGCCATTGAAGTTGAAGAAGCGACCCGACCAGGCGCGGCCCGCGTGCTCCATGACGAAGTGACCGTCGAGGAGGAGCGCCTGCGCCTCGGTGAGCGCCGAGAAGTCGCGGTTGAGGTGATCCCAGCGGCACTGAACCACCGCGACCTTGGGGTCGACGAAGTGATTCACGGTCTTCTCGAGCACGTCCGGCTTGGGCAGGAAGTCCGCGTCGAAGATCAGGATGAGCTCGCCCTTGGCGGTCTTGAGCCCGTTCTCGAGCGCGCCCGCCTTGAAGCCGGTGCGATCCTTGCGATGGATGTATTCGATATCGAGGTCGGGGAACGTGGTGCGCAGCTCGGCGATCTTGCGCTGGCAGATCTCCTGCGTCTCGTCGGTCGAATCGTCGAGCACCTGGACCTGGAAGCGATCACGCGGGTAGCGGATGCCGACGACGGAATCGAGCAGGCGCTCGACGACGTACATCTCGTTGAACAGCGGCAGCTGCACCGTCACCCCCGGCTGATCGACGAAGCGACCAATGGGCTGCGGGCGGTTCTTCTTCCCCTTGAAGTAGAGGTAGACCAGCTGGGTACGGTGAAAACCGTAGACAGCGAGCAGCAGCAGGATGCCGAGGTACAGGTAGGTGACGAGGTCTTCGGGGCGATTCATGCCCCGCCAATGTACGAATGAACTTGTCGTAGGAATGTAATCTTGTGTGGTTTCTTGTCACCCAGCGGTAAACGCAAGGTACCGAATTCGTTCAGTTTCTTGACACGTATAGCGGTCAGTGGCGCAGCACCAGCCCGATCCGGGTCCACCGCCCGTCGAGATTCGCGTCAAGAAACGGGGAGCGATCGACTGTGCTCGCGCCCTGCCTGGAACTGGCTCTTAACCACCCCGCCGCGAAGGCGACGACGAATGAGCTCCACCGCGCCAGGGCTGCACGAGCCAACGGGACCCAGACATCAATTCGTCCTTGAATGACTACGCCAGTGGCGTATACAGAGGAGTGAGCGAGCCCTGGATCACGGTCATTGAGACGCCCGCTTACCTGGCCAGTAGTTCCCTCACGGAGCAGCAACGGCGTGACGTTGTCACCTTGGTGGCTCGGGATCCGGAGTGTGGCGAGATCGTCCCTGACACGGGTGGGATTCGAAAGGTGCGGATCCCACTGGGGAGCCGGGGGAAGCGAGGTGGCGGTCGCGTGATCTACTTCTTCTTCAACGCCGAGTTTCCGGTCTACCTACTGGCGTCGTTCGCGAAGAACGAGAAGGCGGACCTCTCCATGAAGGAAAAGGCGGCTCTGGCTTCAGAAGTCGCAGCGATGAAGCGTGACCTGCGAGCACGAAAGGCAAACAAGAATGGCTAGCAAGGCGTTTCAGAAAATCATGGGTGGCCTGCTGGATGCCCGTCGTCACGCCATGGGCGACGATGCCCATGGTGAAACCACTGTCGTGAAGACCGCCGCGCCCATCGACATCGTGGCGCTTCGCAAGCGGCTCGGCCTCACCCAACAGGAATTCGCCGATGGCTTCGAGATCAACGTCGCCACGCTTCGCAACTGGGAGCAGAAGCGTCGGCTGCCCGACGGCCCCGCGCTCGCGCTCTTGCGCGTGATCGACCACGACCCCAAAGCGGCCATCAAAGCGTTGTGGTCGAGAAAGTAGCCCGACGACGCCGCGCCCCCACGCCTGTTCGTCGGGCTGTTCACCGTGACCACGGTCAGTGGCGCAGCACCAGCCCGATCCGGGTCCACCGCCCGTCGAGATTCGCGCCCAGCAGCTCGTCCTGGTCGAACAGGTTGAAGACCTCGGCAAAGAAGTCGACGCCCCCCACCGGCAGGAAGCGGCCGAGGCGCACGCGGGCTTGAAGGTTGAGCCGATGGATGCCATCGACGCGGACATCGCGGGGGTCGTCGGCGGGATCATTGACGTCGCGGCCCGGGCTTCCGCCTGTCGGCGTACCGACGGGAGCCGGTGGAGCGATGATGGGCCGTCCTGTATGAAACGCGTACAACACGCCTATCGAGGCGACCCTGCGAAAATCGTAGCTGCTCAGCAGCCGAACCCCATGCCGCTGATCATCGTCGTCGGCGCCCAGTTCGATCGGCGGCGGCCACAGACCTCGCCCAAAGGCCCGGCTCGCTCGCTGGGAACTGACGGTGTAGGCCAGGATCCCGGAGAACCCGTGAAGGTCGAATGACGTGGAAACGGTGGCACCGAGGTATCGCCGGGCCATCTCCTGGTGCCCGCTCACGTCGAGGATTTCGTAACTCTTGCCGTTGCGAAAGTTGTTGCTGGGCGTAGCGAGAACGCCGGGACGGTTCCAGATGCGATTGGTCTCGACTGCGACGGGCAGGCCCTGGACCCGTCTATGAACGACGTCGACATGCGCCCATACCCCGGGCCGTACCCGGTGACTCGCGCCCAAGGTTTGCTCGTGAATCCGAGGCAAGAAGGCCGCCGCCCGACAAGGGGCCCCGTCTTCGTGGTAGCCCGAGGGGCCGCATGGAAGGCCCTGGGTCTCGGCGCGCGCAGGAGTGGCCACGCCGCACGCGCCAAACGCTTGCGAAATGACGTCCCATTGACAGCGTTCGTAGACGAGGGCATCGCTCGTGCTGAGGGCAGTCCCGTCCGCGGAGCCATCGGCTCGTCGAGCGGCCGAGGCTCGTACCCAGAGCCGGCCGTTCCCCATCACATCAAAACGCGCGGCTAGATCGAGCACCGGCGCGGAACCCTCCACAGCCGATTGGGTCGTGGGTCGATGCGACTCGAAGCCAACGTAGATCATCCCCACGCCCAGCCTCAGGTGTAGACGCCGCCGCCACGAGACCTCGTCCTCGAAGCCAATGAGGAGCTGACGTCGATCGCGCTGACTGGTAGCGACACCTGCCAGCGCGCCGGGCTCGCGCGGATCGCGGTCGTAGGCGCGCAACCTCGCCGCCAGCTGATAGGACGAGGCGAGTTCGAAAAGTTGACCGCTTGGTAGCTCATCCTTCCGCTCGCGAGATTCCGTTTCGAAATCGACGAAGAGGCGCAGCCGTTGATGCCAACGCGTCGGATCGCCCAGGCGGTAGGAAAGACCGCCACCGGCTTGGAGGTGGTCGGTCGTCATCTTCAGGCGATGGTCGCCGTTGCCAACCAAGATGCGCGGCTCGCGCACGCGTGTGGGCACGACGAAACTGCATGTCTCGGGACTGGTTCGGCACAAAGCCGGAGCAACTTCGCGTGAGTCGGACTGCCACCCGATGCGCAAGTCCGAGGCGATCCTTGTTGTCAGCTGTCCGGTCCAGCGCAGACCGAGCAGACGCCACGATTCCTTCCGTTCGGGTTGAGTCTCGGGCGCGCGACCGAGCTCGAAGCCTTCCTCGCCTGCCTCGCCCCGATAGAGAAGCAGGGCCGCCACTCGGTGACGGGTACTGGGACGAAAGGTTGCCGTCACTGCTGCCGAAAGCTCCCGCACGCCTACCTCGGATGTGCTCGGCAGAATGCCTTCCGGATCCCTGAGAGGGGGGCTCGAGACCCAATCGTGGGCGAAGCTCGCAGCCAGCGTCAGCCGATCGCTCCACAACGGCGCAACCAAAGCGGCCTGTAGCGAGCGGCGCTGACGTTCGTCGTCGGAGCCGTCGACGAGGTAGGCGTTCCGGTTCGGATAGAAGGTCAGGAATTGCTGGCGATCTCGGCTCTCTTGCGAAACTTCGACGGTTGCGCGCCACTGGTTGGCGTGGGAGAGAGTGGTGATCAGAACCGCGCCCGCGGGCGCGTCTCCCAGCTCCAGGCCGTAGCCCGCGGCTCGCACCGCGATCCTATCGACGAATGCCAGCGGCGGACGCAAGCTGTGCACCCGAAAACCATCCACGAAGGTCGCCCGTGTCTGCGGCGATCCGCCCAGCAGCCGGAGGCCATCTTCGGACATCTGAGCGCCGGGCAGCCATTGGATCGCGG
>JANNNO010000318.1:0-4816 GCA_031398585.1 Myxococcales bacterium | reverse complement strand
ACCGCCACCATCCGCACCGCGCGGATCGTCGGGTAGGATGCGCCCCCTGGCTTCGCCGCACCGTCTAGCGCCCCCGTCGGCGCTCCCTCCGCGCCGTGCCCTCGCCATCGTCCTCGTCGGCGCTTTCACCGCCTGCGTCGCCGAAAAGAAGACCGAACCTCTGCCCGGCAACCTGCTCGTCGCCGCCAAGGTCGAGACCGGCGGCGTGCCCAACACCGACCGCCTCGTCGATGGCCGGGCCGCACAGGAAGGCGACTTCTGGGACACCAACCTGAGCGCCCGTTTCGAGCGCCCCGACGCTCAGGTCACCTGGGATCTCGGCGCCGCCAAACCGCTCCGCTGCGCCCTGGTCCAGGGCGACAACAACGACACGTACACCCTCGCGGGTTCCGCTGACGGCAAGGAGTGGAAGACCTTCTGGGACGGCTCACCCGCCAGCGGCGCCGGCATGCGCTTGCGGCAGGGCCAGTTCGAAGGCAACGCACGCTTCGTACGCCTCACCGGCAGCGGCGGCGACAGCCTCTACAGCGTCGCCGAAGTGGCGGTCTTCTCGGATTGCCCCGCGGGCTGGCCGAAGTTCGATCTGCCGCGCGCCGAGGCCGTGGACCCGCAAGCGGTTTCGGGAGGAGGCGGTGTCTGGACCATCTCGCTCGGCCTCTTTGCCGCCGCACTCGTGGTCTTCATCGTGCTTACGCGCCGCCGGAGCGAGCCCCCCCAGATCGATCCGCCGCCTCAAGACGACCAGCCCGTCGGCTGATACACTCAGTCGGTGTGCGGAATCGTCGGCGCGCTCGGCTGGGGATCAGCCTGGCCAGCGGGGCAAGCAGCTCTCGATAGCGCCATCGCCGCCCTCGATCACCGTGGGCCCGATGAGATCGGGCAATACCGTGACGACGATGTGGTCCTTGGTCACACCCGCCTCTCCATTGTCGACCTCGCCAGCGGCCAGCAACCGATGGCCAACGCGGACCGATCCGCCTGGGTCGTCTTCAACGGCGAGATCTACAACCACATCGAGCTGCGCGCAGAGCTCGAGGCGCGCGGTCATCGCTTCACCACCCGCTGCGACACCGAGGTCATCACCCACGCCTACGACGAGTGGGGCCTCGACTTCCCGCTGCACTTCAACGGGCAGTTCGCGATCGCGCTGTGGGACAAGCGGCGCCGCCGGCTCATCCTCGTGCGCGACCGCATGGGCGTGCGCCCGCTCTTCTGGGCGCAGCACGCGGGCGGGCTCGCCTTCGCGTCGGAGGTCAAATCCCTGCGCGCGCTGGCCCCGGTCGGGCAGCGCCTCGACCCGCTGACACTCGGGCAGATCTTCACCCTCTGGGCTCCCCTCGATCCGCGTGCGGCCTTTGCCGACATTGCCAGCCTGCCCCCCGGCCACCTGCTGATCATCGAGGCGCCCGCGCCCGGCGCTACCGCTACCCCGAGGCTCAAACGATACTGGGACTGGCGCCTCGACGAGCGCGCCGACGCGTTCACGCTCGACAACCTCGCCGACGCCGCCGAACACCTGCGCGCGTTGCTGATCGATGCAGTGAAGTTGCGGCTCCGCTCGGACGTGCCGGTGGGTGCGTATCTTTCCGGCGGGCTCGATTCGTCGATCATCACGGCGCTCGTCGCCAAAACCGGCAACCCTTTGCGCACCTTCTCGGTCGCCTTCGAGGACGCCGAGTTCGACGAGCGGCCCTATCAGCAGGCGCTGGTGCGGCATCTCGGCGCCGATCACTCCACGGTCGTCTGCAGCCGCGAGGAGATCGGCCGCCAGTTCCCGCGCACCATCTGGCACACGGAATGTCCCATCCTGCGAACCGCGCCGACGCCGCTCATGATCCTCTCGGGGCTCGTGCGGCAGTCCGGCTACAAGGTCGTGCTCACGGGGGAAGGCGCTGACGAGGTCTTCGGGGGCTACGACATCTTCAAAGAGGCGCAGATCCGGCGGTTCTGGGCGCGTCGCCCCGATTCCAAGCTCCGCCCGTCCCTCCTGCGCAAGCTCTACCCCTACCTGGCGACCTCGCCGACCGCGACCGCAGCCTACGCCGAGAGCTTTTATCGCCAGGGGATCGAAACGCCCGACGATCCGCTGTTCGCCCACCAGCCCCGCTTCGCCACCACCCGCCGCGCAGCCGGCTTCTTCAGCTCCAAGCTGCGCGAGGCTCTCGCCGAGCAAGACGTCGCCGCCGACGTGCGGGCGGTCTTGCCAGCCGACTTTGCCAGCTGGCCGCCTCTCTGCCGCGATCAGTACGTCGAGGGCCGCACCTTGCTCTCGGGCTATCTGCTGTCGTCGCAAGGCGATCGCGTCGGCATGGCCAACTCGGTCGAGGGGCGCTTTCCCTTCCTCGATCACCGCGTGCTCGAGCTGTCGGCGCGTATCGCCCCCTCGCTCAAGGTCTTGGGCCTCAAGGAGAAGTTCCTGCTCAAGCGCGCTCTTGGCGATCTGCTGCCGCCGCAGATCGTGAGCCGACCCAAGCAGCCTTACCGCGCGCCCGACAGCGCCAGCTTTTTCGTCGAGGAAAAGCCCCTGGAATACGTCGCGGCCCTGCTCTCGCCCGAACGGATCGCCGAGGCCGGTCACTTCGATCCCGTGTCTGTCTCGCGGCTGTATGAAAAGTGCCGCCGCGGCCGCGCCCTCGGGGCGGCTGACAACATGGCCTTCGTCGGCATCCTCTCGACCATGCTGCTCGACGAAATGTTCGTGAAGAAGACTTCATTGGCGGCGATCGAAGCCACCGCGCCCCCCGTGACGTCGTCCTGATGCGCTTTCACGAGATCATGCACGCCGCCGCCGCTCGCGGGGGCGATAGACCCGGCGTCATCGACGGCGCGCGACGTCTGTCGTACGGCGAGCTCGTGGCAGCGGGGCAGCGCTTTGCCGGCGCGCTTGCCGCAAGGGGCATCGGCCGCGGCGATCGCGTGGTCATCCTTCTCCCCAACGGCGCCGATTTTCTCATCGCCGTGCTCGGCGTGCTCGAGGTCGGTGCCGTGTTCGTGCCGGTTCATCCGCAGACCAAGGCCCGCAAACTCGCCTACATCCTGCGTGACACCGGCGCCACGGCGCTCTGTGCCCCGATCGCGCTGGCGAGCATCTGGCGTGCGGCGCTGGTGGAGCCGGGCACGGCCGTCACCGTCGCCTTCGTCACCGGAAGTGGGGAGCCGAGCGGCACCGCCACCGTGAGGGAAGTGGGATTCGCGGATGCCTGTGCAGGCCCGGTCTTGGTTGGCGATCCCGGCCACCTCGATCTCGATCTGGCCGCGATCATCTACACGTCGGGAACCACCGGTGAGCCCAAAGGCGTGATGCTCGCTCACCGGAACATGGTGGCCGCGGCGCGATCGGTGGCGGCCTATCTCGCTTTGCGCGAGGACGACGTCATCGGTTGCGTCCTGCCGATGTGTTTCAGCTACGGCCTCTACCAGCCCTTCCTGGCTGCGCTCGCCGGCGCCACGGTGCTGATCGAAGGGGGCTTCTCCTTCCCGGTCAAAGTGTTGGGGACCTTCGCGCTCCACCGCGTGACGGTCTTCCCGGCAGTCCCTGCCATCTATGCAGCGCTGCTGGACCTTCCCACATTGGGATCCTTCGATTTGTCGTCGCTGCGCCTCTTCACCAACGCCGCGGCTGCCTTGCCACCGGCTCGCATCGCCGAGCTGCGACGGCGGCTGAGTGGGGCGGCCCTCATCTCGATGTACGGCCAGACCGAGTGCAAGCGGGTGAGCTTCCTCGATCCCGCCGAGATCGATCGTCGGCCCGGCAGCGTCGGCCGTGGGATCCCGAATCAGGAGCTCTTCTTCCGCACGCCGGACGATCGGCTGATCTCGCTGGGTGGGCCCGCCACGATTCCGGGACCCGAGGCGAGGTCGGCCAGCGGGGAGCTCGTGGTACGGGGCGCCCACGTGATGATGGGCTACTGGCGCAAGCCAGCCGAGAGCGCGGCCAAGCTGCGTGAGGGGTTCACCCCGGGTGAGCGTCTGTTGCTGACCGGCGACCTTTTCCGCACAGACGCCGACGGCTTCCTTCATTTCGTCGGACGGACTGACGACATCATCAAAAGCCGTGGCGAGAAGGTCAGCCCGCGTGAAGTCGAGGACGTGCTCACCGAGATTCCGGGCGTGGCTCTGACCGCCGTGATCGGCGTGCCAGATCCGCTGCTCGGCGAGGCGGTCAAGGCCTTCATCGTGCTGGCTCCTGGCGCCCAGATGGGTGAAAGGGACGTGATAAAACATTGTTTGCAGCGTCTCGAGAACTACATGGTCCCCAAGCACGTGCAGTTCGTCACCACGCTGCCGATGACCAGCTCCGGCAAGGTCAACAAGTCAGAACTCAAGCAAGTCACAACTCAAGAGGACAGCTGATGGCGCCAGGTACATCCGAAGCCGATTTGAAGGTTGCAGTTCGCAAGTATCTTACCGACAACCTGGTACTCGCGGGCGGGCTCGCCGATCTCAAGGACGACAGCTCCTTTCTCGAGCGCAATCTGCTCGATTCGACCGGCGTGCTCGAACTCGTGGCCTTCATCGAAGACACCTACGACTTCAAAGTCGCAGACGACGAGATTGTCCCCGACAACCTGGACAGCGTGAACGTCGTCGCGGCTTATATCGCGCGCAAGCGAGGTCACTGACGATGGCGCTCTCGCCGGCGGTCTTGGCGCTCGACTGTGAAGCGGAGACGACGTTCATCGCCCAGCGCTTCCTCGAGATCGTCGCCCAGACGCAGCGCCGGCGCGGCGCCGTCGTGGCCATTTCGGGCGGGATCGATTCCAGCGTCTGCCTCGGTCTCGCGGTACGTGCGCTCGGCAAGGAACGGGTCTTGGCG
>JANNNO010000305.1:0-23244 GCA_031398585.1 Myxococcales bacterium | reverse complement strand
AACGACGACACCACCGCCTGCGGTCCGACGTGCACGATCTGTCCCATCCCGACGGGAGGGACGGCAGCGTGCACGAACGACCAGTGCACCACGACTTGTCCGGCGGGAACGATGAACTGCCTCAGCCAGTGCATTCCCACCGGCTCTCCCTGCAACGGAGAGTGCCCGCTTGGCAAACACCTCTGCGGAAACGACTGCGTCGACGACTCGCTGGTGGCGAACTGCGGGAAGTCCTGCGCACCCTGCCCGGTTCCGGCGAATGCCGAAGCCACCTGCGGTGCCAACAAGACCTGCGGCTTCCAATGTCGTCCCGGGTTTCATTTGTGCAACGACAAATGCGAATCGTCGAGTAGCCCCAAGACATGCGGCTCGTCCTGCGCGCCCTGTCCCGCTCCCGCCAACGGCTATGCCACCTGCATGACCGGCGCATGCGGCGTGCGCTGCAACGACGGTTTCCGCCTCTGCGACAATGCCTGCATCTCGCCCGAACAGCCTTGCAACGGCAACAGCTGCCCCAGCGGTCGTAAGCTCTGCGGGTCGACCTGCGTTCTGAACGCCACCTGCTGCAGCAACAATCAGACGACGTGCCCGGTCTGCACATCGTGCATGGGCGGTACCTGCTCGCGCCGGCCTGATGGCACCGCATGCGGCGATGGCAAGTCCTGCCAGGGCGGCGCCTGCACCGTCACCTGCGGCGGCAACAACCAGCCCTGTTGCACCGGTGGCGCCTGCACGGGGGGACTCTCTTGCCAAGGCAACGCTTGCAAACCTTGCGGCGGTAACGGTCAACCCTGCTGTGGCAACGGGTGCGCGGGTGGCCTTGCCTGCATGGGGAACGTCTGTGGTGCTCCCTGCGGCGATGGGCCGAACCAGGCCTGTTGCTCCGGCGCCCGTCGCGCCTGTCAGAACAACTGTGGCCGCCAGGGTACCCAGACCTGCAGCAACGGAAGCTACGGTGCCTGCTCCGTCGGTAACGACGCCTGCTGCGAGGGTGCGACGATGCCGTGCTCGAACAACTGCGGAAAAGGCGGAACCCGCACCTGCCGCGGTGGCAACTACGGCGCCTGCTCGGCCGCCAACGACGCTTGTTGTGAAGGAACCACCATGCCTTGTTCCAACAACTGCGGCCGCAGTGGCACCCGCACCTGCCGGGGCGGCAGCTACGGCGCCTGCTCGGTCAGCAACGATCCTTGCTGCGAGGGCGCGACCATGCCGTGCTCGAACAACTGCGGAAAAGGCGGAACCCGCACCTGCCGCGGAGGCAGCTACGGTGATTGCTCGGTGGCCAATGCGGACTGCTGCACGAACGGATCGACGTGCGTGGGCGGTCAGGTCGAAACGTGCCGCGACGGAAAGCTCACGCGGACCAGCTGTGGCGATGGGCAGGACTGCAAGGGGGGAGCGTGTGTCTCATGCGGCGACCCGGGACAGGCTTGCTGCGCGGGCAACTTCTGCAGGATGAGGGGCAACGACAGCTTCTCGTGCGTGAGAGGAACGTGCCAGCTCTGCGGGATCTATGGTCATCCCTGTTGTGGAGCACCGACGCCCTCTTACTGCCTGGAAGGGGTCGCGACCTGCGACAGCAAGCAGAACCCTCCCATGTGCATGGCGAATTGCGGTTTGCCTGGGATGAAGTGTTGTGACTTCGGCGTTCGGTACTGTCTCCGGCCGCCGCCGCTTCACGAATCCTATTCGTGCCCCGACTCGGGTCTTTGTAACTGAGCCCGCTATCCCCGGGGCCCAAGAAGCCAACGGGATTGTGATTGTCGGGCGAGAACGGCCCGTTTGCACAACACCGTTTCAACCACGGGACACCAAGACTGCGCGGCGTGTTCGTCTCGGTCGTGGCGCTTCGCGCGTCGGGCAAGTCCCACAGACCGACTCGCACCAGCAGCGCTTCAGCGCTCGTCGCCGGCAAACGGTGCCGGCGGCGCGTCGCTTACGGGCTCTGTACGGGCGCCCAGAAACGCGAGGAAGGGATGGTCTCCTCGATCTGCGTCTGGCTCTTCCATTTCAGGATCGCCGTGGCGGTGAAGGAACGTTCGTAAAATTCCATGCGCACCTTGACCAGCTGACCTGCCCTCAGCGGAACGCCGCGGCTCGGATTGACTCCGTTGGTCTGATCTTCCCACTTCTCGATGACAGGCGCGTCGTCGATGAAAAGGCGGACACCATCATCGGTATGCGTGATGAAGGTATAGGTCTCGCTGTAGCGGATCTCGATGTAGCCGGTCCATCGGACGCAGAAGTGATCGATGCCGATCGACGGATGGGGCGCCCTGTTGTTCCAGGGAAAGTAGATCTGAACGTCGCTTAGCACGACCGTGGGACGCTTGCTGTCGAGGGAGCGCGTTGGATCGCAGGCATCCCAATATTCGCCCCAGATGCCTTGCCTGAGTGCAGGCACGTTGTCGGCAGCGGCATCCGCAACGCCTCCGCCGCCTCCTTGCCCGGAAGTCCCGCCCGTCCTGCCCGATGCCCCGCCGGTCGAGCCGGTCATACCGCCACCCGCTCCGCCCGTGCCGATCATGCCGCCCATGTTGGGCACGCCGCCGGTGCCGGGGGTTCCGCCTGCGGCGATCATGCCGCCTGCGCCAATCATGCCGCCTGCGCCGATCATGCCGCCGGTGCTGCTGGGTGTACCGCCAGTGGCCTCGCTGCCCGATCCGCCGGTTCCGCCAGTTCCGCCCATGATTCCACCGCTGCCAACATCGCCGCCGGTTCCGGCAGAGCCGCCAGAGCCTCCGGCAGCGTCAGCGCCAGAGCCGCCACTTCCGCTGGTTCGTCCACCCTCGCCACCCACGCCGAGCGCGTCGCTCCCGCTCGAGCCCCCAGGTGAATTGCCGTCCATCGAGAGCCGGCCACCGGTTCCCGCAATGCCGCCGGCCGAGCCGACGCCAGAGACATCCATGCCAGCGTCACTTGCGGGCCGAGCGGCAAAGAGCGGATTGGCGTCCGTGCATCCGGCGAGCCCTATGAGGGCGAGGGCCAGGACAGAGATCGCGGAGAGCGCCGCAGGCGCCGGGACAGAAGGCAACACGACCGTTTGAACATCGGTCGCAGAAGGGTCGGCCTTGATGGCCCGGGGGCTGACAGGTACGGGCGAGTGCTGCAAGTATCCCAACGTTGCGAGAAAGGGAGCATGGCGCCGCTGGCCATGCTCCACGCGTAGGAGTGCTACCTACTTCTGATGGCTTCGGTCGCCCGATCGCCGGCGGTCGGAAGCGCTCGGGGCGGGCAACTCCTTCGTCCGGGGCCCCAGTTCGGTCATTGCAAGGGCAACGTTGCACAAATGGTCGTCCACACGGTGTGCAGAGGGGACCTCCCGATCACCCGATCACGGCGCGAGGAGCATGCGAGAGCCAGTGGAGGCGCTGAGGGAGCGTCCGATGCCTCCGCGAGCCACCAGCGCGCGCGGAGGCCGCCCGAGCGCGCTGGTCCATGAGCAATGTTTTCGCACTTTGCACTCGAAACGATCCGGCGATGAGGGCGCCTGCAGGCTCGCCGCCCCGCTTTGTGTCAGCGCGGGGGCAAAAGCGCGCCTGCCTTGTGCAGAAGCGTCGCGAGCTCTTTGCGATCCTCGTCGAGGGCCGATTGATTGATGATGATCGTCTTCATCGCCTCCCAGTGAGTGAGATCGGCATAGGGGCTCTTCTTCAACGTTTCGGCAAGCGACGCGACTGCGGCCGCGAACTGCATATCGGCATCGGCGATCCCGAGCGATTCGAGGATCTCGTCGCCGCCGAGGCGTGTGTTCATTTCGAGCGCCGGCGTGGCATCAGTCGCATCGACGCCCTTCCAGCGGACCTTGACCAGAGCGAGATCGGTCGTCTGGATTTCGCGTGGCAGTGAGCTGGGTGTCCCGTCTTGCGGCGCGGGGGCACCTGTGCGGGGCGGAATCTGACCGCCAGCCAAGACCAGCTCATACAGCGCGGTGACCGTGTGTCCGGCGCCAATCTCGCCCGCGTCGATGACGTCATTGCGAAAGTTCCCATCGGCTATGGCGCGGTTCTCGTAGCCGAGCAAACGGTAGGCGTGAACCTTGGTGGGGTTGAACTCGACCTGGATCTTCACGTCCTTGGCGATGTGAATGAGCGTCGAGAGGAGGCGCTCGCGGACATAGCGTCGCATCTGCTCTTCGCTGCTGATGACGCCGTAGATGCCGTTGCCGGCGTTGGCGACAGACTCCATGAGATCGTCGTTGAGGTTGTCGATGCCGTAGCCGAGCACTGTCAGCGTCACACCGGTCTTGCGTTTGCTGCGGATGACATCGACGAGCTCCCGGGTACTCGAGGGACCGATGTTGAAGTCGCCATCGGTGCAGAGAACGACGTGATTGATGCCTCCTTCGATGAAACCGGCGGCCGCCTGTTGATAGGCGAGGCCGAGGCCGTCGGCGCCGTTGGTGCCGCCCGTTGCGACCAGTCTGTCGATGATCGTGGTGATACGGCCGCGTTCAGCGATGGGCGTCGGAGCGAGGCGGACGGTGGTCTCCGCGGAGTAGGTGACGATCGAGACGCGATCGTCGGGATTGAGGAACTCGAGTGCCTCGTGAAGGGTCTTTTGCACGAGCCCCAGGCGATGGGGACCGGCCATGCTGCCCGAGGTGTCGATGAGGAAGACGAGATTCGCGCGGCGACGTTCGGCGGGCAGCGGGGATTTGCCCTTGATGCCGACGCGGAATAGGACGGTTGGGCGATCGAAGACTTGGCCAGCGGCCGCGACGGAGACGCGGAAGGGCTGAGCATCGTCGGGTGCGGGAGCGGGATATGCGTATTTGAAGGCGTTGACGTATTCCTCGAGACGAACGCTTTCGGGGCGCGGGAGCAGACCGAAATTGATGTCGCGGCGAAAGATGTCGTAGCTGGCGGTGTCGACGTCGACGCCAAAGGTCGAGAAGGGATCGTGCTGGGCGATGACGAACGGGTTGGTGCCGGGCGGAACGTACTTATCGCCGGTATTGGAGGGCGCAGTGTCCGGCGTGGCCGAAGCTCCCGCGTCGGCGCCTCCAACGGGCGGCGAGGCCGGCGGGGCGGTCGTTCCAGGAGGGGGCCCTGCTGACGCGCCACCGGCTCCGCTCCCGGTTGAGCCGCCCGCGCCCGAGGGCGATCCCCCGCCGGGCTGCTGCGGAGACCCGCCCGGTGAGTTCGGGTTGGAGGGACCGCCATGGTTACCTGGGGGCAGGTTGGACCCATTGCCCGTCGGCGCCTTGCTGTCCGCATCACCGGAGCGGTGAACCTCGGCGCAGGCAGAGAGCCCAACGGCGGTAGCCAGAGAAAGAATCTTGATCAGGGAAATGAAAGAACGGCTCGTGCCCATGCAGCACCTCCACGAGGCTCCGCAGCAACGGTCGTGCCGCCCCATATCGCGCCCGTTTTCGCCCCGGCGCCCGACGTCCCCCGGACGCCCCCGCCCCCCCCAAGGCCCCCATGTCCGACCCCCGTCGCCCAAACGCAAGGCGCCATCAACCTGGGACCCGCCATCAACCTGGGACCCGCCCGCCATCAACCTGGAACCGGCCAATCAACCTGGGAGCCCCCATCAACCTGGGAGCCCCCATCAACCTGGGACCCGCCAATCAACCTGGGAGCCCCCAATCAACCTGGGACCCGCCAATCAACCGACCCGCCAATCAACCTGGGAGCGCGACGGAGACCGACCTTGGATCGGCGCAAGTCCAGGGCTCTCGATGGGTTACGACGACGGGAGAATCAACCTGGGTCGGGGGGATACGGGGGGGAGGGGTCTAGAGGGAGGCGGACCCGGAAGGTGGTGCCGCGGCCGGATTCCGTGTCGAAGGTGATGGTGCCGCTGTGGCGGTCGCAGACGATGGTGCGTGCGATGGCCAGCCCCTGGCCGGTGCCGCGACCAGGTGCTTTCGTGGTGAAGAACGGCTCGAAGACCCGGGAGCGCGCCTCGAGGGGGATTCCTGGCCCCGTATCGCTGATCTCGATGATGGCGTCGTTCCTCTCACGCCGCGTGCTGACGCGGATGAGGCCGAGCTTGTGAGTCCTCGCGAACACTTCGCCAACCGCGTGGGCGGCATTGACGATCAAGTTGAGAAACACTTGGTTGAGATCGCCGATGTGGCAGACCACGAACGGCAACGTCTCGGCGAAGTCGGTCTCGACGCGGGCGACGTATTTGTACTCACTGCGCGCGACCGTCAGGGTGTTCACCAGAGCGTGATTGATGTCCGCGGGCGCCTTTTCACGGTGCACGGGATGCATGAATTCCTTCATCGCTCCCAGCACGTTTCCGATCCGCCGCGTGCCTTCCAGCATCCCATCCAGCGCTTCGACGATGTCTCGTTCCGACGCAGCCAGCGCCAGGCGCTCGTCCGCCATTTCGAGCGCACGCCGAGCGTTGTCCTCGCGACTGCCGGCCAGAAGAGTGTGAAACCGACCGTTCACCTCCCTCAGTGCGCCGAAGGCGTTACGCAAAAACTCGACGCTGTCACCGACGAACTGAATCGGCGTACTGATCTCGTGCGCGATGCCCGACGCGACGAGGCCGACGGCCTCTAGCTTCTGCGCAAGCCTAAGCTCGGTCTCGATGCGCTCACGCTCAGCACTTTCTCGTTTCAGCTCTTCGGTGGTGCGAACCAACTCGAGCGTGCGCCGCTTCATCTCGCCCTGTAGCTCGACCAGGTGCCGGCGCGCCTCATTGCGGAGCATCCACTTACTCGTGAGCGTGTGGGCCATCTGGCGGATTTCGACGGCATCGAACGGCTTACGCAGAATCAACAACCCATCCGTGGGCGCGAGACGACGAATGATCTCGGGCCAGCTGTGGTCCGAATAGGCAGTGCAGATGACGACCTGCATGTCCGGATCCAACCGCCAAAGTTGATTGATGGTTTCAATCCCATCCCATCCGGGCGGCATCCGCACGTCGACGAAGGCGAGCGCGTAGGGGCGACCCAAATCTCGCGCGCGTTGCGCGAGCACGGCAGCCTCCTGCCCCTGAAACGCAGAGTCGATCTCGTAGTCGTCCCCCAAGATCGGCGCGCCCGCGTCGCCAAACAGCTCAGCTTCCATCTCGGACAGCGCGACCTCATCGCCTGCCTGGGACGGGCAGAGAACTTTGCGAATGTCCTCGTGGATGGCGGGACTGTCGTCGCAAAGCAGGATGCGACGAGCTGCACCGGACAGAGGAACCACCCCCCTGTCCTGCCCCTCGGAACCCGAAGTGCCCGCATCCAACTTGCTCACGACCAACGACACCGACCTGCCTTCCCCATCGTCAAATTCGAGGCCAGCCTTGACGCCACAACGCGTGGAGCGTCGTCCCGACTCCCACCCTGCGCTCAAGTTCCGCTGGGTGTGGCCGATCGGGGCTCACGGGGGACGATGGACGAGGCAGCGCCGAGCGAAACGACCGCGCCGCAAAACCGTCGAGCTTTCGACACGTTGAGAGAGATCAACGTCGTGCGCGAGGCGGGCGAGCGCATTCCTTCGAGCCTGCGCCTGTCGACCGTGTTGGGCGTCTTCATGGTCGTGGCCCTTCTGGTCGGGGCCGCAGCCTTTTATGTAGTGGCGCGCCTCTTCGGCCAGCGGTTGGGGGATGAACTGTTGGCAAGCGCCGCCGTCGCATGCTTCTTCGCCCTGCTGGCTAGCTTGCTGTTCGTTCGGTTCTACTTCGGTCCGGTGTTGCGATTTGCAGAGGAGATCTTGACCAAACTGCGGCACCTCACCGCGACTCTGGAACATCGGGTGACAGAACGGACGGCGGCGCTTCTCGACGCCAACGTGCGGTTGCGCGGGAGCCTCGAGCAGAACCGCGCCATGCAACAGCAGATCGTGGATGCTTCCCGACGTGCGGGCATGGCTGACGTCGCGACGTCGGTGCTTCACAACGTCGGCAATGTACTCAACAGCGTGAACGTGTCGGCCGGGGTCGTGATGGAGACGGTCGAACGATCGCGGATTCAGGGAATCGGGCAGCTGTGTACGCTGCTCAAGCAGCACGAGGGTAACTGGGTTCGCTTCGTGACCGAGGATGACAAAGGTCGCAAGCTGCCGGCTTACCTCGAGGCGCTTGCCGCAGCGGTGGAGGACGAGCGGAGTCGGATCATTGCTGAGCTTTCGTCTCTGCAGCGGAACATCGACCACATCAAGGTCGTAGTTGCGCGGCAACAGGGTCAGGCGAAAGCGGCACTGGGGGTGGTCGAGTCGGTCTCACTGCCGACGTTGCTCGACGACGCCGTCAAGCTCGCACTCGGCGGGCAAGAGGGCGAGATCATCGTGGAGAGGTCTTACGCAGAGATTCCCCGTGCGCGGCTCGATCGACACAAGCTCCTGGGCACGCTGACCAACCTTCTCGCCAACGCGCGCGACGCGATGGCCTCGCAGCCGTATGAGCAGCGCTTTGTCCGCTTGGAGTTGTCGGTGCTCGACGGCCGACGTTTCGCTATCGTGATCAGCGACACCGGCTGTGGCATTTCACCGGAGGATCTCGAGCGGGTCTTCGGGTTTGGCTTTTCGACCAAGCCTGGAGGCCACGGCTTTGGGCTGCACGCGAGCGCCATCGCGACGGCGGAGATGGGCGGCACGCTCACCGCTCACAGCGAGGGACTCGGCCGCGGCGCTCACTTCCGCATCGAGCTACCCATGCGCCCTCCCGGCGTCGGGTCGGCCGGGGACGACTTCGCCCCCCTAGCCACCCCACCCCCCGAGCCAATCTGAGCCCGCAAAATCAACCTGGGCAATCCCTTTGGGGATCGCCAGGAATCGCCCCGTCAGGCCTCCGACGGCTCGGCCCCCATCAACCTCGGTACTCCCCGATCACGTCGGTGCCCGGTTGCTCTACCGCCCCCGCCGGCCCCCGCGCCATCAACCTGGGAGGGGAAAATCGGCTGACCGGACGGCCAGTTACTACCGCCCCGACCGACACCCGCGCCATCAACCTGGGAGGGGAGAATCGGCTGACCGGATGCCAATTAGGCGACCGGCAGCGGATTCGCGCGACGTGCGAAAATCAACCTGGGTACGACGATGCGTACCCAGGGCTCGGGTGCGGCCCGTTGGCGTAGATCCCGATCGCGATCCGATCTGAGTGCCGGTCAGCTGTCGGCGAGTCGGACGCTCTAGGCGGGACTAAGCGCTTCGACGCCCGGAAGGGTCTTGCCCTCGAGGAACTCCAGTGAGGCGCCGCCACCGGTCGAGACGTGCGACACCTTGTTGGCGACGCCGGCATCTTGACGGCGGAAGCTGAATCCCCGCCCCCGATGACGGTCGTGGCCCCTGCGGCCGTGGCTTTGGCCAGAATTTCTGCCACCGCGAGCGTCCCCTTGGCGGAAGCGTCGATCTCGAACACACCGACGGGCCCGTTCCAAACGATGGACTTTGCAGCCAACAGGATCTTCTCGAACTTGGCGATCGACGCTGGGCCGATGTCCACCGCCTCCCAGTCCGCGGGAATCTGGTTTTGCGCGACGATCTTGGTCTGCCCGACCTTGCGCCCCTTGAAGTCTAACGAATCGGTGACCACGAAGTCCTCGGCGAGGACGAGTTTGTTGCCAGCCTCCGCCAACAACGAGCGGGCGAGGTCCACCTTGTCGTTCTCGACGATGGACTTGCCCACTTCGAGGCCCTGCGCCTTGAGAAAGGTGTAGGTCATCCCCCCGCCGAGGAGCAGGAAGTCCACACGCGGCAGCAAGCTCTTGATGACGTCGATCTTGCTCGAGATCTTGGAGCCACCAATGATGGAAACGAACGGACGAACCGGGTTACCGAGGGCCCCCCCCAGAAAGTCGAGTTCCTTTTTCATCAAGTAACCTGCAGCGCTCCTGGGCAGGTACTTGGTGATCCCGTGGGTCGAGGCATGCGCGCGGTGGGCGGTGCCAAAGGCGTCGTTCACGAAGAGGTCAGCGTGCTCTGCAAGTTGCTTGGCAAAGGCGGGGTCATTGTCCTCCTCCTCAGCGTAAAAGCGGAGGTTCTCGAGGAGCAACACTTCGCCGGGTGCCAGACCGGCGACCGCCTTGCGCGCTACGTCCCCCACGCAATCGTTGGCGAACTTGACGCCGCTGCCGAGCAGGCCTGCCAGCGCCCGGGCCACCGGCTCGAGGCCCATTTCCGGGACGGGTTTGCCGTCAGGGCGTCCGAGATGCGACATGAGGATCACCTTCGCCCCCTTCTCGCGAAGGTACTTGATCGTCGGTAGCGACTCCTTGATACGTTTGTCGCTCTCGACCACGCCGTCCTTGATCGGAACATTGAAGTCGACGCGGACGATCACGCGCTTGCCCTGAACGTCGAGGTTCTCGATGAAGAGTTTATCGGCCGTGCTCATGGTCGGCTTCATACCAGAGTTTGCCCCGGTCGGGCTACGCGAGATCCAGCTTGAAATGCCGAGAAAGCGCCAGCTTACGGTCTACGTGCCCCCGCACTGCCCCTCTCGCGTCAGTCGGTGAAATCAACCTGGGAGACCGCCGGCGCAGCTGCCTGAGGCGCGTTCCGCTCATCGATTGCGGACGGGCGCAATCGAGATGGGGATGGGCAGGGCCACCCCGGGATGAGGTGACTTCATCAGCCTTGGACGTACCAGCGCCGCCGAGGCGGAAATCAACCTGGGACGCGCGCACGCGCACGCGGCGTCAACCTGGGACGCGCGCACGCGCACGCGCCCGATGAACGCCACCCGATGCGGCCGAAATCAACCTGGGACGCCCACGCATCGGGCCGCCACGGCATGCTCAACCTGGGTCTCCCGACCTCCTGCAGGCGCGAACACGCGACGCCGCCGCGTGAGCCGTAGGAGGACATCACCTGAAACTCCCGATTCCAAAGCACCGCCGGCGACGCTCGGGAGAATCAACCTGGGACTCCCATTCCAGAGCACCGCAGGCAACGCTGGCTAGGAATCAACCTGGGACTCCCTTCAACGGGACTCCCGTGAAGGCATCGACGTCGGAATCAACCTGGGACGCGGATTGGGGCGCAACGTTCTGGCGGGATGGCCGAGATGGGTCACTCGCGACGGGCGATCTCTTCCGTGAACCAAGCGTCGCGATGACGAGCGTTGGGCAGGTGCGCATCCCAGCAACCGCCTGAGCAGAACACCAACTTCACGCGACCACTGTTGCAGGTCGAGACCGAACACTTGATGATCTTCGAGCCCCAAGGCATTGGCTTGCGGCACATGGAGCAGACCAAACCGGTAGCCGTGGCGGTCATGCGTGCATCTTTTACCAGAAAGCCGGCGGGACGGATGCGTGACTTACGCGCGACGCGCAGGAGAGGCGACGAGGGCGAGCTGAGTTGCTCGAGGCGACGTCCCGACCGATACTGCCCGGCGCATGAAAAAAGCTGCTCTGGTCTGGTCGGTTGCATCGACCATCGTCGCCGGCACTCTTGCCCTCGTCATGGCGCCTGGCCCCCGCGTACACGCCCAGAGCAAGCCGGCGCCCTCCGGCTCGACTGGTGGCCCGACTGGTGGAATGACGGGAGACCCCAAGGTCTTCGTCGCCTGGGTGAATGAAGAGTACCGACGCCTGGCGGTGCGCGCCTCCACCGCCGAGTGGATAAAGAATACGTACATCACCGACGACACCGAACGGATGGCCGCGGCCATCAACGAGGAGCTGCTGGGGTTCCTGTCCAGCTCGGTGAAACTCGCGGCGCGGTTCGCGACGGTCAAGACCGACGCCGACACCGAACGCATGCTGCACCTGCTACGAGTGTCCGCTCCTCTGGCGGCGCCCAGCGATCCGAAACTGCGACTCGAGCTCACCACCCTGGCCGCGAAAATGGAGGGCCACTACGGCAAGGCGAAAGCGTGCGGCGCCGACGGCAACGCCAAGGACTGCCTGGACATAGAAAAACTCGGTTTGCTCTTTCAAAAGAGCCGCAACGAACCCGAGCTGCGTGACGCCTGGCTGGGATGGCATCGAACGGCGCGCGACAGCCGAGACGAATACGCTCGATTCGTGGAGCTCGCGAATCAAGGCGCGCGAGAGATCGGTTTCCTCGACACCGGTCACATGTGGCGCGCGGCCTACGACATGACTCCCGAGGAGTTCGAAAAGGAAACCGAGCGCCTCTGGAGCGTGGTTCAGCCGCTCTACCAGCAGCTCCACTGCTACGTGCGGGCGCAGCTCGGAAAGAAATACGGCAAAGAGAAGCTGCCAGCAGGCGGCCTCGTACCGGGGCACTTGCTCGGAAACATGTGGGCGCAAGAGTGGGCGAATGTCTACGAGCTCGTCGAGCCCTACCGAGGCGAGACCAATCTCGACGTCACGTCAGCGCTCAAACGCAAGGGCTGGGACGCCGTGAAGATGGTGAAGACGGGAGAATCGTTCTTCACCTCGATGGGCCTCGACCCGTTGCCGAAGAGCTTCTGGGAACGATCAATGTTCACGCAACCGGCCGATCGAGACGTCGTCTGCCATGCGAGCGCATGGGACGTGACCATGAACAACGATCTGCGAATCAAGATGTGCATCAAGCCGACGGAGGATCATCTCATCACCGTCCACCACGAGCTTGGCCACAACTACTACTACCAGGCGTACCACACGCTTCCGCCGCTCTACCAAAATGGTGCTAACGACGGCTTTCACGAAGCAATCGGCGACGCGCTGACTTTGTCCATAACCCCGGGGTACCTGAAGTCGCTCGGCCTTCTGACTGGGGTGCCCAAAGGTGACAAGGGCCTAATCAATGTCCAGATGAAGGACGCGCTCGAGAAGATCGCATTCCTCCCCTTTGGACTGCTGATCGACAAATGGCGATGGGATGTCTTCGCCGGCAAGATCAAGCCCGCGGATTACAACAAGACCTGGTGGTCGCTTCGCCAAAAATATCAAGGCATCGCGCCGCCAGAGCCACGCACCGAGGTTGATTTCGACGCCGGCGCCAAGTATCACATCCCGGCGAATGTTCCCTATACGCGCTACTTCCTGGCGCGGCTGCTGCAATTCCAGTTTCATCGAGCGATGTGCAAAGCTGCTGGACACACGGGGCCGCTGCACCAGTGTTCCGTATATGGCAACAAGGAGGCAGGCAAGCGCCTGCAGGCGATGCTGAAGCTGGGAGCAAGCAAACCGTGGCCCGAGGCACTGGCCATGATGACGGGAGGCGAGCGGCAGATCGATCCGTCGGCTCTCGTTGAATACTTCGCGCCCCTTTCCACATGGCTTAAGGAGAGAAATGCCGGAGAAAAGTGTGGCTGGTAAGGTTCAGAAGAGCCTTGTGATCGCCGTTGCCCTGATCCTACTCGGGAGCACATCCGCCCAAGCTGCCTCGTCGCCAAATAGCCCTTCCATCAACCTGCCGAACGAGGTCGCGGAGCTAGGACTGGGTATTGGATTCGGGCATCGAAGTCCGATCGAATACAACGGCATCGGTCTCAACCTCGAGCTTGGGTACGGGCTCAGCTCAACGCTCGAGCTGCGCCTGAGAACGGGCATTCGCTTTGGAAGGGCGGGAATTGCCGCGCAAGCAGACCGGTACGCACGGCCCTTCGAGACCGAAACCTACCGTACTGGATCGGATACACTGGCAAACCCCGAGGTGGGGCTCCGTTTCAATCTGACGAGAGCCAGCAAGGCCGAGATCGGCGTGGACGCCAGGGTGCAGCTCCCGTTGGATGGGCCGCTGGGCGTCCTGGTCGGCCTTCCGATCGCCCTGCGGTTGACGCCGAGACTTCAGATAGACACGGGCGTGTTCATTCCCATAGAGCTCGGCGATGAAACGCGAACGCACGTCAGCTTGCCGCTGCATCTTTGGGTGAAGCTTGCGGGGGGGACTTTCGTCGGCCCGGTGACGGGCGTGGTGTTTGGAGATGAGGGCGGCCGAAGCATCCCCTTCGGTGTCGGCGGCGGAACCGCGCTGGCATACGACGCCGACGTGCACTTCTGGCTCCTCTTCGACGACGTCAGCCACGGAAACGCGAGCGACAGATTCGGCGGCGGCGCCGGCCTCTACGTAACTTTCTGAGCGGCACGCCGCCGGTGCCCGCCTCCCCGGCCCCGGCCTCGTCCCTCGTCCCAGGTTGATCACGCGCGCCGAACTCCCTATGGAACCTCCCCACCACACCTGCCCCCACCACACCTGCCCAGGTTGATTCGGCCTTCCCGACGCGATCTTGCCGGACCCAGGTTGATGACGGCGCTTGCGGTATCCGTTGCACGAAGTGGCAGGTTGGTCCCCTTGGACAGGGTCCCAGGTTGATAATGGTGGGTTGGACGCAACCGCCGGAGCGAACGTCCGAGGACATTGGCCATGTCGCAGCCTCGCCAGGTTCTTCCAGGTCAATGCTACTTGTTGACTCGTCGCTGTACGCAGAGGCAGTTCTTGCTTCGACCCGACGACGAAACCAACAACGCCTTCATCTACTGTTTGGCCTACGCTTGTCTGCGTAGCAACGTCAGCGTTGTCGCGTTCATGGCAAACACCAACCACTACCATGCGGTGGTAATCGACAACGATGGGCTACTGCCGACGTTTATCGAGTGCTTTCACAAGCTGCTGGCCAAGCATCAGAACCGCCATCACTCACGAACCGAGAACTTTTGGTCCTCGCAACACACGTCGGTCGTCGCGCTTCCAGATGATTCGGACGTGCTTCGGAAAGTCGTGTACACACTCTGCAATCCCGTAAAGGACCACTTGGTCGAACGTTCAGATCAGTGGCCGGGCGCCACCTCTCTGGCGGCCACACTCGACGGCATCGAAGTAAGGGCACATCGACCAACTAGATTCTTTCGCCCGGATGGCAACATGCCATCTGAAATCCGACTGCGATGCACACTGCCCTCGTCGTTGTGGCGGCACGGACATGCGGAATGGCGTAATCAACTTCGCAGCCTCATCGGAGACGCGGAAACTGAGGCGGCCCGGGATCGTGCTGCGCGTGGAATTGGTGTACTCGGCGTGCGCGCTCTACGGGCGCTCAATCCTACCGATCGACCCACTTCAGATTCTCCGAAGGGCCCCACCAATCCGCAAGTAGCCTCCGCCGAGCGAGCTGTTCGAAAGGCCGTACTCGACCGACTCAAGACCTTCCGTGACCTCTACAAGGCCGCGCGAGAAGCATGGCTCAAAGGCATTCACACAGTCTTCCCACCGGGAACATGGTGGCTGAGTCGGCACGCGCCGGTCGCCAGAGCAGAGCTGGCCGCGGCCTGACACGAGCGCAGTCGCAGCGCAGACGAAAGAAGTCAGCTACGGAGTCAGTTGCCAAATCCGCAACCGTCGGTCTGGCGACTCATATACGAGCGGGAAGAGAGACTGGTGATTCACGTACGGCGTGTGTCGGTCGTACGTAAGGGCATGTCGAACTCCCAGATTGAGTAGCAATGGGTTGTCTGGTGCTATCCGAACGTTGAAGTTCGCGTGCATGGGCAGCGTGAACCGCACCGTTGGATCTCCTGGAGCAAGCGGGAAGTAATGGGTTTCGGAGTAACGATTGTAGATCGTCTCCTGCCGTCGCTCGGAATCCAGGGCATGCCAGAGGTTCAGCTGGGGGTGGTAGAAGACGCCGGTCATCGAGTGGGCCCCCATTGCTGAGGCAACTGTCCCGATGATCGGAAGGTGGGGCCCGCCGCTGACCACCCACATGCCCTCTTTGCCCGCCGCGCGTTCGCTGGCCTTGACGTTCCAGATCGCTTGATACATCTCGGATTTTTCCAAAGCGGGAAATCCGAGCGATACGGGATTGAAGTCGCCAGCAGTCACGATCAACGTCGGTACGAGAGCTGCAGTGAATGCCCGACGGTATCCACGTACCAACATGAAACTACCTGCGGCTGCTCCCAGGCTCACGATCCAGATCGGCCATGGCACGAGCGCGGCCGTGCGATACATGCGAGCAATCGCCTGAAGGGTCGCCCCCGTCACCACGAAAAACGCGAACGAACCGAGGACGATCAGACCAACTGCAACGCTCTCCCAGTCAACGGGCCTACCTAGGAACGAAGCAATCGGTTTAGGCCGCGGCGCTTCGACAACTGCTTCGCCGGGCTGCTGGACATCAACCTGGGACTCGCTGGTCGCGGGAGGCCGAGAATCAACCTGGGACGCTCGCTCCCGAGTGCCGCCGGGAAAGGTGGGAGTGCTGGGTGACGCAGGTGGGGGCGGTCCAGAAGGGTCCAGAGCTGGTGGCGCATCAACCTGGGACGGCCGGCGCCGACTGAGAAGCATGAGGCTGAGAACGATGGAGATGAAGCCTGTAGCAACCTGGGCGCGGTATCCCTGAAATCGAGACCACAGAGTGATGTTGGCGAGCCATTGGGGGAACTTGAACTGGCCGTACAGGGCGAGCCCCACCCCAATGGGAAGCAGACACCAACCGATGGGGTCGATGCGTCTGCGCAGCCGAGGCGAGAGAATTGCGGCCAGAACCACCGTCGGAAGGAACAGGAAGAAGCCCGCCCACTCGCTGGCGGGCATCTTGAGCAACGATTTCCTGAGAGTGACGAAATTGTAGAAGCCGCCAAAAAGACGGGCGAGCGAATTGTCACCGCCGTTGAGCCGACGCACCCCCGGGTAGGCGCTGTTTGCCAGCGCCTTGAGCTCCGTCATTGCGGAATAGAGAAAGCTGCCAAGAACGATGGCGGCCACGATGCCTGCTGCCGCAAGCCCGGCAAAGACGAGCGACCGCTTGCACGACGTGATGAGCCTGTCTCGGATGATGACCCCCAGAAGGATCGCAGCGAACGTATATCCAAGCGGAACAATCCAGGGGATGTAGAGGCACATCACCACACCGGAAATGCCGTAGCCGAGCAGGGCGCCCCACAAGAGGACACGACGAAGGTTGCCAGCAACTAGCACTCCGTGACCGCCGAGGAAGGTCAAACCGGCGAAGGCCACGAGGTATGCAGGATAGTGACTCCAGCTGATGACGTAGGCCGAGGCGCAGAACCAAAAGGCGCCGAGAATCGCCAGGAAGCGATCCCGCGGAAAGATGACCTCGAAAACGAAGAAGAGAGTCGCGAAGCAAAAGAAGGGCGAAAACCACCAGTACCAAGCCAGCCCCGACTGCTGCCCGAACAGCATGTAGCCCCACGTCACCGGTCGCGCGACCGCCGATAGGTGGAAAACGGGAACCCAGGAGATGAGCAGCATGTTCTGCCCACGCCCGATGTTGCGGTTGATGACCGGAAACTTCGGCTCGTGCTGGAATTGGGCCAGCGACCAAAGGGTCGAGATCGACCATTCGTCGCTGCGGGTCACCTTGGCTTGCGCCATGAGCGGACCCTCGAGTTTCTTGCCCTTCTCCCCAAGGGCGTCGAGCAGTGGCTGCGCGATGTAATGAGACTGATTCGGCGCCCAGAATTTGCTGGAGAGCGCGATCGAGGAGCCGTGAATGCGGGCGGCGACGAGCAGCAGGAACAGCACGCTCAAGCCCAAGAGAAGCCTGGGGCGAAATCCGAGCCTAGCTATGCGGGAGTACAGCGACGTGAGCACGAGCGGCGGACACTAACCGACCGGCTACCGAGCGCCAAGTGTGACGCCGCAGCGGACGGACCTTTCCGGTCCCAGCGCGGCAAGCCCGCCATGCAAGCGTTTTCAATGAGTTTGCGTCCCTGGCGACTCATCAACCGGCGCCTCATCAACCTGGGAGTACCGGGAAGCTCGGCCATCTCTCTCGTGGAGGGCGGCCGGCCTCACTGGTCTACCCGTCCCACCGCGGTCGCGAGTACGCGCGAGGAATCAACCTGGGACGTCAGCCCTCATGCGGAGTACGCGCGAAGAAATCAACCTGGGACGCTAGGCGCCGGTGACGGCGCTGCTACGTCTCGTCGTTGGTGCGGAGGGCCTCCCTCGACTGAGGCTGGGGCGCCCGTTAGATCGTTTCGATGGCGTTACACAATCAGAATCGGCTACCGGCAATCAACCTGGGTCGTTGGTCAGACAGGGGGCGGGAAGGGGTCGAGGCGGACGGGTTCGTCGTAGAGGGCGCCGCCTTCCCCAATATCCGTGGTCTGCGCAGCGATGAGGAGGTTGAGGCAGTGGCCGTCTTGCTGATGGCCGCCTTTGGCCCCGATTGCGAGGTCGCGACGTTGATTGGGATCGTGCTTCACGCGGACCACCAGCGCGCCGAGACGCGACACGAGGCGCGCCGTGCCTCCGTCGGAGACGCCAGCCGCGCTGTCCGGATGGACGGAAATCTCCGGTAGCCCTTCCGGCTTGCGGCTCCACTGCGACGACTGCGATCTCTCCGTCGAGAGCGCCATCAGCTGCAGGGGATAGCCGCTCGGTTCAGCCGCGCCATTCACGACAGCGTCGGGAACGTCAGCGCGAACGACGAGATTTACACGACCGTTGGTGGTGGCGAAGCGGCGGTCGGCAAACAGAACCTTGGGCGAGGCGGGGTTTCGAACGCTGCCCTCGGCAACTTCCTCGAGGGTTATGCCGACACGGCCCAACGTTGGCGCGATCAAACGCTTCTTCCATTCTCGCGCGTCGCCACTCATGACGTCCCCCAATCCCACCCGCTCCGCCATCGCCTGCATGATTTCGAGGTCGCTCTTGACGCCAGGTGGAGGCGCAACGACGGGCCGAGCTTCGCCGATCATGTGATGTCCGTAAGCACCCACGATGTCGTCGGCTTCCAGAAGGGTCGTGGTCGGCAGCACACAGGTTGCCAGCTTGGCGGTGTCCGTGAAGAAGGGATCCACCACGACGGATAACTCGCGCGAACGAATCGCCTCTGCCACCCGACCGGCATCGGGCAACATCACCGCCGGATTTCCCGCGGTGATCCAGAGCGCGCGAATGGGCGGATTCTCTGCGCTCATGACCTCGTGACCGAAGAGAGGCTCGCAGATCGAACGCGGTGCCGCCTGCAAACCCTTGATGAAGCTGAGGTCGAAAGCTCCCCGCCTTTTGTAATAGAACGACACGCCGCCCCCGGGTACACCGAGGTTGCCCGAGATCGCGCCAAGAGCGTCGAGGGCTCTTATCGTGACCCCGCCGCCAAGACGCCGGCCCAGCCCCCACCCGACCAGGATCGCGGTCGGCCGCCCGGGACCCAACCGACGGGCCAGGTCCTCGGCCGTGGAAAAATCAACGTCGGCACGTCGGCACCAGTCGTGAGCCGTGTGCGACTGAGCGAGATCGCCGAACTCGCGCAGGTTGTCGCAGTACGTTTGGGCTGCGGGGTCCACCCAACCTCGGTCGATCAAGATGTTTGCGACAGCCATGGCGAGGGCGAAGTCACCCCCCGGGCGCGGTTGGATGAAACGATCGTAGAGGCCAGCGCTCCGATGCCGAACCGGATCGATTTGCACGACGCTGGCCCCGCGGCCTTTGGCCTCTTTGAGGATCGGAAGAAGATGCGGGCTCGAGACGCTGACGTTCTTCCCCCAAAGGATGATGTTCCGGGCGTTCAGCAGATCGTGGATGTCGTTGGAATCCTCGATGCCGAAGTCCGTCACCTGGGCGGCGTCCCCCGCACCCGAGCAGATGTCCCCGCGCTTGACTGTCACCGGACCGAACCGCTCGAAGAAGTAGTCAGTGAGGTGCGTGAGGAGTCCCAACGAGCCGCCCGAGCGGTAGTGGAAGATCGCGGCGGGGCCCGATTCGGCACGAATTGCCACCAGGCGCTCAGCGAGAAAATCGAGAGCGTGTTCCCATGAGACTTCGCGCAAGTCGCCGTTGATCCGGAGCAACGGCCGGGTGAGACGCTCGGAGCCGTACTGCAGACGCAAGAAATGGCTCGTCCGATAGCAGAGAAACCCGCGCGTGATGGCGTGATCCCGGTCGCCCTCGAGCTGCACGACCTTCCCATCCTCCCACGTGGCCACGATGCGGCAGGCGTCCGGACAGTCGCGGTTGCATGTGGTCGTGCGCTTCTCGATCACGGGCCGAGTCTAGCCGCTGTTCCGTGACAGCCGCGACGACTCTCGCGGTCACGATGCGCGTGCTACCGTCGCGGGCGGGAACCGGACGTAAGCTCGACCACCACCATGGCCTTTCACGTTCGGACCGACGTGCCACTGGCACCGCTGACCACCTTGGAGATGGGCGGACCAGCGCACCACTTCGCCACCGCGCGCGACGAGGCGGAGCTGGCCGAAGCCCTGAGCTGGGCGGAGAACCAGCAGCTGCCGACGTTGATTTTGGGAGGCGGATCCAACCTGATCATTCCGGATCGTGGCTTCGCCGGTTTGGCCGTTCAATTGGCGTTGCGGGGAGTGACCTTCGGGCCGGAAGCGGGGGGCGAAGTCGTCATGGACGTTGCCGCCGGAGAGCCCTGGGACGAGGTCGTGGCGGCGGCCGTGGCGCGCGGGCTGGCGGGTCTCGAGTGTCTTTCAGGTATCCCCGGCACGGCCGGGGCGACGCCCGTCCAGAACGTCGGCGCCTACGGGCAGGAGGTCGCGCAGACGATCGGGAGTGTCCGGGCATTCGACCGGCGCGCGCGGCGCTACGTCGAGATGGCGGCTCATGAATGCGGGTTCGCCTACCGCCAGAGCATATTCAAACGGAATCCGGACGCGTTCGTGGTCACGCGGGTGCGGTTCGTACTGCGGTCCGACGGCCTACCCAGGTTGATTTACGCCGAACTGAAAGCGCAGTTTCCGCAGGGTTCGTCGCCGTCGTTGCAGGAAGTCCGCCAAGCGGTCGTGAGCATCCGGCGTCGCAAGTCGATGATCATCACCGAGACCGACCCCAACCGGCGAAGCGTCGGGTCGTTCTTCATGAATCCGGTTCTCACCAGCGCCGAGGTTGATGAAGTGGTGGCGCGCGCGCTCGCGGCCGGGCTGGTCGACAAGGCGGATCAGGTGCCTCGATTCGACGCCGGTGGCCGGGTCAAAGTGCCTGCGGCGTGGCTCATTGAACGCAGCGGCTTTTCCAAGGGTTTGACGCGCGGGCGCGTCGGAATTTCCAGCGCCCACTCGTTGGCACTCATCAACCTGGGAGGGGGGCGGACCGAGGAGCTGCTGGCCCTGGCGCGGGAGGTTCGGGCGGGCGTTCAAGCGATCTTCGGGGTTCGGCTGACACTGGAACCTGTCGTCGTCGGTGCTGGAGAGGACCCCCTGGGGGAGGTCTAACGGCCGACGCAGACTCATCGCAGCAGCCGGTGCGAACTTTTTTCCCCCTACCGCCGTCAGCCCGAGGCGGCTGCTTCGACACGTAAGATGCCAGGGTGGCGGTTCCCAAGTCCGATTCGACCGACCCGATTTGGGACGCGCACTTCCGGCGTGGAGATCGCGACGTCATGGAATCCGTTTATCGAACGACCTTTGCGGCTGTGAGGCGGGCGGCAGGCAGAATCCTGCGAGAGCCGGCGGACTGCGACAGCATCGTTCAGCAAGTTTTCACCGATCTCGTGGGCAGCCGTCGGCTCCGCGAAACCTACGGCGGCGGTGATCTCGCGGCTTGGTTGTCATCGATTGCGCGCCACCGCGCTCTGGATTTCGCACGGCGGGAGCGGCGGCTGACCGACCTCGAGTCCGCCGGCGAGCCAGCGTCCGCTGCAGACCAGCTGTCCGAGTTCCGGCATGAGCTCACCCGGTTCGCGCTGACGCTCGAGCCGTCGAAGCGAAAGGTGCTCGAGCTCCGCTACGTTGACGGCCTCACTCAAATGGAGGCGGCGGCCCAACTCGGTATGCCGCGTTCAACGCTGGAAGATTGGGAGAAGCAGATCAAGCGACGTCTCGAAGCACACCTGCTGGGACACGAAAACAAGCGCCCCGACCGCCGCGAGGTCGCTTGAAGCAAACACTCTCAATCGCCATTCGCATCGGTGAGTTGCGGAAGACTTGGACCGCTTCTTCATCACGCTGGGAACGGGATGAAGCCACGCCGTCATCAACCTGGGGAATGCTGCCGTCGACCTACGGGGCGGGGCGCGAATCAACCTGGGAGCCCGCCGTGGCACCGAGGGCAATCGCTTGGAGAAAATCAACCTGGGAGGGGGGCCGCGAGGGGCGGTTATCAACCTGGGACAGGGGGGCGGCGTGATGGTCGGGTGGGTGAGATCCGTATGGGAGGGCATCTGGGGGCATGGATTGGTGGAGCGTCACTTCGAGGGGCGTGGTGGCCGACAGCTGGACCGACGGATGTGGCGGCACTTGCGCCTTTGCGAGGACTGCCGCGTCCGCTACCGCTCGCACGCGTTGCTCGAAGCGGTTGGCCGGGATGGCGAGGACCATGCGCGTGAGCGGATGTCCCGCGCCATCTTCCCGACCGACGCGCGCACGCCGTCCCGTCGACGAACGCCCAGGTTGATTTTGGGCGGGCTGATCGTGGCCGCCGGGGCCGTGGTGCTGGTACCGAGGTTGATGATGGAACCTCGGATGGAGGGGCGTGTTGCGGAGCGAGGGGGGGGGACGGTCGGAGGGCTACAGGGCGGGGTGGGGATCTTTCGCTCGCGCGACGGAGCGACGCCACAGCGTGCAGGGACGATCGTCCGCGCGGGGGATGCCCTTGCCTTCACCTACGTGAACGCGCCCGGCCTAGGGGCGCGACACCTTATGATTTTCGCGCGCGATTCGCAGGGACGCGTCTACTGGTACTGGCCTGCTTGGCGCGACCCTGGCGCAAATCCAACCTCAATCCCGGTCGCCGTCTCGACAGAGGCCATTGAGCTCGGCCAAGCCGTCACTCATCCGTTGGCGCCCGGCTCCCTGACGCTTTACGCCCTCTTTTCCGATCAGCCTCACGACGTGCAGACTGTCGAAGCTATGGCTGTCCGAGATCCGACAGCGCTAACCCGACTCGCAACCCACTTGGTCGTCGAACGCCTGGAGGTCGTGCCATGAAGGCCCTCCTACCCGACGCGACCTCATGACTCCCGTCTCGTGCACCGCCCAATTCCTGGCGCGCCTGGCGGCCGTCGCGGTCCTGGCATCCCCTCAGCCCGCAACCGCCGACGTTGATGTCACGCGGCCCAAGACTGCCTCCCAGGTTGATTTCCAGGCGGGCGGCCGGCCCTCCCAGGTTGATTTTCGACGCGCGGCCGGGGCACCTGGCGGGGCCTCCCAGGTTGATTTTCGGGCGGACCGGGCGGCGGGTGGTGGGGGCTCCCAGGTTGATTTTCGGGAGGCGGTGGCGATTGTCGTGGGGAGCAATCGGAGTCCTGCGGCGGGGACGGCGGGGTTGCAGTATGCGGATGATGACGCGGTTCAGGGGGCGCGGACGCTGGAGCTCCTGGGGGCGAAGGTCATCCTTCTGGTGGCGCCCGACGAGGACACGCGGGCGCTCTTTCCACGCACGCGGGCCCGCGATCGGGCGACCCGCAGCGCCGTCGCTTCCGCCATCGACGAAGCGTTCAGCCTGCTCGGGCGCG
>JANNNO010000303.1:0-7909 GCA_031398585.1 Myxococcales bacterium | reverse complement strand
CAGGCATGGGCGGGCTGCGCACGGCCGCCGCGGCGGCTGGGCCCGATTACCACTTCATCTCGATCGGCAGGGGCAGAGGCAGCGCACCTAGCCCCGACTTCATGAAGGGCGGCCTTTACTGGAACGCGTTCATGGATCGCGCCAACGAGCTCAAGGGCCGGGTGACCTTCGGCGGTGTCTTCATCATGCTCGGCATCACCGAACGACACATGCCGATCGATCAGCAGGCCGCCTTCCCTGATCGCGTGGCCAAGATCATCGCTGACATGCGGGCCGAGCTCGGCGAGCCCAACCTGCCCGTGCTTCACACCGACTACGAGACCGAATCGACGGGCAGCCTGGGCGTCGACAGCCCGGTCGGGCAACGACTGCGCCCGCTGATCCTCGACCTGCCGAACAAGATCCCGAACCTGGCCATTATCCCAACCGACGATCTTCCCATGCGCGACGACCACCACTTCGACATGGCCGGCCACAAGCTCTGGGCCGAACGCGGAATCAAGATCATGATCGAAAAGGGCTGGTTCCGCTGGGCGAAGTGACGGCCGGAAATCATTCAAGCCGCGCGGGACGGGCGCAACGGACGGGACGAGGAGATCGCGCGGAACGCTCCCGCCGTCAGGCCGCGATCGCCACGATGAAGATCGCCGCCACGCTGATCGCGCCCAAGCCCCAGGCGGAGCTGCGCAAGGTCGGCCGATCGGTGATGTACGCGATGGCGTGAAGCACGCGGGCGGCGAGAAAGGCGACGGCGAGCGGGTGGATCCATGAGCTCGGCGCCGCAGCCAGGTGTGCCCCCAGCATGGCGGCGGCGAACGGCGCAAACGCCTCGTGACCGTTCATCTGCGCGTACTGCGCCCGCAACCGCCAGCCTTGCAGGCGGGCGAGCGATTCGCGAATGTCGCGGTTGCTCCACTGCGGCCCCCAGCGCGCCAACGTCGTAGGCGACGGTATCGCGGTGAGCAGCAGCAGGGCGTAGGGCAGGACGGCGGCCGCGAACACGCTGGCGAGAAGGAAGCCCATCTTCTTCGCTTACCACTTCGGCGGCGTCATCGGCGGCCCGAACGCCAGGCCCGCGACGTGCTTCAATCGCGCTCACGCAGCAGCCGTCCGAGCACGCGGGCCGCGCGGTCGATCTCCTTCGGTGTCGCAGCGGCAAAGCCGAGCTGCAGGCATGGGCCCCAGCGGCGGGCGCGGTCCCAGCGTGACAGAGCGACCACCTCGACGCCGGCGGCCGCCGCACGCCTGGCCAGCTGAAGATCGCTGCCGGGCCGCCGCTTGCGCAGAAAACCGACCGTCTGCAGGCCCGTGTCGGTAGCGGCCAGGGTGAGCGCTTCGCCCCAGTGCGCGTCGGCCGCTGCTACCAAGGCCTGCCAACGTTCAGCGTAGATGCCGCGCATGCGACGAAGGTGAGCGGCGAAGCGACCTTCTTCGATGAAGTCGGCCAGCGCCACCTGTTCCAGGAAGCGCGGGTAGCGGTCGAAGAGCGAGCGGGCTTTCGACAGCGGCTCTACCAGCGCTGGCGGGACCACGGCGTATGCGAGCCTGAGCGCGGGGAACAGCAGCTTGCTGAAGCTACCCGCGAGGATGACGGCGCCGGTCGGATCGAGGCCCTGAAGGGCGGCGAGCGGGCGTCCGTCGAAGCGGAACTCACTGTCGTAGTCGTCCTCGAAGATGACGGCGCCGCCCTTGCGAGCCCACGCGAGCAGGGCCAGCCGGCGTTCGAGCGCCAGCGGCATCCCGAGCGGGAACTGGTGGGCGGGCGTCGAGTAGACCAGACGGGCTCTGCGCGCGTGCTTCACGCCCGCGGCCACGTCGAGGCCCCTATCGTCCACCGGGATCGGCACGACGTTGGCTCCCGCCGCGCGCAAGACTTCGCTCGCGCCGGGATAGCCCGGATCTTCGACCCAGGCTGCATCGCCGGGATCCAGTACCACTCGCGCCACCAGGTCGAGGGCCTGCTGAGTGCCGTTGAGCACGATGACCTGGTCGGGCGAGGCGATCACGCCGCGGGTCTCGCCCAGGTGACGGGCGATCGCCGCGCGCAAGGGCGCAAGGCCGAAGACATCACCGCCGATCAAGGCGCGGGGGGAAGCCAGCCGCATGCGACGGCCGATGAGCCTCGCCCAGGTTGCGACAGGAAACTCCGTCACCGAGGGGACATTCGCGGTGAAGGCGCGCGCCCCAGCGCGAGCGGCAGCGGGAAACGGCGCCACCAGCGACGCGCCTCTGCGCCCGATGCGAATGGCAGCCGGGGGACGATGGGGCCACAGGGCCGACGGCGCGCTCGCCACTTGAGGCAAGCGCGGAGCCACGCGGGTGCCGTCGCCGACCTGACTGTGCAGATAACCTTCCGCCGTCAGCTGTTCGAAAGCCGCCAGCACGGTCCCACGCGCGACCCGCTGCTGACGGGCCAACGTGCGGCTGGAAGGCAACCTATGCCCGGGACGACAGCGCCCGGTCAGGATGGCGGCTTTCAGCTCACGATGCAGCCACTCGACGAGAGTTTCGCTGGAGCGTCGCGCCCCGAGCGCGAGCTCGCCGAGGTGGGCAGGCTTGGACATGACAGTGCGAGCGTAAGGCAATCGCCGCGCTGGGAGAATGGTCCAATCGAAGTGCCATCAATGGCTCTGTCGTTTGGACCACCTACCTCGGTAGGGTTCCCACCATGACGAAGCGCATGAACTACCTCGAGACGTCTCCGCAGGTTTACGAGGCGATGATGGGCCTGGAACGGACAGTGGCGAGCGCAGGCCTCGATTCTCGTCTGGTCCGCCTGGTGAAGCTCCGTGTCTCCCAGATCAATGGCTGCGCTTACTGCATCGAACTGCACGTCGAGGAGGCGCTCGCCGCGGGGGAAGCCCTACCGCGGATCTATTTTCTCGACGCGCAGGCGGATGCCCCCGTCTACAGCGCAGCCGAACGAGCGGCCCTCGGGTTTGCAGAGGCCGTCACCCGCCTCGATGGTGGCGTCGGCGACGACGTTTACGCCGAAGCCCGCCGCCACTTCTCCGAACCCGAGCTGGCTTCTTTGGCCCTGGCGGTCGTCGCAATCAATGGCTGGAACCGCCTCAACGTCGCCTTCCGCGTCGCCCCGCCCCGCGCGCTGAGGGCGAGGCAGGGGTAATCGCGTCAGCTGCCTTCTAGTTGCCCGATGCCGCGTCCGCGCCAGCGTCGGTCGTCGCGGGAGTCAGTGAAGCGAGCAACGAGCGCGCATCTGCGAGGTGATCCGCCACCTCGACGCGCCAGTCGACGAGGGCTGTTCGGAAGGCCGCCGTGCGGGCCGACGGAATCAGCACGCCATCGAGGGTTTCCAGCGCCTGAGTGTGCGCTTTGACCTGTGACGTCGCGTAGGCCAGATCGAAAGCGGCGCCGCTCAATTGCCAGAGGCCCTGCAAGGCCGCGTGATGGTCGGCGGCCAACGCGCGCCGTTTCGCACTGTCGGCCGGCGTGACGTCGATGCGGCGGAAGAGCCGAGCGAGCTCGTCGTTGGCGGCCGCGTGCTCACGCGCCATCCGTGCGCCGAAGGTACGAACGTTGGCACGCAGGCCACGCCCGTAGGCAAGCTCGCCCGACGCGATCTCCCCCGTGTTCAGCTCGACGAGGAGGCCGGCTGCCTCGGGCTCCGTGACCACCGCCATCGGCGCTTCGGGAGCGCCGCCGTCACCAACGCCGCCCATGCCGCCTCGACCGCCCGTGCCTGCACCGCCGGCGCCGCCCGTGCCGACTCGGCCACCTGTACCGGAGCCGCCCGCGCCGCCTCGACCGCCCGTGCCTGCGCCACCCGTGCCGGCGCCGCCTGCGCCGCCCGTGCTAGAACCGCCCGCGCCACCCGTGCTCGTGCCAGCGCCGCCGGTGCCGCCCGCGCCCGCCGCGCCGGTTCCCCCTGTCGAGGCATCGCCGGTCTCGGTCCCGCCTGCGTCAGCGCCGCCGGAACCGGCCGTACCCGAAGCGCCACCGGTCTCTCCGCCGCCGCCCGCGCCTGCCGAGCCGCCGCCCGTCCCGCTGCCGCCCGTCCCGCTGCCGCCCGTCCCGCCGGCCGTGCTGCCGCCCGTCCCCCCAGCGACGCTACCGCCCGTGCCGCCGCTGGAGCTGCCGCCGGTGCCGCCGGTTCGCGTGCCCCCGTCGGCGCCGCCGCTGCGGCCCGCATCGGTCGGCCGCGCTGGATCCGTCCCGGGCTTGGTCTCGTCACCGCACGCGACGGACAACGCAAATGCCGGCACGACCAGCCAGAACCGAAACATCCGTGCACGCCGCAAAAACCACTGTGAAGTCATGAGAGATCTCTCCTTGCCGTGGGGCCCGCGCTACTGTGGGGCTCTTCCCCACAAGGGCCAGGAGAGGGCGACCGATGCGATCAGATCGAGGCTTCGCCCGGAGGACCCTCGTGAGCCATTCGGACCACGCTGATCGTCGGGTGGGAAACGCGATCACCCACCGGATCTCGACGAGCCGGGATCTACGGAAGCGCCAGCAGCTTACGAACCGCCGCCAGCAAGAGCAGCGGCTTGAACGGCTTGACGATCCAGCCCTTGGCGCCGGCCTTCTTCGCGCGCTCGACCATCGAAGGTTGCGCTTCACTGGTGAGCAACACGAAGGGCACGTCCTTGCTCCGATCCGTCTCGGCGAAACGATCCAGGAAGTCGAGCCCGCCCATCACGGGCATGTTGACGTCGCTGATCACGAGAGCGATCTCGCGATCCTGATCGAGGCGGGTCAGTCCCTCGCTGCCATCGGCCGCTTCCACCGTATCGAAGCCACCACCGGCCAATGTGGTGCGGACGAGCTCTCGCACCGTGGGCGAATCATCGACGACCAGAACGCGCTTCAAAGGGGTCCCTCGCCACTCTGCATCGGCACCCCGGCAGACATTCTTGACCGGGTTGACCCGGTGCCGTGTCGCAGGGCATGCGTCGCACGTCTACCCAGCCCATTCCAGCGCGGCGGGCCGCCTCGATCCCGAGGTCGGCGTCCTCGTAGACCAGGCAGCCGGCCGGGTCCACGCCCAGACGCCGCGCAGCCTCGAGAAAGACGTCGGGTTCTGGTTTGTGCAAGGTGGTGTCCTCGGCGCACACCACGACGGTGAACCAGTCTCGCACCCCGATCTGGCGGAGGGTCAGCTCGACGACGTGACGATAGCTTCCCGAGGCGACGGCCATGGGCATCACCCCACGACGAGCGCGCGCGATCGACACGACTTTTTCGATCGGAAGCACCGCCGGCATGCTGTCGAGATACGCCTGCTCCTTGCGCTGGGCCAGCACGTCGGGATCGATGGTGAGACCAAGCTCGGCGGCCATCTGACGGGCAATCAGCCGGGTTGGCACCCCGGCCAAGGCGTAGAACTGGGCCTCCGGGAAGCTGCTGCCGAGAGCTCCCAGGGTCTGCTGCCAGGCGCGGTGATGGCCGGGCATGGTGTCGGCGAGCGTGCCGTCGCAGTCGAAGATCAGCGCCTGCGCGGAATCGAGGTCGAGGGCGGTGGGCATGGGCAGGCCGCTTCTACATCGGCGCGCGGCCGATGGCGCCAGGCACGGGCGTCGCGTTTCGCCGCGGACCTCTCCTGACCCGCGACAGCACGCCCCGCCCCCCGGCCGCCGGCGGCCCGCACCCGGCTTGCCCCTCCCCGGCGCTCCGATAGAAGAGCGTTCGCGCATGCAGTTCCACTTCGCCGCTGTGCTCGTCTTCCTGCTCGTGGCGTGTCTGTTTCTCGCCATCACGCTGACGCTCGGCAAGCTCGTGCGCCCCCACACGCCCAACCCCGACAAGGGCGCGGTCTACGAATGCGGCGAGCAGGCGATCGGCACCGGCTGGTTCAACTTCAACCCACGCTTTTATGTCGTCGCCCTGGTCTTCTTGGTCTTCGACGTCGAGATCGCCTTCACCTATCCGATCGCCACGGTCTTCTCGCGCTGGGTGGCCATGGGTGACGGCGCCATCGCCTTTTTCGAGATCGCGACCTTCATCGCCATCCTGGCGTTCGGCCTCGCCTACGTCTGGCGTCGGGGCGATCTGGAATGGCTGCGCAGGCCGCCGACGGACGCCGCACGCACGGCTGCCGATCTCAGGATCGATTAGGTCGCATCCGAGAACGAACTTGGACGCACGCACAGTCTTCACCGAGCTCACGACGGCGCTGGGCGATGGCGTCTTCGGATTCCAGGCCGCAGCACCGCCGAGCGAAAAGGAAGGCCCACGCGAAGCTCTCTTTCGCGTCGCCCCCTCGCATCTGCTCGACGTGGCCACGCGCTTACGCGACGACTTCGGCTTCGAGTTCCTGCAGAACCTGACCGCCGTCGATTGGATCAAGAGCCACAGCATCGAGGTCGTCTATCACCTGCATTCCTACCGACACCGTAGCGAGGTGGTCTGGAAGGTCAGCGTGCCTCGCGATCGTCCGCGGTTGCCCTCGATCGCGGGCGTCTGGAACAACGCGAATTGGCTCGAGCGCGAGCAGTACGATCTGTTGGGCGTCGTCTTCGAAGGGCACCCAGATCTGCGGCGCCTGCTGATGCCTGACGACTGGGTCGGCCATCCCATGCGCAAAGACTACCGCGAGGCGGCCGAGTATCACGGCATGCCAACCACGCGCATTTCGGCCTTCGATCTACTCACGCAATACGATCGTGCCGGCAGCGCCGACGCCGCCAGCACGGCGGACGCTGTCGCCACGGCGGGCACGGCCGCCAAGGCCCCGTCATGAGCGACATCGTCATCGTCAAGGACGACGAGGACGAGATGACCCTCAACATGGGGCCGCAGCATCCGTCCACCCACGGGGTCATCCGCTTCATCGTCAAGACCGACGGCGAGATCATGCGCGAGGCGATCCCGGATGTCGGCTACCTGCACCGGGCGATCGAGCACATCGCCGAGAAGTGCACCTACGAGGGCTTCATGCCTTACACCGATCGCGTCGACTACGTGGCGGCGATGACCGCCAACCACGTCTGGGCCGAAGCGGTCGAGCGCCTGGCCGCTCTCGAAGTCCCGCCGCGGGCACACTACCTGCGCGTGATCTCCGACGAGCTCGCGCGCATCTCGTCTCATTGCATCGCCCTCGGCGCCATGGCGATGGACGTCGGCGCGATGACTCCGTTCCCGTACGCGCTGAGAGAGCGCGAGTACGTCAACAACCTGATCGAGGAGCTCTGCGGCGCGCGCCTCACCTACAACTATCACCGCGTGGGAGGCGTCGGCTGGGATCTCACGCCGGTCTGGCGGGATCGCGTGCTCGCCTTTTGCGACCACTTCGAAGGCATCATCGACGAGTTCAATCGGCTCATCACCTACAACCCGATCTTCATCAAGCGGCTGGCGGGCCTGGCACCGGTGAGCGCCGCCGAAGCGATGAGCTGGGGCCTGGTGGGGCCCAACCTGCGCGCAGCGGGCGTCGCCTACGACCTGCGCGCGGATCGTCCCTATTCCCTCTACGACAAGATCCTGCCCGCCATCGGGTGGCAGACGCCCGTGGGTCGGGGCGAGGTCGGTCTGGTCGGCGACTCCTGGGATCGCTTCTTTGTGCGGGTGGAGGAATGGCGCTGGTCGGTGCGCATCCTGCGCGAGGCGCTCGACCAGATTCAGACGACGACGCCGGGCGAGATCTTGAATGCGCCGAAGAAGCTCAAGCCCAAGGGCGAAGCGAGCGCGCGCGTGGAAGCGGCCCGCGGTGACATGCATTGCTACGTGATCGGCGACGGGGGGGCTCAGGCCTACCGGGCTCGCTTCCGCACCGGTTCGTTCGATGCGATGGCGATGATTCGCGACAAGTCGCGCGGGTTGATGGTGGCGGACCTGGTGGCGCTCATCGCCTCGCTCGATGTCGTCGCGCCCGAGGTCGATAGATGATGGCTTTGCGTTCGGGCTTACGTCTCGGCCTGATTGCGGCCGCGTTGCTGGGGGTTCCGGAGAC
>JANNNO010000288.1:0-48432 GCA_031398585.1 Myxococcales bacterium | reverse complement strand
CCGGCGAGGGGCTGCGCACGGTGCTCGTGCTCGCCCCAGACCGCGCGCTCTCCCCGGCCCGCGTGTTCGCCAATCGGATCTCCTCTCTCCTGACCACCGAAGAGATCGCCGATCTCGTCGTCATCGGGCACGGCGATCTGCTGGGAGCCACCCGATCCTTGGCAACGCTGCGCGAGTCGCAAGGCCAACGTGTCGCGCTCATCGATGTGGAGGACCTCTACGACGAGCTCAGCTTCGGCCACCGTGATCCGCGCGCCATCCGCGCCTATTTCGAGGCTGCCCGCCAACGCGGCCGCTTGCCCAAGGCGGCCTTGCTACTTGGCGATGCCAGCTTCGATCGCCGCAATTACCTGGGCAAAGGCGATCAGGATCTCGTCCCAACGGCGCTGGTCGATACCTGGCCGCTCGAGACGGCGTCGGACGATTGGTTCGTCGACTTCGACGACGATGGACTGCCTGACGTCGCGATCGGTCGCATTCCGGCGCGTACGGCGGGCGAGGCCGAAGCCATCTTCGGCAAGCTGGTGCGGCACGAGCAGACGGGCGTCCGCGACCAGAGCGGCGTGCTGCTCCTGGCGGACGCCGACGAGGAGACGCTCGACTTTGGCGACGCCTTGCGGGCGGCCTCGGCGCGCATCCCCGATGGGTACGACTTCGACGTGCGCCTCCCGGGACACGCCGCTCCTGCGATCAGCTTTCTCGAAGCGTTTTCCAAGGGCCCGCTCCTGGTGAACTACATCGGCCACGGGTCCGTCGGCGTCTGGAATGGTGGCCTCGACATCGCCAAGATCCCGTCGCTCGGCAACCTGCATCGCCCCTCGTTGGTGACAGCGATGACCTGCTTCAATGGCATGTTCCAAGATCCCCAGACGCCGAGCCTCGCCGAAGCCCTGCTGGCCGCGCCTGAAGGAGGTGCGATGGCCGTGATCGCCTCGTCCGGCTTCACCTCACTGCCCCCTCAGCGGGCCCTCAACGAGCGCTTTTTGCAGGCGGTGCTCGAACAACACCTTCCTCTCGGAGAAGCCTTGCGGGTTGCCAAGGCGAGCACGCAGGATCTCAACGCGCGCCGGACCTTCATGCTGTTCGGCGATCCGAGCCGGGTGCTGACGACCATGACACCGCGACGCCCACCCCCGCCTGGATCGACGACAGACGGCGGAGACGGCCGAGACGGCGGCGCGGCGAAGGAACCTGGCCCCGCCGGTACTCCCCGCATCGACCCGGGCGCATGCGCCTGCGACATGGGCGGCGCCGACTCGCGCGGGAGCCTTGCCTGGCTGGTCGGCGCCGCCGTCCTGGCGATGTCGATGCGACGACGACGTGTGCGCCTGACCGAGCGGCCCGATGACCGGCGGTGTCCCTAGGCCGACGCGTTGGCCCCGGCTACCGCTCTTGCCGGACCCACCGGAGCCAGAGGCGTGATCGCTATGACCGGCTGTCCCGCGGGAAACTGGACGCGGAACGCTGTCTCGCGCCCGGGCGTGGAGGTGACGTCGACCGTGCCACCCGAACGGGCGACGACGATCTGAACGATCGCGAGACCGAGACCTCGCCCCGGACCGGGCTTGGTGGTGAAAAATGGCGAGAAGATCCGTCCTAGATCGGCGGCGACGACCCCGGGGCCGTTGTCGATCACCTCGAGCACCACATGCTCACCGTCGAGCCGCGAGCCGACGGTGACCCGCCCTTCCGCGCCGAGCGGGGCCACTGCCTCGATCGCGTTCTGAACCAGGCTCCGTATCACCTGGTTGAGATCCTCGGGCACCGCCCGCACGGAACGTCCGCCGCTCGCCAGCGCCAGGGCGATCTGAGTCGGCACCTCGCCCCTCGGCGCCACCAATTCGACGACATCGGCCACCGCGCGCTCGAGATCGACGTCGGCCGGTTCGGTCGGGTAGCCCTCGCGCGCGTACCGGCGCATGAGGCCGACGACGTTCTCGATCCGCTTGACCCCCTTGCCAGCGGTCTCGACCATGTGAGCGATTCGACTCTGCGCCTTGTCCACCGAGGCGGCCCGCACCGGATCCGTGGGCATGTCGACAGCGTCGCGCAGCTTGGCCACGTTCTCCTCGATCAGCTTCTGTGCGTTCTTGATGAAGTTGAGCGGATTCTGGATTTCGTGGGCGAGACCCGCGCTGACGATTTCCAGGCCCTCGACATGGGCGCGCATGAGGCTGTGTACCTGGTGGCCGCGCTTGCCGAGCTGTTGCCGGATGGCGGCCTCGAGCTCGCGCGGAGAGAACGGCTTGGTCAGATAGACGTCGGCGCCGGCCTCGCGCCCCGAAAGCCGATCGGCAAGCTCGCCCTTGGCGGTCAACATGATCACCGGAACGTCCGCGAGCTTGGGGTGGACGCGCAGGGTCTTGACCATCGAGAGCCCGTCCATCTTGGGCATCATGAAGTCGGTGACGATGACGTCGGGCAGCTCGCGTTGCGCGGTGGTCAGCCCCTCTTGCCCGTCTCGCGCAGTGAGGACCGTGAAGTTCTCGCGCAGGTGCATCGCCACGAACTCGAGGATCTCGGGATTGTCCTCCACCAGCAGCAGACGCGCGCCGCTTGACGACGTACCGGCCGCGACCTCGGCGCTGCGCAAAGCCGCCTCCCCGACCTCGGCGAAGCGATATTCCTTTTGGCGCTGCACTTCGTGGGTCCATTCGCGCGGTGCTGACGTCCCGTCCGCCATGACGGACCCGACCGGCAGGTGCGAGACGCCGCCTGGCAGATGAACGACGAAGCGACTGCCTTTGCCGACCTCGCTGCTCATCGTGATCCGCCCGCCGTGGAGCTCGACGATCTCCTTGGCGTAGGCAAGCCCGATCCCGGTGCCACCAAAGCGGCGGGTCACCGAATCGTCGCCCTGGCTGAAGCGCTGAAACAGGTGAGGCAGACGGTCGGCGGGAATGCCGACGCCCGTGTCTTCCACGGCGATCTCGGCACCGCCGGCTCCCGCGCTCACCCGTACGGTCACCGACCCGGTCTCGGTGAACTTGAGCGCGTTGGCGACCAGATTGACGAAGACCCTCTCGATCTTCTCGACATCGACGTGTAGATCGGTCGGCGCGGACTCGAAGATCAGCGCCAGGTCGATGCCCTTGTGCGCCGCCAGCGGCCGCGCATCCTCAACGAGGTCGGACAGCAGCGATCGCAGGTCGGACTCTTGAGCGCGCAGGGACATGTGCCCCTCTTCCAGCTTGGCGAGATCGAGCAGATCGTTGATCAGGCGCAAGAGCCGGATGCTGTTGCGCCAGTTTGCTTCCAACGACGCGCGCTGCCTGGGGGTCAGGGGACCAAAAGTTCCGGCCAGCATGCTCTCGATCGGAGCCAGGATCATCGTGAGCGGCGTGCGCAGCTCGTGAGTGACGTTGGCGAAGAAGCGGCGTTCGAACTGGTTTTGTCGTTCGATACGCGTGCGCTCGGCGGTCACGACCTCGAGGACCGTGGCGGGCGCCGTGATTGAGATGGCGAAGACGGCGAGCAGGCCAATCGAGAAGCCGAGAACCGCAAACTGCGGCTTATCGCGCAAGAAGGGATAGTCGAGGTCGTGCAGCCCCGACAGCAAGGCGCTCAGCATCGATGCCTTGCCGAGCACCGTGAGGCGATTGTCGGCACGAAGCAGGCACCGCAAGGGGACGACGATGAGAGGCAATGCCACCGCCACGCTGGGCGGCAGAGCGACGGCCCAGAACGGCCCACCGGCGGCGTTGATCCCGATCGCCGCTGCGGTCCCTAGCACCACCGCCGCCAGATAAAAGACCGCGCGCATCGTGATCCCGGCGATGCGCGAGAGCAGCGACGCCAGCGTGAAAGAGATGAGAAACGCGGGCAGACAGGAGAGCGCGACCGCGAGCGTTCCCTGCCCGAAGAACGCTTGCGAGAGGAAGAAGACCACCACCGAGGCCCAGAACCGGAACAGATCCCGGTTCAGGGGTGCCCGCGACGAGTACCAGAGAACGCCGGACAGGATGAAGTTGATGACAACGAGGCCGGCGTAAAGCAGCACCAGTTGCTGGACGGTTTCCATGAGCGCCACCTGTGCAAAGCGCACCGCCCGGCAGATCACTGGGCCAGCGCTGGTTGTTCGCACCCCGACCGCACACCCAAAGCGGGTGTACATCCGTGGGCATCGTCGCTGAAAACCCCGAGCGGCGCGAGGGGTATTCCACCGATCCCGAGCAGCGTCGCGGCTCCCCCGCCTCAAGCACGCTCGGCAAGGTGCCGATCCGACCAGACGACATGTCGTCGATTGGGGAGAATGCCGATGGGCCACTACCGCGTCGGTGAATTCGATGCGCCCGCCGGCGAGGTGGCTCGGCTGGCGGCACAGGCCGAGGTGATCGCGGGGCGTGAGCAGGCCGCGCTTGGCGCGGTTGGCATCCCAGCGAACGGACTCGGCATCGAGATCGGATGTGGACCGGGCTTCGTGGCCGCGGGTCTCGCGCGCTCTCGGCCTGGGCTGCGTCTGTTTGGCTTCGACATCGACGCCTATGTGCTAGCGGAAGCTCGCAAGCGCCTGCCCGCCATTCGGGGCGACGCCAACCACCTACCTTTTGCCGACGCGAGCTTCGATCTGGTCTATTCGCGCCTCTTCCTGCGGCATGTCTCGGACCCGCTTCACGTCGCGCGTGAAATGGCCCGCCTCGTTCGCCCCGGCGGCTGCCTTGCGGCCATCGACGGCTCCGACGCAAGTCTGCTGATTGATCCCGTGCCGGCGGAATTTGCCGTCATCACCGCAGGCCGTCGCGCCTGGTTCGATACCCGCGGCGCGACGGCTGATATGGGGCACAAGCTGCCGGGGCTATGGCAAAACGCGGGTCTGAACGACATCCGGGTACAAGCCGTCGTCGTGGACAGTCGGACGATCGGCCTGCCTGCCTTCGCCGAGATCGTGCTCACGCCCTTCCTCCAGGCCGCCGCGGAATCGGCGGAACGGGCGCGGTACGAGACCGCTGTGTCGGCGCTGCAGGCCTGGGGGCGCGACCCGGCCTCGTTCGGCGCGATCACTCTGTTCGTCGTCGGCGGCCACAAGAGTTAAGCAGCTGACGCAGAGGCCTTTTGTGCGGCGACCTCAGCGGCAGCCGCCACCGCCTGCGCGCGGATCTGCTTGCGACGTAAGAGCAGATGCTTCTTGTTGGCGTAGAGCTGCGGCAGGTGACGCAGGCATTTGGCCAGCGATGCGAACCAGACGAAGTTCAATGAGACGTTCACGCCGCCTTCGGAATAGACCTGGTGCCACCAGAAGGCTGGCAGGTAGAGCAGCTCCCCCTCTTCGACGCTGAACTCGACCGGGATCGCGCGCGCAAAGCGAGGAAACTGGCGCTCGTCGTAGCCGTCGGGATCCACCCGGCTAATGAAGGGCGCGGTCGAACGACGATCGTTGGGGTAGAAGTTGCGGACGCCCGGCCGGTAGCACACGAAGCGCTTGGATCCGCGAATCACCCAGTGAAAGGTCTCCACCGGGTCGTAGTGCAACGGCGTGATGAGGCCGGCTCCGCTGAGCCAGAACTTCGCACGCCAGACGTTTCGCCGCGCGATCATCTCGGGCAACCGGTAGTCGTCCTTGATCTGCGGGAAGCTGTTCACGTCGTCCTGCAGGTACCAGTAGCCGGAATCTTTTCTCTTGAACGCGCGCTCGACGAAATCATCGAACGTATGCGGCTCGATGCGCAGGCCCGCCTTGGGATCCCAATAGAGGCGCGGCTCCGCGTGTTTGGCGACCTGAACGACGCGCGACCCGAGTTTTCGCTGCAGCGAAGCGAGATCCCAGCGCGTGGCCTCCTGCCCGTCGAAGAGCCCCGTGATGATCGCCGGGCGATGGGCCGCGATGCAGGCATCGAGCTCGGCGGGGCTCGGATTGTGGAGGCGGGTGATGGGCAAGGGCGACGAGCGGGACGTGTACGTCGACGTGATCATGGGTGGGGCGAATTCCGAAGGAGCGCACTTGCGCAAGCTGGCGCAACACCGGCGCCACCGCGGCGCCTGATGTGCGAAGAGTGCCTTCATGTCGGTGAAAGCGGTCTGTCGGTTTTGCGGCGAAAGTCCGAGCGGTCCGCGCTACCGATTGCGCACAGCAACGACCCGCGACGCATCGGTCTTGCCAGTCGCGCCGCGACCGCTTCGTGCGCCCGTCTGCGACGGACTCACGCCACGTGCCGGCGCCCGCTGGCCACGTGCCCTGACTCGCTGGCCACGACCACGCGGGTGTCGCGCCCAAGCTCGACGGCGCGCAGCTCGTTCTCGACGTAACCCAGCCAGGCCGGCAGCACGTCCGTGCGGGCGAGCCAGCGGATGCCTGACGAGACCAGCTGCAACCCCGCCTGCTCGAGGCACGCCTGGCGCTCAGGCCGCCCTTCCAGGAAGAGGAAGTCCTGCACGCCGCGCGCCTGGTAGTGAGCCGAAACGGTGTCGACGAGCGCGCGCATCGTCTCGGCGCGCGGAGCCTCACCGCCCAGCGGTATGGTCCAGGTCAGGTTCATGAGCCCGAAGATGTTGATGCCCGAGCCGCCCGACTCGCAGATCGCCGCCAGCAGGGGTCGCCCCCCTTCACAAGCCAGAAAAACATCACGACGTCGGATCACGCCGTCGGCGGCGAAATCTGCTTGGAAGGCGTCATGACGCAGCCCCTGTGCATCGAGGCTGAGCGCATCGACCAGCAGCGGTGAGATCGCTACCTCGGCGTGCCGACAGAGGCTCTCGAGATCGGCGCTGCTCGCGGGCACTATCTCCGCGTCCGACAGCGGCCCGGCAACTGGCAGTCCGGCGCCGTTGCGCCGCAGGACCAGGAAGTTCTCGTAGAGCTGATCCTCGCGCCTGACGTAATCGCGGGAAAAGTCTCGGTAGAGGCGCTGGTTCCAGTTCTTGCTCTCCTCGAAGTACGAAAGGAAGTAGCGCGCCCCCGTGATGTGCTGGAGCGAATACATGATTCCGGAGTAGAGCTCGCGGGCGAGGGTTAGAAAGCGCGCGCGTTCGTCGCGTTGACGCTGTTGCTTGTCGACCGCGAGGCTGTGCATCAGCCAGGTCCGCGGATAGATGCGATTGGCCGCAATGGTCCCGATCGGTGACCGCTGATGACGGAGCAGGAGCAACTCGCGAACGTTGGCGGCGCTCGCTTGCCAGTCGCGGGAGAAGTCCGCGTGGATCTGCTCGGCCCTTCCTGCCGCGATCCACTTGTCGACATAGGAAGAGCTCTCGAAGACGCCCCAGACGTCGTCGAGATCGACGTCCGTGCGCTGCAAGCTCGGGTGCCCCTGCGCGAAGACGAAAGCGTGCCAGCGTCGGCGATCCTCGTCGCTCGCGAACTCCACGATCTCGACCCCGCAACGAACCACCGACCCGCGCGGTTGGCAGAACCCGCGCAGGACAGCCTGGGCGGCCAGTGGTCCATCGGGCAGCTGCACGATGAGATCGCGCAACCGATCCCCCGGAAAGATCGTGTGGGCATCGCTATCGAGATCAAAGGCCAAGCCACGGGCACTGACCTCGACCGCCCAGAGGCTCAGGCGATCTTCCTCCCACGGCACCAGGAACGAGATCGGCAACGCCTCGCCGCGGGGAAGCGGCGTGCGGTGAGACGAACGAAAACCCGTCTGCACCAGCGAATCGGGAAAGCCGATGCGGATGCAGTCGCCATGCGCCGCACGCACGACCCCACGAAACATCGACAGTGACGAGCGTCCGCGGGCGACGAAGGTGTACTCGAGACCGCAGATGAGCTCCTCGTCCTCGCCGCAGTGGAGGGCGGGTCGCACGAGCTCGGCCTCGAGATCACGCTGGCCTTCGAGAGGCACGTGTCGCAGCCGCAGACTGAGCGGTGTCAACCGGTTGCCGGCGAAGATCGACAGCGGCGTGCCGCACGCCTGCGCCTCGGCCGAGAGCAGCTTGGCCATCGCAGCCCGGTCGGCCGTGCGAACCGATTCACCCGCATTCTCGAGGCGATCGAGATCGAGGCGGCGACCGACGTGCTCGCGGACCACGAAGCGACTGAGCGCGCGCAACGCCTGGGGCTCGAGCGCAAAGCGACCGCCCACCCGCAACCCGTCTTCCTCTGGCTGCGTGCGCATCACCCGGAAGCTGGTCTGAAAGGCGCGCTCCCCGGGGAGGTGGATGGTCGCCTCCAAGGCCCCCTCGGCGCCGATCTGCGCGCCTGGCGGTAGCACCAGGCTGCCGCCGGTTGCGCTGAGGTCGTGAACCTCTGGCCGCCAGAGTTCGCCGATGTCGATCTGCGCCCGCCCGGGTAGCAGCCGGATGCGGCTGGCACCGCGACCGTCGCTGGTTCGCGGCGGCGGGGATCCCACTTTCACGCCGGGGGGCGGCGACGCGGTGGAGGTTTGGGAAGTCAGCGGTCGCGCGTATCCGGGGGCGTTATGCATGGTTGAGTGGCACGCCATCAGTGTCATCACCGATGGGTGCTGACGTATAACCCGAGGGCAAACAAATTCAATGTGCGATGTGGGCCGAGAACCCAGGTCACCGCACAGACCGCCCGCGTCGCCACGGCCAGTGCCCCTCAAGTCGGCGCCGCGACTCTAGGATTCTTCAGGCCTTGCCGGGCCAACCGTTCGGTAAATTCGCGGTTAACGACTGTGGCGAACGCCACTCGAGTCGAACGGCATGACCAACGCGCGCGTCAGACCGCGGGCAGCTGGATGCGAAAACGCGTCGTCGACCCGGGCTCGCTCGAGCAGCTGATCGAGCCGTTGAGCCTCTCGATCGCGCTGCGGCAGGTCGAAAGACCCAGGCCAACGCCAGCCTCCCCCTTGGTCGAGAAGAAGGGCTCGAAGAGACGCCGCCGTACCTCGGGCGTGATCGGCTCGCCGTTGTTCTCGACGTCGATGATGACGTGAGCGCCCTCGCGGGCCGTGCGTACCACGACTTCCCCCCCCGGCGGCGTCGCCTGAAAGGCGTTGCGCATGAGGTTGATCAGACTCTGATGCAGACGAAAGGCGTCCACGCGGATCTGTGATGCAGAGGTGAGCTCGGACCGGATCCGACGACCGCCCGACAGAGGATCGAACCTGCAAAAGGCGACCACGAAACGGGCGACCTCGTCGGCGTCGACGATCTCGAGTCGTTCCGCGCCCGGCCCGCTATCGGCGTAGCCACGAATCTCGTCGAGCATGGCGTGCAGCGATCGGATGCCGGCGAAGGCAAACCGCAGGAGCTCGTCGAGGCGAGGATCCCGGCTGGCGGGACCGTCGCTGAGCCGGTGGTTGAAGTCTTCCAGCGCGTCGAGGTGAGCGCCGATGACGGGGATGAGGCTCGTGGTGATGCGGCCGAGGGTCGCCAAGCGTTCGGCCTGGCGAGTACGCGCTTCGGTCTCGCGCAAGCTGCCGAGAGCCTCTTGCAGCCGTTCGGTGTCGCTGCCCAGCTCGAACGCAGCCTGTTCGAGCCCGCATTCGAGCTCGAGCGTCTCTTGTGCCTTGTGAATGCCCTCGACCAGCAGCAGGTGGTCGGGCGCTTCGGGAATGATCTGCAGGACGCGAAACGAATTGATTGCTTCGAGCAACGTGTCGCGATCGTAGTTGCTGCCATAGAGGAGGGGACGGCCTGGTCGCCCGGCCTCCGCCAGCTCGAGCAGAGATTCGCGGTGGGGGCCTCTCAGATCACGCGGCCCCAGGACCAGAATCGCGGGGCCGAGGATGACCGGCGGCTGATTGGCTTCGAAGGGTAGGACGCGCGCCCCAGAGAACTGACCGTCTTCGGCGAGGGTCTTGACCACACCGAGCACGCTGGGCGCCGGGCAGATCTGGAAGGGCTGCGGAAAGCGCCGTGCGTGGACCCGCGGCGCTGCTAGGCCGGGGCCCGGGGAGCTCACGCAGCATCCTCGGCGGTGGAGATCCAGAAGCCGAGCACACCGCCATCACCGCGCGCGGCGGTTGTCAGTCGGCCCCCATGGGCCTCGGCGACGACGCGGGCAAGCTCGACCCCCAAGGTCAGCTCGGCCAACAGCGGCGGTACGATCGGTGCGGCCGCTGCCGGGCGAGACCAGCTGATCTCCAACCCCGTCTCGACCGGCCCGGGCGTATGAGCCAGCAACGAGAGGGGCGTGCCTTGACCCGCTTGCGCCGCTGCTCGCCGCAAGAGAGCCCGCAGCGCCGTCTCGACCCGTGGGCGATCGAAGACAGCGACGCTGGCGCCGGGCGCGATGGTGATGTCGATCGGGTGGTCCTTGCGAAGATCGATGACCAGAGTCTCGAGAAATCCACGCATCTCGACCCGGCCGCGGATGATGCCCTCGGTCTTGCCCCGCGCAAGCGTGGCGACGTCGTTGGCGACTTTCAGCAAGGCGTCGAGGGTGGCGAAAGCATGCTGCGCAGACTGCACCAGCGCTGGCTCGGCCGGGCTCTGCTGAACCGTCTCGACCAGCGTCATCATGACGGTGAGGCTATTGCGGATGTTGTGAGTGATCCCGGCGGCGAACCGCCCGAGGGTGCTCATCCTTTCTGCGGCCAGCAGCTCATTGCGCGAACGAGTCAGCTGCGCCAGGGTCGTCGTCAGCTCGCGCTTCTTCGTCCCCAGCAAATTGACGAGCCGATTGAGGGCGCGCTCGGCGTCGTAGACCCAGACCGCATCCGCGACGGCGGCGCGCATCTCGATCGGATCCCACGGCTTGAGAAAGAGCCGGTAGACGTTGCCCTGGTTGACCGCCGCCACGATCGGCGGAAGATCGCTGTACGCGGTGAGCACCATGCGCACCGTCTCGGGCGCGCGGCGACGGAGCTCGGCCATGACCTCCACGCCGGTCATGCCCGGCATGCGCTGGTCACAGATCACGGCGGCGAAGTCGCCCACTCGATCGCAGATCTCGAGCGCCTCTCTGCCACCGAGCGCACGATGAACCTCGAAGTTATCCTCGAGCAGCATGGCGAGCACATCCACGTTCTCTGGCTCGTCGTCTACGACGAGTAGGCGTCGCGAGCGCGGCAGCTCGACGCCCAGATATCTCAGTTGCTCCGACCACGCCGCAGCCGGCGATTCGTCCACGGCGCCGATCTTGCCAGATCTTGCCTAAGTGCGCGACGACCTTCTCGGAGCAATCTCGCTACATTCCGCGTGCGGCGGTCCCGGTGTCGGGGAGATCTCCCCGAAAATCGCGCGGTCCGTGTGGGCCTGAGTCAGCCGAGGGCGTACCGGAGCACGCCGACCTCGTCGAGCTCTTTACGCTCCTTGGTCTCGGCTTCGGCGATGATCTCGGCGCGGCGGGCGTCGGCGATGCGGCGAATGGTTTCGGCGCGCTGGTAGGCGCTCTTGTACTGGTTGCGACTGGCGGAAAGCTTCTTGTCGGCAGCGGCGACGGCTTGATCGGCGTTGGCGGCGTCCTCGCGGGCGCGGCCGTGGGCGGCGTCGAGCAACATCCATTCGGCTGCGCTTCCCGAACGACGGCCGTCCGTGCGCGTCCGTTCATGAGCGGCGGCGGCTTCAGCGGCAGCGGCCTTGAGGGCCCTCTCCGATTCGGCCAGGTGCAGGCGGGTGCGTTCCTCGTCACGCTCGCGCAGCTTGATGACCACGTCGAGCCGGGTGGCGGGTTTCACGTCTTGTCTCCTCGGTTGAAGTGCGGGTGCCCTGAAGACCATGCGGCCATCCCTATCAGGCCTTGCAAAACGCCGGCTCGGCCCGGACTGGTCAGCCAGACGGGTCGCCATCGGCCCACACGTCAGCTGCCCACCGACGTCCAGACCAGATCCCTGCTGGCATCGACCTTGCTGCTTGCTCGGGTGAGAGGTGCAACTTGGCTGACGGCATATACGTAGGGATGGCAGCAGCGGCGGCGCGGGCCGCGCAGCTCGATTCGGTCTCCGACAACCTCGCCAACGCTGAATCTCCGGGGTTCAAGGCGGGACGACCGGCCTTTCAGAGCTTCATGCCCAGCAACGGACGGACCGACAAGATCCTGTCTGCCGCGGTCGCCACTGGCATCGATCTGCGTCCCGGCGTCACGACTCCGACGGATCGCCCCCTCGATCTCGTGCCCCCCGACGACACGTTCCTGGCGGTCGCGACCCGATCGGGACAACGCGCCTACACCCGCAACGGCAACATCGACGTGTCTCCCGAAGGCGAGCTTCTCATCGCGGGCAACCGACTTCTCGATGACAACGGCGAGCCGATCGTCGTGCCGCCCGAGAGCGAGCCTGTGCTCACGGAGGACGGCGAGGTCTTTGCCGACGGCGCGCCCGTCGCCAAGATCGGTGCTTTTCGCATCCTGGGGCCGCTCGACAGGATCGGCCCCACCCTGCTCGGCGCCGGCCAGAACGCGCAGGTCAACTTGATCGATGACGGCAAGTTCCGCATCGGAGCGCTCGAGCTCGGCAACACGCCACCCATCGAAGCGACCATCGCGATGATCTCATCGCAACGACACTTCGACACCGCCATGCAGGCCATCCAGACCTACCGCAAGCTCGACGAGCGCGCGGTCGAGGTCGGCAAAGTTCGCTAGACGATTCGTAAAGGCAAAAGGAGCTTCCCATGTTGCGCTCGCTGTACACCGCCGCCACCGGCATGGTCGCCCAGGAGACCAAGATGGACGTCATCGCCCACAACCTGGCGAACACGTCGACCACGGGTTTCAAAAAGAACCGCGCGGAATTCGAGGATCTGCTGTCGGACACGCTGCGCGCCGCTGCGCCCGCGTCGGCGCAGGGTGGGACCGCTCCCAGCGCCCTGCAGGTCGGGCTTGGCGTACGCGTCACCAGCACCACCCGAAACCTCAACCAGGGCGACATGATCAACACGGGCAACCCGCTCGACGTCGCCATCGAAGGACACGGCTTTCTGCAGCTCCAGCGCGCCAACGGCGAGACCGCTTACACCCGCGCGGGCAACCTCCGCGTCGACGCCACCGGGCGTATGGTCACGCAGTCGGGCGAGCCGATCGACCCCGCAATCAACGTTCCGCAGGAGACCACGCAGCTTTCCATCCTCGCGGACGGCCAGGTGATGGCCAAGATGCCAGGTCGCGACGAGCCGACGCTGCTCGGGCAGCTCGAGCTCGCCACCTTCCCCAACCCTTCCGCGCTCGAAGCCTTGGGCGGCAACGTCTTCGCGCAGTCGGCAGCCAGCGGCGAGCCGATCGTCTCGCGCCCCGGTGAAAACGGCGTCGGGCAGCTCACGCAGGGTTTTCTCGAGGGCGCCAACGTCAAGGCGGTGGAAGAGATGATCGACATGATCAGCACCCAACGCGCCTACGAAATGTCGTCGAAGGTCATCACGACCGCCGACCAGATGCTGCAGAAGCTGACGTCGCTCCGCTAAAGAGACAATGAAACTTCTTCTCGTCAGTTTTGTGATTGGCCTCGGGGCGATGGCAGCGCCCGACCCGGCTTTGGGCGGCGAAGCGCCCGCTCACGTCATCTCCGCGCTGGAAGCCGCCCTGGTGGTGCCAGGTGCACGGCTCGAGCTGGCCGCCTGGCGTCTGCAGCCACGGGACAGTTGTCGCCACGGCAGCGCACGCCTCGAGCGACCGCTCGATGGTTCGGGCCGATATCCCGTGCGCCTCAGCGGCAAGGGCTGCGAGAGCTGGGGCTGGGCCACCGTGAAGGTCTACGCACAAGCGTTCGTGACCACGCGGCCCGTGCGCGCCGGCGAGCCGTTCGCTGATGCGGTCAAAGAAGTGGAAGAGGAGGTTCGCTCGGGTCGCACCCCCGCGACGGTGGCCGACGGCGCCAAGGCCTCGCGCTCCATGGGCAGTGGGCAACTGGTGACAGCGGCCCACCTCGACAGCGAGAACCCGGGCGCTGGCTCTACGATCAAGGTGGTGGTGCGTGCCGGATCGCTCGGCGTGACTCAGTCCGGGCGCGCCGTCCCCTGCGGTCGCGGCCGCGCCTGCGCCATCTTGCCGACGGGCAAGCATGTGGAAGGGATCATGCAAGGGGGGATGCTCGTGGTGGACTTGCCATGAACCCGACGCAGCTTCTCTCCCGGATCGTCTCCGATTCTCGACGCCGGACGCTCGGCGCGGCGCTGGCGGTGGCCGGTCTGCTGGCTGGCTGCGGCCCCGCCCACGTCGCCAGCTACACCCCCAAACGCCGCGAGTACGAGCTGCCCGAATCTGCCAAGGAAGCGCCCGAGAGCACCTCGCCCGGAAGCCTCTGGAACGACGGCCGGCCCGCTTCGATGCTGTTTACCGACGCGCGCGCGTTGCGGGTCAACGACCTTGTCGTCATCAAGGTGGAAGAGGTCGCGGACGCCCGCCGCAGCGCCAACACCGACATCGATCGCAGTTCGGAGAGCTCGGCCGAGATCTCGCAGTTCTTAGGGCTGCTCGAGAAGCTCAAGGACATCGATCCCGCGCTGGCACCCGCCAAGATCGGCGGCAAGTCGTCGAGCGGCTTCAAAGGCAAAGGCAACACCGGCCGCACCGAGTACCTGTCGGCCACCGTGCCGGCGGTCGTGCGCAAGGTGCTGCCCAACGGAAACCTCTTCGTCGAAGGGCACCGCGTGATCCTGGTGAACGCCGAAGAGCAGCACTTTTACATCTCGGGTGTGGTTCGCCCGATCGACATCGATCAGGAGAACAGCGTCAAGAGCTCGATGGTCGCCGACGCCGAGATCGAATTCGTGGGACGCGGCGTACTCACCGACAACCAAAAGCAGGGCTGGTTCTCCAACCTGCTCGGCAAGATCTGGCCCTTCTGATGAAGACCTCGTCGCACTCGAAATCTCGCCTGGCGGCTCTCGGGCTGGCCTTGGCTTCGTTCAATGTCGCGCCCGCAGCCGCCGCGCCGGTGCGGGTCAAAGAGCTGGTCGATGTGCAAGGTGTGCGCGAAAACGCGCTCTACGGCTACGGCCTGGTGGTCGGTCTTGCCGGCACCGGCGACAGCGAGCGCGTCTTTTTCACCTCGCAATCGATCAGCGGCATGTTGGGTCGGCTCGGCATCCGGATCGATCCGCGTGACGTTCGCGTGCGCAACGTCGCCGCGGTCATGGTCACCGCACGGCTCCCATCGTTCTCTCGGCCCGGCACCCGCCTCGACGTCAGCGTCAGCTCGCTCGGCAACGCGCGTTCGCTGGCCGGCGGCGTCTTGCTGGTCACGCCGTTGACGGGGCCCGACGGCAACGTCTACGCGCTGGCGCAGGGCCCGGTTCAGGCGGGAGGTTACGACGTCGGCGCGGCGGGCGCGCGCTTGCAGAAGAATCAACCGACCTCGGGCACCGTCCCGGGCGGGGCTGCGGTGGAACGTGCGGTGACGCCGACCCTCGAAGGCAAGCCGCTCTTGCTCGGCCTGCGCCGCCCCGACTTCACCACCGCCACACGCATCGCCGCGGCCATCAACAAGGCTGTTGGCGAGGAGGCCGCGCAGGCCCTGGACCCCGCCGGCGTCGAAGTGAAGGTTCCCGCGGCGTTCAAGGGCAAAGCGGTCGGCCTCTTGGCTCAGATCGAAGCGCTCGAGGTCGATCCCGATCAACGCGCGCGCATCGTCGTCTCCGAGCGAACCGGCACGGTGGTGGCAGGTCAGGGTGTGCGCATCCGCGAGGTCGCCGTCGCTCACGGGGGCCTCTCGATCGCCATCACCCAGACGCCCTTCGTTTCGCAGCCGGGGCCTCTGTCGCAAGGGCGCACCATCGCAGGCAAGACGCCCTCGGTCGATGCACGCGAGACCGCCAAGCCGGCGGTCGCCCTTCCCGCCACGAGCACCGTCGACGATCTGGTCAAGGCGCTGAACCTTCTTGGTGTCGGCGCGCGGGATCTCGTCGCCATTTTGCAGGCCATGCGCGCCGCGGGCGCCATCGACGCGGAGCTGGAGGTTCTGTGAACGAACGCCCCAGAGATCTGGCCGGAGCTGCGAGCGCGCTCGAGTCGACGCTCATCAAGCAGCTCCTGCAGTCGAGCGGGGCGTTCAAGGGCAACGGCGTTGCGGGCAGCTCGGTCAACGCCGAGATGTTCATGGAAGTGCTGGCCGATGCGGTCGCCAAGAGCGGCGGCTTCGGGCTGGCCAAGATGCTGGAGAAGACACTAGCGCCACAAGGCGGCGACACTGACGGCGACAAAGCCGCCGTCGGGCACCCACACCCGGGTGTTTCGCCTCGCATGACCAGCGGGTTCGGATCGCGAATTCACCCGCTCACCGGCGAGGAGTCATTTCACGCCGGGATCGATCTGGCGGCGGCCGAAGGCGTCCCCTTTGCTGCGGCCAAGCCGGGTGTCGTCGTCGCGGCGGGCCAGCGGGGCGGTTACGGCAAAGCGGTCGAGGTCGACCACGGCGATGGCGTCTCGACGCTCTACGCTCACGCCTCTTCATTGAACGTGAAACCTGGCGATGTCGTCAGCGCCGGCGAAACGCTGGGCGCGGTTGGCGAGACGGGCCAGACCACAGGGCCCCACCTGCACTTCGAAGTGCGCGTGGCAGGAAAAGCGATCGACCCAAAAAAAGCCCTTAACGCCTACGGGATCCGTGCCGAAGCGACCATTGAGGAAAGCCGCAATCAGGCTTTACGCCTGCCATGAAGGTAAATGGTCCAAAAGACATCGTAGGAGTCGAACGGCCCGCCGGGCCGAAAGACGCACGCCCCCAGGCGACCGCCGAAACGCCGCCCCCGCCCTCAGCCGAGGTGCGAGCAGCGGATCGGGTCACGCTGGAGGCGCCTCAGGTGGCGGAGATGCTCATCGGAGCCCGCCAACGAGGTGCCGCCGCGCGGACGGGTCGGTTGAAAGAGCTCGAAGCGGCACTGAAGGGTGGGACCTACCGCCCCGACGTGGGACAGCTCGCTGAAAAGCTGCTGTCTGCCGCCGAGGTCGACGCGCGTTTGCGCGCGATGATGCGCGGATGATCCGCGGGTGACGGCGCGTACTGGCGCGCAGCTGACAAGAGGGTGTGATCAGTTTGAAAACCAACGAAGCGATTGCCGTCTGTGCTGTGGCAGAGCGTCTCGTCGCGGCTCTCGACGACGCCATCGTGAACGCACGCGAGCTCGGCGGCCCGATGGCCCGTCTCGACGCCCAGTCGCTATTTGCTGCGGCCGCGCGGCGCAATGAAGTCAACAACGCCGTCGCCACCCTGGTCGCCGAATTGGGCGAAGCCGTGCGCCTGCTCGCGACCTCCTGCGGCTGGACCGAGATGACCGTCGCACGACTGAAAGAAGAGATGCCGGAAGCTGGCCTCGAGCTCGAGCGCCGGCTGGCCGACGTGCGCCGCCGCGCCTCGACGCTTCATGATCTCGACGACGTGAACCGCACCCGTGGCAACCGGGCGCTGGCCTGGATGCGCATTCTCATCGCCGGCCACACCGGCCAGGCGCCGACCGCGGCCTATGACCGGCGCGGCGGGGTCAAGACGATCCCGAATCTCTCCACCGCGAGTCGCACGCTCTGACGCAGGAGTGAACCATGGCCGCTGATCTCTATTCGTTGCTTGGGACCGCCGCCAACAGCCTGGCGGCGCACCGGGCTGCGACCGCCACGGCGTCGCACAACCTGCAGAATGCCAATACCCCGGGTTACGCCCGGCAACGGGCCGAGCTCGTTGCCACGACCCCGGCGGAGGACTTCGGCACCGGGCAGATCGGTCGCGGCGTCTCGCTGCTGACCGTCACACAGGCGCGCGACCAGTTCCTGGAAAAGCAGATCCCGGGCGCCATCAACGGCCGTGCGCGATCGACGGCGGAAGCCGACGTGCTCGAAGCCGTCTCGGCACTCGATCCCGACGCCGAACATGGTCTGGCCTCCGCGCTGGGAAACTTCTACGCCAGCTTGCGCGAGATGTCGCAGGATCCGGCCAACCGTTCCTACCGGCAGGAAGTCGTCGCGAACGGCGAAGCGCTGGCCCTTGCCTTCAATCGGGCCGATGCGGCGCTGGAAGATGCCCGCAGCGCGGTCGACGTAAAGGTCGAGTCGGTAGTCAACCAGATCAACAACGCCACGAAGTCGATCTCGCAGCTGAACAAGGACATCCGGGCTGCCGTTGCCATCGGTTCGCCGCCCAACGATCTGCTCGACATCCGCCAGCGGCACATGGACAAGCTCGCCGAGCTCACCGGCGCGCGCGCCGTCGACAACGGCAACGGGACCGTCTCGATGGTGCTTCCCGGCGGAACGCCGCTCAACAGCGACTTCAACACCTCGACCGTCAGCACGGCGGCCAATGGCAGCAACGGCGGGCACCTCGACATCGTGATCACCCCGGCGGGCAGCTCGCTCGGCCTCACCGTGCCAGCGAGCCGCCTGGGCGGTGCTCTGGCCGGGATGCTGGTGGCGCGCGACGAGGGTCTGCAGAACGCGCGCGAAGGCCTCGACAACCTGGCCTACGACTTCTCCAACATGTTCAACGGGATTCACCGCGCGGGCTACGGGCTGGACAACGTCAATAACCGCAACTTCTTCACGCCGTTGGCGTCGGCGACCCTCGCTGCATCGACCATCACGGTCAACGCGGCACTCGTGAGCGACCCACGGCTGCTCGCCGCGGCCGAGACCGTCACCGGATCCCCGGGCGACGGCCGCAACCTGCTCGACCTCATCGGCAGCGAAGGCACCGCCATCACCGGCGGCCGTGACGTGGGCGAAGCGCTCGGCAACGTCATCTCGATCTTCGGCACCACGACCGCGCGTGCCCGCGCCACCAGCGAGCAGGATTCGCTCAACCTCGAGAACCTCGAGAAGCTGCGCGAATCGGCCGCCGGTGTTTCGATCGACGAGGAGCTGATCAACCTGACCAAGTCGCAGCGGGCCTACGAGGCGACGATGAAGGTGATCACGACGTCCGACCAGATGCTCGAGACCCTGATGAACCTGCGTTGAGAGGGAGACTGCCATGCGCGTGACGGAAAAGACCATCTTCGACACGGCGGCTCGCAACTCGGGCGTCATGCGCGATCGCGTGCAGCGCGCGGTCGAGGAGAACTCGACGGGTCTGCGCGTGAAGCACCCCTGGGACGATCCCGGCGTGACGGCGCCGATCATCGGCCACCGAATCAGCATCAAGCGACAGGAAGCCTTGGCCACGACGGCCGAGCGAACCAACGACGAACTGCTGGCGGCCGACGCGGCCCTCAACAACATCACCGAGACGCTTTCGCGCGCGCGGCAGCTGGCGATTCAGCTGGCCAACGACACCTACGCAGCGACGGATCGCACGGTTGGCGCCGAAGAGATTCGCACCCTCTTCCGCGACGCGATTGGCGCGATGAACACGCAGGTCGGCAACCGGTACATCTTCGCTGGCTTCCAGGACGACGCCGCGCCATTTGCCCAGGACGGCACCTACCTCGGCGACAGCGGCATTCGTCAGGTCGAGGCGTTTCCCGGCGTCATGCAGACCACTTCAATTCCGGGCGACGTGCTCGCGCGAGGCGCCGGCGGTGGCCCCGACTTCATTACGGGGATCAACGATCTCATCACCGCGCTGTCGACGAACAACGTGGCTGGCGTGCAGGGCACTCTCGACATCCTCGACCAGGGCATCGAGCATCTGTCGCTCGCCCGCGCACAGCTCGGCGCCGGTTACAACACGTTGACCGTCGCCGCCGACACCGCCCGAGGTGTCGTGAATACCGAGAAAGCGACCATCTCGCGGCTGGCCGAGGCCGACACCTTCGAGGCCGCTACCAAGATGGCGCTCGCACAACGGGCGCTCGAGGCGGCGCTGACGGCGTCTGTGCGCAGCTTCGATCTCACGCTGCTCAACAAGCTCTGATCGATTTGGTCTTAACGACCATCGGACCCGTGTCGAAAGACTTCCTGAAGGCGGGCTTGGGGGCTCGCCGGTCCGAAGGTCCGGGGAAAAAAGTCACAAGGAGAACGCGTCATGGCCATGTCGATTCGTACGAACGTTAGCTCGCTGAATGCACAACGGAACTTGGCCGCGACGGAGACGATGCTGAACTCGTCCCTCTCGAAGCTGTCTTCAGGCTTCCGGATCACCAAGGCGGGTGATGACGCTGCCGGCCTCGGTATCAGCAGCAACCTTGGCGCGCAGATCCGCAGCTACGACCAGGCGGCGCGCAACGCTTCTGACGGTATGTCGCTCATTCAGACCGCGGAAGGCGCGCTCAACGAGACGACCAACATTCTGACCCGTCTTCGTGAGCTCTCCATGCAGTCCGCTTCGGACGGCGTGAGCAACACCGAGCGCACGTACATCCAGGACGAGGTCGACAACCTGGTCACCGAGCTCGACCGCATCGCCAACTCGGCCGAGTACAACGGCACCTCGCTGCTCAACGGCGCCACCGGCACCCTGACCTTCCAGGTCGGTATCCGTAACGTCGCGGCGAACGACCGCATCACCATCTCCAGCTTCGACGCGAACAACACCGCGCTCGGCACCTCGGGCCTTTCGATCTCGACCGCGGCTGGCGCCCAGGCGGCACTCGCCACCATCGACACGGCGATTCAGTCGGTCTCGGCAGGTCGCGCTCGGCTCGGCGCCGCCGGCAACCGCCTCCAGACGGTCACTGCCACCATCCGCACCTCGTCCGAGAACATCTCGGCCGCCAACAGCCGGATCAAAGACGTCGATGTCGCCGAAGAGACCTCGGCCATGTCCCGCGCGCAGATCCTCGTCCAGGCCGGTGTCTCCGTCTTGTCGCAGGCCAACCAGCTGCCGCAGATGGCGATGAAGCTCCTCGGCTAGAACTTTCCCCGGCGCGGGGCCCGCGTCTGTCCCGCTTTACGCTCGTTCCCCAAAAACCGCCCCGCGGCGAAAACCGCGGGGCGGTCGCGTATCAACGGATCGCGCTGTTCAGGCTCTCGACGGGCGGCTCTGTATGCGCCCGGCGATTCGAGCTCCTTGCGATCTGTTGTGTTTGACAACGACCGACTCCATCGTCGTCGTGCGCGTCGGAGATCATTCTCCCGACAGCCCCGCCTACCTCACGATCAGCGGCGCGTTGTCGCGCGATGGGGCAGGACGCCACCCAGGTAGGCGTATGCGGTAGGAAAAGGCCCTGAAAACAAGGGTCTTAACGGACTTCGAGGCCGTGTCGAAAGACTTCTCGAAGGCGGACACGGGGTCCGCGCAGGGCCGGCAAAGAGGCCCAAGTAATGGCGGCAAACGCCGTCTCACTGAGGAGAAGCAACCATGGCTATGTCGATTCGTACCAACATCAGTTCTTTGAATGCGCAACGCAACCTCTCTGCGACCGAGACGATGCTGAACTCATCGCTCTCCAAGTTGTCTTCGGGCTTCCGGATCACCAAAGCGGGCGATGACGCCGCCGGCCTCGGTATCAGCAGCAACCTCGGCGCACAGATCCGCAGCTACAACCAGGCAGCGCGTAACGCCTCGGACGGTATGTCGCTCATCCAGACCGCGGAAGGCGCTCTCAACGAGACGACCAACATCCTCACCCGTCTTCGTGAGCTCTCCATGCAGTCCGCCTCGGACGGCGTGAGCAACACCGAGCGTACCTACATCCAGGACGAGGTCGACAACCTGGTCACCGAGCTCGACCGTATCGCCAACTCGGCCGAGTACAACGGCACCGCGCTGCTCAACGGCGCCACGGGCACCCTGACCTTCCAGGTCGGTATCCGTAACGTCGCGGCGAACGACCGCATCACGATCTCGAGCTTCGACGCGAACAACACCGCGCTCGGCACCTCGGGCCTCTCGATCTCGACGGCCGGCAACGCTCAGGCCGCCCTGGCCACCATCGACACGGCGATTCAGTCGGTCTCGGCGGGTCGCGCACGCCTCGGCGCCGCCGGCAACCGCCTCCAGACGGTCACCTCGACCATCCGCACCTCGTCCGAGAACATCTCGGCCGCCAACAGCCGGATCAAGGACGTCGATGTCGCGGAAGAGACCTCGGCCATGTCCCGCGCGCAGATCCTCGTGCAGGCCGGTGTGTCGGTCTTGTCGCAGGCGAACCAGCTGCCGCAGATGGCCATGAAGCTCCTTGGCTAAACCAAGAGGCTCCGCCTTCCGAGGCATATAGAGAGACCCCGTAGGCTTTCAACGAATCCGCTCCGCGGCAAACCCGCGGAGCGGCCCTCGTTCTCAACTCCCACCCGGAAAGGACGCGACAAATGGCTGAATCATCTTTCCGCGCTGGTGGGCTCGCCTCCGGTCTCGATACCAACCTCATCATCGACAAGCTGGTCGAGCTGGAGAGCCGGCCGCTCGACTTGGTTCGCAAGCGCCAGACCGGCCTCAAGACTCAGATCTCCGAGATCGGCAAGATCCGCTCGAAGCTCTCCGAGCTTTCCTCTGCCGCCAAGACTCTCGCTTCGTCGGGCAGCGTCGCCACCAAGGTGACCACCTCCCATACCGGGTTCGACGCCACGACCGGTGCCGGCGCCATCGCGGGCCGCCACACCGTCACCGTCTCCACGCTTGCCTCGGCAGCGTCCGCACTCTCCACCGGTTTCGCGTCGTCCAGCACCGTGGTCAACACGGGTCAGTTCGACTTCACCGTGCAGGGGGTCGCCTACGGCTTCACGGTTGCCGCTGGAACCACGCTTTCGGACATGGCGACCAAGATTCGCGAAACCGGCGCGCCCATCAGCGCGACCGTGATCAGCGACGGCACGCTCTCTTACCTTTCGCTCACCAACAACCAGACCGGCACCCCGACATCGGGAGCCGCGCTTTCGATCACTGACACCAGCGGAATCCTCGGCGCAACCGTCACCGCGGCCAACAACGCTGCCTTCAACGTCAATGGATTGCCGATCACCCGATCCTCGAACACGGTCAGCGACGTCATCCCAGGCGTCACGTTGAGCCTGAAGGCGCAGCCCGGTACGGCCGAGACGCTGGTCATTGGCAATGACACCGAGGGGACCAAGACCAACGTAGGCAAGTTCGTGGATGCCTACAACGGCGTGCTCAAGATGCTCCAGGCCCAGCTCGTCTCGCCCCCTGGCAGCGATCGATCGGCCACGCTCGCGGGCGACACCTCGATCCGAGGCTTGCAATCGAATCTCCAGGCGCTCCTCACGACCAAGGTGAGCGAAGTCTCGACGGTCACCATCCGGACGCTGGCCGACATCGGGCTCAAGACCGCGAGTGACGGCGCGCTCAGCATCGACACCACGGTTCTCAACAAGGCGCTCGGTAAGGATGCGCAGGCGGTCAACGATCTCTTCAGCAAGACCACGGTGGGTCTGGGAGCCGTCACCAAATCCCTCGTCGAACGTTTCAACAACATCAGCAACGGCCTTTTCGCCAGCCGCACCAAGGGGCTGCAGGACTCGGTCAAAAAGCTGGACGGCCAGATCGCGAACATGGAGCTGAGGCTCCAGGGGCGTCGGACCGAACTCATCAATCAGTTTACAGCGATGGAAAAGGTCGTCTCGACCATGAAGTCGACGGGAAACTTCCTCACGCAAGTCAGTGCGAACGGGTTCGGATTTGGAGGGTAATCGATGAACGCGTCACGGGCATATTCCAAGACTCAGACCGAAACGGCCTCACGCGAGCGCCTCATGGTGATGCTTTTCGAGGCTGGCCTGCGCCACATGCGGACGGGCGCGAAGCTCTTCGATGAACGCAAGAACGCGGACGCCATCAAGGCTCTCGGCAAGGCCTCGGACATCGTGCAGGAGCTGCTCAATACGCTCCACCACGCCACCCACCCGCAGCTCTGCGAGAATCTCTCGCGCGTGTACGTCTTCGTCATCGGCCGGATCGATCGGGCGCTGCTCACCCTGACTGGCAAACCGGCAGAAGAGGCGGCGAGGGCCTTCGAGCCCATCGTGCTCGGCTTCTCCGAGGCCGTCACCAAGCTCGAGCGCGGTGAGGCACCGCGCGCCGGGGCGCCACAACCGTGACGGCCGGGCCGTCCGGCGCCGCACTCGCCGAGGCGCTCGTAAGGGCGCTCCGGGAGACGCTCGCTGCCCTCGAGAGCAGCGATCTGGCCGCCGCGGCCTCCGCCAGTGATCGCGTGAATGAAGCCTGTGCCGCCATCGGCGCGGCCGGCGCCTCGATGCCACCCGACGAACTCGCGCTGGCCCGCGACCTCCAGGCTCGTTGCGAAGCATTGGCTCACCAGACCCAGTCGACAGTCGTGGCCGCGCTCTTGCAGTCGTCCGTACATCGGAGAGCATCCGATGCATACGGGTCAACAATCTGACACAAGCCCCCTGATCAGCTGCTGCCTCATCGTCAAGAACGAGGCTGAGCTACTTCCCCGGTTCCTTGCCCAGGCCGCAGGCCTGTGGGACGAGCTCTGTGTCGTCGACACGGGTTCGACCGACGGAACCCTCGCCATCTTGCGCGCCGCTGGCGCCAAGATCATCGAGCGACCCTGGGACGACGACTTCGCCGCCGCCCGCAATGCGGGGCTCGAGGCCGCCACCGGTCGCTGGATCGTCTGCCTCGACGCCGACGAGATGGTGAGCGCCACGTTCGTGACGCAGGTCCGGGCCCTGGCTGCGGACGAGCACGCGGGCGCGGCCACCATCCGCATCGTCAACACGATGCCTCACGGTGGAATCAATCAGGCTCAGCTGCTGCGCATCTTCCGCAACGACGCTAGCATCCGCTTTCGCCATCGCATCCACGAGGAGGTCGCGAGCAGCGTGAGCGTCTACCTGGCGCGGACAGGCCTGGCACTGCGCAGCCTACCAGCTGCCGTGGACCACCTTGGTTACCAGCGGGATCGCGCCCTGGCACGCGGCAAGCGGAGCCGTGACGAGGCGTTGTTGCGCCAGGCGATCGCAGAGGATCCCAAGGATCTCTACAGCCACTACAAACTGCTCGAGCTGGCGCGCTTCTGGTCGGACGCCAGCCTCGGCAAGGAAGTCGCGGCTGCCTGCGTGGCGGCCATCGCACAGGTCGGACAGGAGGTCCTCGACGACCAACCCTTCGGCGGCGATCTCGTCGCGTTGCTGGCGACGAACCTGCACGGCGCCGACCCGGCCCGGGCACTCGCCTTCCTGCACACCTACGCCGCGCACCTCAGTGACTCGGCCGCGTTCTATTTGCGCCAGGGCGAGTGGCTGGAACGCGCTGGCGATCCGGTGGGCGCCGTCGAGAGCTTCGGCCACTGCCTGGACCTCGCCGATACCACGAGTGATCGCGAGCTGGCCACGGTGCGGCCGCTGATGGGACTGGCGCGCATCGCGCTGGCTCGCCCGCAGGGCCTCGAGCAGGCCTGGACGTTCACCGAACAGGCGCTGCTACACAACCACCGCGATCCCGAAGCGCTGCTGGCTGCGACCAGCATCTGCCGCATGGCCGGTGGCAACGCCATGGTCAATCAGTTCGTGGCCGACTACACCGGCAAGTTCGGTGCGACGCCCGAGCTGACCCAAGCGCTCTCGTCCGTCTGACGGCGATGGTCTCGGACGCAAGCCCGAGCGAGATTGTCGCTGCCCTCACCGGGTGCCTCGTCGCACGCGCCGAGGCCGCCCGGTCGCTCGGCGCGGCGATCGCTCGCGTGGACGGGGCGGCCGCTGCGGAGGCATATGCTGACCTTCTGGCACACGCCGCACGCCTGCCAGCCCTGCAACGTGCCCTCGGGGAAGCGGGGGCGCTGTCGCCCGACAAGGTCCACGCGATCCGCGCCGCCGTGACCGCGGTTGGCCAGGCCGACGGCACGATCGCGAACGCCCTGGGCCAGGCTGGCAGCTCGTCGCTACCCGCGTGGCTCCTGGCCCACGGACAAGCGACCGACGAAGCCATGACGGGTCTGGCCGAGATCCTGGCGGCGCCACCCTGGAACCCGCACCGCGATCTGGTGGCTCTGGTGGGACGCGGCTCGGCCGATGTTGCCGCCCGCTTGCAGGCGCGCGGACAGAGTCGTGTGCTCAGCATGGACGAGACGGCGCCCTGCACTCCGCCCGCACTCGAGGGGCCCCAAGCTTGTCGCTGGAACGTGCACGGCCTCGCCTCGCTCGGCGAGGTGACGACGCTCATGGCCTGGCCTCTGCCCGAGCGCGTCCGCGTGGCCACCGCGGGCCCCGATCCCGCGGTCTCGGAAGAGGCATTGCGCACGCAGCTGCTGGCAACGCTGGAGTTCGCCGGCGTCGATGCCCTGCAGATGCTGGAAGAGGCTCACATCTTCGCCGCCAAGGCGAGCCGCAACCTGGCGGCCATCGCACGCACACCTTCAGTCGCGACCTTGCGAGGCGCGCTCGAGGGGTTGCCCGCCGTCGTCGTGTCGGCCGGTCCTTCGCTCGACAAGAACATTGCGCAGCTGCGCGCTTTGCAGGGGCGCGCCGTCATCGTGGCGATCAATCAGACCGTCGCCAGCTTGCGGCGCCACGGCGTGCGCGCCGACGTCGTACTCACCGTGGATCCGCTCAACGTCTCGTACCACTTCGAGGGGACGCGCCCGGGTGACATCGGGACTCTCGTGCTCGGGGCGAGTGTCGATCCGTCCCTCTTCGCGGTGCCCTGCGATCGCCTCGTGACGCTCGCCTCCTCGCCGCTGGTCGAGACCTGGATCTACGACTTTCTCGACGAGAACGCCTCGGTCGGCAGCGGCGGCACGGTGCCCACCGGCGCCATCAAACTGTGCGCCTGGCTCGGCTGCAGTACGATCATCTCCATCGGCCGCGACCTCGCCCTGGCCGGAGGTCAGTACTACGCCTCGTCGTCGGCTGACGGGGCCTCGCAGCCGGCCATCGTCGCGGGCGGCAAGGAAGTCAGCTTTGCCGGACATACAGCGAAGCTCCGGCTCGGCGACGGCCTTGGCGATGACACCGCCGTCAAGGCGTTCCTGGCGGGCCAGGTCTACAAGCTGTCGGAGGTTCCGGGTTTTTTCGGAACCCCAGTGACGACCACCGATCTCTTCGTGCACGAGATCGAGCGACTGCGTCGAACGGTCGCCGAGCTGGCGCCGATTCGATTCATCAACGCAACCGAAGGGGGCGCTTTTCTGGCTGGGATGGAGCACATGACGCTGGCGCAGGCCGCGCAAGAGCTCCCGTCGGGTCCCATCGACGTCGACGCCCGAATCGCCGCGCGGCTCGGCCCAGGCGCACCCGAACGCGCGCGCAAGATGCTCGATCACCTGGCGGCCTTCGCGGCGGACCTACGCTCGCTGGCGAGCTTCGCTCGCGAGATCGGGCGCCTCTCTCCCGAAGATCAGGGCGACCGCCGCGCGAAGCTCGCCTCCGACATCGCCGCCATCAGCCGCACACGTCCGTTTCTCTCCGTCCTCGTCCAGAGCGCCACGCGGGCCATCGTGCGCAAGGATGGGGACGAACTGGCCAACCTCGATGAGCTGGAGGCTGCCGAAGCGCGGCTCTTCACCGCCATCGCCAACATCGCCGAGATGCTGGAACCGCCGGTGGCCCGGGCAGTCGCCGAGCTCGGTTGAGGCAGGGCGCGAGGGGACTGGGCGCTGGCCCCCTTTCTGCAACGACCGCTACCACGAACCGCGCGGTCTCGCTTTTCGGCCGTGGTTCGCCACATCGATGACTTCGTCGCGCCACACCTCTGACACGAGCCCTGCGCCCGCCGCCGGTCTCGTGCTCTGCGTGATCCCGGCTCGGGGCGGCTCCAAGGGCCTGCCCGGCAAGAACGTGCGCCCGCTCGCCGGCCTCCCGCTCATCGCGCATGCTCTCGCCTGTGCCGCGCGCGTCCCGCAGATCACGCGCACGCTGGTCTCGACCGACGACGCCGACATCGCCGCTGTCGCACGCGCTCACGGCGGCGAGGTTCCGTTCCTGCGCCCGGCCGAGCTAGCCAACGACGGCGCTTCGAGCATCGCGGTCCTGCAGCACGCCCTGGCTCACGTCGAGGCCGAGGAGAGGCGCACTTACGACGCCGTCCTGCTGCTCGAGCCGACGAGCCCCGGGCGCCTGCCCGAGGACGTCGCGGCGACCTTTCCGCTGCTCGCCGCCAACCCGCAGGCCGATGGCGTGGTGGGCTGCTCGGAGCCGCACTTCAATCCCTACTACGTCGGCGTCATCGAGCGCGACGGACTCATCGAGCCAGCGCTGCCTCGGCCCGCAGCCCTCACGCGGCGGCAAGACGCGCCCAGGTTTCTTCGCATCAACGGCTCGGTCTACCTGTGGCGTCGGGACTTCGTCGCGACGACGGGACCCGACTGGACGCGCGGCCGGCACGTGCCGCTGGTGATTCCCGAATCACGCGCGCTCTCGATCGACGAGCTGGCCGATGCCCTCGTCGCCGAAGCGATGATTGAAAAGGGCCAATGGCATCTGCCCTGGTTGGCTACCGAGGTTGGCAAGGGAGGGGCGAGCGGGACATGACGAGCAGAGGGTTTGCGATCGGCGAGACGCGCATCGGCGAGGGGCAGCGCTGCTTCATCATCGCGGAGGCGGGGGTCAACCACAACGGCGACCCAGCGCTGGCCCGCCAATTGATCGACATCGCGGCTGACGCCGGCGTCGACGCCGTGAAGTTCCAGACCTTCGATCCCGCGCTGCTGGTGACGGCGAACGCGCCCAAGGCCGCCTATCAGGAGCGTAACGACGGAATGGCGCGCACACAACGCGAGATGCTCGAGGCGCTGGTGCTACCGCGCGGCCTGCACCATGAGCTGGCTGCACAAGCCGCTCGTCGCGGCCTCGTCTTCCTCTCGACCCCGTTCGATGAAGGCTCGGCCGACTTCTTGGTCGAGCTCGGCGTGCCGGCGCTCAAGCTCGGCTCGGGCGAGCTGACCAATCACCTGCTGGTGGCACACGCGGCGGCCGCCGGACTGCCGCTTCTGCTCTCGACGGGAATGGCGGTGCTCGATGAGGTCGCCGGTGCGCTGGCTGCCGTCAAGGCCGGCGGGGATCCGCCGGTGGCCCTGTTTCATTGCGTGTCGAACTACCCCTGCGAGCCGGCCGAGGCCAACTTGCGCGCGATGGCGACCTTGCGGCAGCGCTTTGGCTGTCCCGTCGGCTGGTCGGACCATACGCTCGGTACCGAGGTCGCGATCGCGGCCGCGGCGCTCGGAGCCGAGCTGATCGAGAAGCACTTCACGGTCAATCGAAACCTGCCCGGTCCCGACCACCGCGCCTCGCTCGAGCCAGGTGAGCTAGCCGCCATGGTGCGCGGGATCCGCGCGGCCGAGGCAGCCCTTGGTAACGGCGAAAAGCTCCCGACGCCCGCCGAACGCGCGGTCGCCGCCGTCGCCCGTCGCAGTCTCTACTGGCGACGCGCGCTTCCCGCTGGTCACATCGTGGCTGCGAGCGATCTGCAGGCGCTGCGACCCGCAGACGGCGTCTGCCCGAGCCGCCTTGCTGATTTCGTCGGCCATGCCCTCGCCCGCCCCGTGTCGTCCCAAACCCAGGTCCGCAACGGCGACGTGGCGGCCTATCCGACGGAGCTCTCGGCATGAAGCGTCCCCTCATCCTCATCGGTGGCGGTGAGCACGCCCGCGTCCTTCTCGACGCCGCCCGCGCCGACGGCGATCGCAGCTTCGCGGGCTTCATCGATCCCAGTCCGCCTGGGCTGGCAGCGGCGGGCACCGGCCTGCCCTGGCTGGGCGGCGACGACGAAGGCCTCAAGCTCGCCCGCACGGGCCAGTACGAATTCGTGCTAGCGATGGGAGCCGTCGGTCCGCAACCGCTGCGCGTGCGGCTCACCATGCACTACGAAGCTGCCGGCGCCGGCTTCGCGACCATCGTTCATCCCCGCGCCGCGATCGCCCCCTCGGCGACCGTCGGTGCAGGAAGCGTCGTTCTCGCAGGCGCCATCGTGAACCCGGGCGCCGAGCTCGGCCGCCACTGCATCGTGAACACCGGGGCCATCGTCGAACACGACGTGCTGATCGGCGACTTCGCGGTGTTGGCTCCGGGCGCCATCGTCGGCGGCGGCGCCCAGATCGGCCCCGAAACCTTCATCGGCCTCGGCAGTCGGGTGCGGGATCACGTCCGCGTTGGGCGAGGTGTCTTGCTCGCCATGGGCGCCGTGCTGGTGAGCGACGCGCCCGACGGCGTGCTCATGATGGGCGTCCCCGCGCGGGTGCAGAAGGAGTCGCGTGTCGCCGGCGCTTGACGACGCCAAGGTGCTGCACCACCAGCGTCTACTCGACGTGCTCTGGGCGCTCGAGCGAGGATCCCTGTCGATCGCGCTCGTGGTCGACGAACATGATCGCCTGCGAGGCCTCTTCACCGATGGCGACGTACGCCGCCTGGTCCTGCGCGGCGTCCCGGTGGAATCGCCGCTGGCGCCGCACCTGCGATCCGAGTTCATCGCCGTACGCCCCGAGACCGGGCGGGCCGACGTGCTCGAGCTGATGAAGGCGCGTCACCTGGGGCAGGTGCCGATCGTCGATGGCGACGGACGCCTGGTCGGTCTGCACTCCATCCGTGATCTCATCGGCGTCCCGTTGCGACCGAACATGGCCGTCGTGATGGCCGGTGGCCGCGGCACCCGCCTCTTGCCGCTGACCGAGCGGATCCCCAAGCCGATGTTGACCGTGGCCGGCCGTCCGATCCTCGAGCGGATCGTGCTTCACCTCATGAGCTTCGGTATCCGGCGCATCACGCTGGCCATCAACTACCTCGGGCATGTGATCGAAGATCACTTCAAGGACGGCACCGCGCTCGGCTGCCACATCGACTATCTGCGCGAGACCAAGCCGCTCGGCACCGGCGGCGCCCTCGCCCTGCTGCGCGATCGCCCGGCGCACCCCTTCATCGTCATGAACGGTGATCTCGTCACCCAGGCCAACCTCGGGGCGATGCTGGATTTCCACCAGGCTGGCGGCCAGGTCGGCACCATGGGCATTCGCCGCTACATGCACACGGTCCCATTCGGGTGCGTGCGCCTCGAAGGTGATCGCATCACCGCCTGCGAGGAAAAGCCGCAGCTGCGCCAGACCATCAACACCGGCATGTACGTCATCAACCCGGAGCTGGTCGCCCAGATCCCCAAGGATCAGGACTACGGCATGCCGACGCTGTTTCAGCATGCGCTGGGACGCGGACAGCTGCTGCGCGCGTTCCCCTTCGAAGACGACTGGATCGACGTCGGACAGAAATCCGAGCTCGCCCGCGCCCTCGGGCAAGGTGACGGCGACGAAGCTGGCGAGCCTGCTTCTGCCGAGGCAGGATGGAAGGCGTGAGCTTGCGAGGGCGGCGGGTGCTGGTGACGGGGGCCGATGGCTTCATCGGCAGCCACCTGTGCGAACGGCTGGTCAGTGAAGGCGCGAACGTGCGCGCGCTCTGCCTTTACAACCCACAGGGGTCATGGGGCTGGCTCGACACCGCGACGGCTGAGGTGCGGGCAGCGCTCGACGTGCGGCTCGGCGACATCCGGGACGCCCGCTTCGTCGAAGCGACATCCGCCAACGTCGACGTCGTCTTCCACCTGGCGGCCTTGATCTCGATCCCCTACTCGTACGTCGCGCCGGCCTCCTATGTAGACACCAACGTCACCGGCACGCTCAACGTGCTCGAGGCCGCCCGACGGCACGGTATCGGCCGCTTGATCCACACCTCGACCAGCGAGGTCTACGGCACCCCCAAGGACGTGCCGATCCGCGAGAGCCATCCGCTCAACGCGCAGTCGCCTTACGCCGCGACCAAAGTCGCCGCCGATCAGCTGGCCCTGTCGTACCAGCGCAGCTTCGGCACTCCGGTCGTCGTGTTACGTCCGTTCAACACCTATGGGCCGCGCCAGTCGACTCGGGCGGTGCTGCCCACCATCCTCACGCAGCTTCTGCGCGGGGCCGAACGCATCCGCCTCGGCCGCCTCGACCCGCGTCGTGATCTCACCTTCGTAACTGACACGGTCGATGGCTTCGTGCGGGCCGCTTTTGCCCCGGGCATCGACGGCAGCACCATCCAGCTCGGCACGGGACACGCCGTCTCCATCGGCGAGCTCTTTGCGGCCTGCTGCGAGGCCGTCGGGCAGCAGGCCGAAGTGCAGACCGAGGAAGCGCGCGTTCGTCCCGACAAGAGCGAGGTCGAGGTGCTGCTCTCGGATCCCGGTTTCGCCGCAAGCCAGCTGGGATGGCGCCCGCTCACCGATCTGCCGACCGGCCTGCGACGCACGGCCGACTGGCTGCGCAGCAACCTTCACCACTATCCCGAAGGTGGCCTGCATGTCTGAAGCGCAGCGAATTCCGCTGTGCGAGCCGCTGCTCGGCGGGCAAGAACGCCGCTACCTCGACGAGTGTTTGGCCAGCGGCTACGTCTCGTCGGTGGGGCCGTTCGTGGAGCGCTTCGAAGCGGCCTTTGCTCGCCAGGTCGGCGCGCGTTTCGCCATCGCGTGTGCCAGTGGCACGGCCGCGCTTCACCTCGCCTGCCGCGCCATCGGCGCGGGGCCCGGTGACGAGATCTTCGTATCGACGCTGACCTTCGTCGCATCGGCCAATCCGATCCACTACGAGCGTGCGACGCCCGTCCTCGTCGACGCCGAGAGCGAGACTCTCAACCTGGATCCCGACCTGGTGATGCAGGAGCTCGAGCGACGGGCACGGCTTGGGCTCGTGCAGCCCCGCGCCGTGATCGCGGTCCACATCCTCGGCCAGCCCGCGCGTCTCGAAGCGCTGGCAGCCGCGTGCGAACGGCACGGCGTCGTGCTCATCGAGGACGCGGCCGAGGCGCTCGGCGCTGGATACCGTGGCGGCGCTCTCGATGGCCGCCAGGTCGGAACCGTGGGACGCATCGGCTGCTTCTCCTTCAACGGCAACAAGATCATCACCACCGGCGGGGGCGGCATGGTGATCACCGACGACGAGCCGCTCGCCCGCCGAATTCGCCACCTCAGCACGCAGGCGCGGGTTCCCGGCCCGGAGTATCGCCACGATGACGTCGGCTACAACTATCGCCTCACCAACCTCGCCGCCGCGCTTGGCCTCGCTCAGCTCGAGCAGCTGCCCGCTCTGCTCGCCCGCAAGCGCGAACTCGCCGACCGCTACGACGCCGCCTTTGCCGATCGCCCGGGATTGCGCACGCCCGCACGGGTTCCGTGGGCTTTGCCCTCCTGCTGGCTCTACAACCTCGAGATCGACGCCGCCGCGGGAATCGACCGTCAGACTCTCGCGCAACGCCTCGGCGCTGCCGGCATCGAGAGTCGCCCGATCTGGACGCCGCTGCATCTGCTGCCGCCTTACCAGCAGGCGCCCCGCCTGGGAGGCGCGGTGGCCGAGGCCATCTTCGCCCGTGGGCTCTGCTTGCCATCCAGTGCCGGCCTTGGCACCGGAGAGCAGGCCCGCGTGATCGAGGCGATTCACAGGGCGACGGCGCCGATCCGGCGCGCCGCTCAGGGCTGAGCATGGCGTCGCCGCGCCGGATCTGCGTCGTCACCGGCAGCCGCGCCGATTACGGCCTTTTGCGCTGGCTGATGACCGAGATCGCTGCAGACCGCCGCCTGACGTTGCAGATCGTCGCCACCGGCATGCACCTCGACCCGCGCTTCGGCGAGACCGCCAGCGCCATCGAGGCCGACGGCTTCGTCATCGATCGCCGCGTCCCGATGCTGCTCGCGGGAGACGACGGCGTCGCCACCGCGAAGTCGACAGGTCTCGGCGTCATCGGGTTCGCCGACACGCTGGCGGAGCTACGCCCGGATCTCCTGGTGATCCTCGGCGATCGCTTCGAGATCCTGGCCGCCGCCCAGGCCGCCCTCTTCGCTCGCATCCCGGTGGCCCATCTTCACGGCGGCGAGCTCACGCTGGGTGCTTTCGATGATGCCATCCGCCACGCGCTGACGAAGCTTTCGCACCTGCATTTCGTGGCCGCGCCCGCCTACCGACAGCGCGTGATCCAGCTCGGCGAAGCGCCCGACCGGGTCTTCGCCTTCGGCGCCCTCGGCAACGACAACTTCCAGCGGCTGCCGCTGCTCTCGCGACGTGCGCTCGCTGCCTCGCTTGGCTTCGCACCGGGTCGCCCCTTCCTGCTCGTCACGTATCACCCTGCCACCCTCGCCGCCTCGGTCGCGGGCGCAGAAGCGCTCTTCTCGGCGTTGACCGCCACGCTGCAAAGTCATCCCGACGCCAACCTGCTCATCACTGGCAGCAATGCGGATCCGGGCCACGGCCCCATCGCGCGGCAGGCAGCGGCTTTCGTGCAGCGGTGGCAAGGACGCGCCCACCTGGTGGCCTCCCTCGGCCAGGTCCGCTATCTCAGCGCCCTCGGCACCGCCGACGTGGTCATCGGCAACTCGTCGAGCGGGCTGCTCGAAGCCCCCGTCGCCGGTACCCCGACCGTGAACATCGGCGATCGTCAGAAGGGCCGCCTCCGCGCCGCCTCGGTGATCGACTGCGCGGACGACGCCCGATCCATCGCAGCGGCCATCGCCCAGGCGCTCTCGCCGAAGTTTCGCGCGGGTCTACGCCGGCAGCCGTCGCCGACGGCAGGCCGCAATGTCGCCCGCCGAATCAAGACCGTGCTGGCGCGGGTCTCGCTGGCGGGGCTCACGCAGAAGGGCTTCCACGATCTCGTCAGCTCCCCGGCAGCCAGAGACCGCCGGCCGTCCGGCCGAGCGGCGCCTCCACGCCCGCGCTGAGCACCAGGGCCTCGACGTCCATGCGCGAGCCTTCGGTGCCGCGTTTGCTGGCCCGGTAGCGGCTCCAGGCCCAGCGCGCGTGACGCTGCTGCCGATAGAACGACGGGATCCGTTCGAGCAGGCTCTCGGTGCCCATGGTGAGAACCCGCCGGCCGGTGTCGCGCTCGGTGCCACTTCGATCGAGAGCCGTGCGGTGACTGATCACGTCGGAGGTGAGCACGGCCAGCGGCGCCGCGTCCGCCAGCGCGTTGATGTGATCCTGCTGCACCCGCAAGCCAAGCTCGGTCCAGGCCGTCGACCAGCGCTGCTCGAGCGCCGGCGTCATCTTTCCGAAGCGCCGCTCGAAGAGGCCCTCGGCGTAGGTGCGCCACGGCCAGGCGAGCTGGCTCACCACGCAGCTCGAGACGATGAGATCGGCGTCGTCATCGTCGGGCGCCCAGCGTGGCGGCGCAGGCAGCCGATACGATCTGACCAGAGCACTCACCGCCGCCTCCATCTCGTCGGGAGTGGACGCCGGCCCCGCCAGCACCGCTTCCACCCGCTGTAGCAGCACGCCGTTCACCCCAGTCAGGTCGACCGTGGCCAGCTCGACGTTGGCCCGCTCGGCGTCGCTCTTCCAGATGCCGCGGCTGGTGGCGAGCAGCGCCGCCTCGTCGATGTCGACCAGCCTCACGCGTTCGAAGCTGCGCGCCAGATCGGCGAGGGGAAGGTCGAACGGACTGCCGGCCCCCAGCACCACGGCCAGCCGTCGCCGCGGCAACGTCGCCACGGTGTCCATGATGAACGCGCGGCTCTTCTGCGCGTGCGCCCACCAGCCTTCGCGGTGCTCGCGCTGCGCCTTTTCGATACCGAGCGAGGTCTCGCGAAACTCGAACTTCGCGAACGCAGCGGCATCGACGGCGCGATCGAATTGCCAGGCAGGGCCGCCGGGCGTGATGTCGATCGTGCTCAGCGACGTCAGCGCATCGGCGACGTTGCTGCCCGGTCCGTGCCCGAGCTGCGTGAGTTTCCACATCGCCTGCCCGAAGGTGATCAAGCGATCGAACAGCTCAGGCCGCCAGGCGCCCGCGCCGGCGAACGCGGCCTGCAACGCACGGGCATCGTCCCGAGAGATAGGGGGCGCCTCGGCGTTGGCCGCCTCGGCGACATACCAATCCAACGCCTTTTGCACCAAAGCCAGCGCCGCAGCCGCGTGCGGGTCGGAAAGCAGACGACGAGAAAGCGACATCGACGCCGCAGCATAGTCGGAAACGCGTGCCGTGGCAGCCGCCCGGCGCGATGATGAAAGCTCATGCGCTCCGCCGCGCCCGTCGCCCTCGCCCCCTTCTTCGTCCTCCTGGCCAGCACGACCTTTGCCCAGGCGCGCCGCCCGACCACCCCGGTCTTGCCGCCGATTCTGGACACGCACATCCATGTCTACCGGGTCACGCGCCCGGGCGGCGTCCCGTGGCCGCCACCCGAGAACACCACCCTCTATCGGGACATGACGCCTGCGCTCTATCAGGCCGCCGCGCGTCCTCTTGGCATCGTCGGAACGGGCCTCATGGAGGCCAGCCCAGCGTTCGCCGACAACCTCGAGCTGGTGGCCACGAGCCGCGCCCGGCCGCGCTTCTTTCGCTTCGTCGTCGCCTCGCTCGATCTCGGCGCGCCTGACTTTCTCGAAAAGCTCGCCGAGCTGGCTCGTCACCCGAGCGTCGTCGGCATCCGCGGATTTCTCTGGAGCCCGAAAATCGAGCTCGACGCGCGCCAGATCGCGCACCTCCAGGCCCTCGCCCAGCGCGGAATGACCCTCGATCTCATCAGCCGCGGCAACACCAACCCCAAGGCCAGGATCGTCGAGCTCGCCCGCAAGATCCCGCGGCTACGCATCATCATCAATCACCTCGGCGGCGCCCGCGGTGGCACGCCCGACCCGGAATGGGTCGCCGACATGAAGCGCCTCGCGGCCGAACCCAACATCCACATGAAGCTCTCGTCGTTCTTCGACCTCTGGACACCCGCCGGCGGCGACAAACAACCCTGGCAATCGCCGCTGCAGGTCGAAGCCTACCGACCGCACTTCGACGTCATCTTCTCTGCATTTGGTGCCGATCGGATCCTCTGGGGCAGCAACTGGCCGGTGACCGAGCTGTCGGGAGGCCTGGCGGCGCAGGTTGCGATCGCGGAGGCCTATCTGGCCGACAAGGGCCGCGCGGTCAGAGACAAGATCATGTATCGCAATGCCGAACGCTTTTACCGCCGGCTGCCCCTGCGCACGGCCGTGAGAGCGCACCCGGCGAATGCCTCCCCAGCTCCTTGACGATCACCGCCGCTGCAAAAGCTGGGGGTAAACGAGGTACGTGCGTTCGAACTGCCCCGTCCAGAGCCACGGCGTCAGGATCATCGCCGGCGCGAAGGCGTCCTTGCACCCATCGTCCTTACGCAGGAGCCGTCCCACCAGCACCGGATTGGCCGACGCGTAGACGATGTCCTGACGAGCGATGAGGTCAGCGGCGAGCTGGCGCAGGTCGACGCCTTCTTCCAGTTCGTCGAGGGGATAGAGCTGCGACGAGACGATGTCGGCGGCGATGAGAGCGGTGCCCCCGGAGCGGCAGAGTCCCGCCAGCGTACGCAGGTGCACCGTCAGCGCGGCGACCCGCAGGCGCATGCCCCGCTCGTCGTCCCCGGCGGCCGCTTCCTCGAGGCTCCAGCCGAGCTGGCTGAGTAGACAACACGAGACCACCACGCGTCCCTGCCCCGCCGGCAACTTGCTCAGCAAGCCAGCCGTCCCCTCGTCCACCGCCTGCGCCAGGGCCTTTTCGTCGTCGCCCAGCTTGCCCCGGCTCTTTTCGATGGGCTGGAGGAGCCCCGTGAGATCGACGCCCCCGTGGGCCGTCGTCCGCGCGCGCACCTCGGGCGAAAGCCGCGACTTCGCGCGATCGAGAGCCCCCGCATCGATGTCGACCAGATGAATCACAGCGAACTGCCTCGCCAGCTGCTCGACGTCGACGTCGTTGCAGTTGCCCGCGCCCAGCAGCACCAGAGCGCCTTCGGGCCCATCGGTACCCTCTCGCGCCGCGATGCCAGCGATGAGACGGGTCAAGTGCTCGCGATGGGGACGATAGAGCTCCCAGTCATCGCGCGACCGACGGTTGCCCTCGGCATGTTTGTCGCGGACGGCACCGAACGATCCTGCAGCTGCGGGCCCGCCCGCCTTGGGAGACATGCGGCCAAGATACACGACCCGCGGCGAAGGCGCCGCCAGGGGAAGGGCCGAGGCCCAAGGGTGTCAGCGACTGCCTGCCCAGATCAGGCACCAGCAGGAAACGGCGATCACGACGGCGGTCATGACGTCACTTGCCGATGTAGTGCAGGCCGTCTTCGCCCGCCTCGATCACCATCTCAACCCGCCGGTTGGCCTCGCGGCCCGCGCTGGTCTCGTTGCTGGCGATGGGGCGCGTGGAGCCGTGGCCAGCTGCAGTCAGGCGTTCGCCCGGCATGCGGTGGGCGCGTTCGAGATACGTCACGACGGCGGCGGCCCGCGACGAGGAGAGATCCCAGTTGTCGCGGAACTTGCGCGTGGTCGCCAGCATGTCGTCGGTGTGGCCTTCGACGCGCACCGGACGCTTGAGGGCCTCGAGCTCGCCCGCCAGGACATCCAGCACCGGGATCATCTCGGGACGGATGGCCGCCTGGTTCGGATCGAAGAATCGCGAGGCCGACAGCCGAACGATGACCCGTTTGCCTTCCAACTCGATCGAGACTGCCTTCTGGTTCTCGGGCTTGTTGAGCAGCGCCTGTTCGATCCGTCGCTTGATCTTGCGCCGGATGCGTTCGGCCTCCTTGCGCGCTTCGAGCACCTGACTGCGCTGTCCGTTGCCGACATTGGTGGCGCAGCCGCCTTCGGACAGCGGCCCTTCGAACAGCGGCAGCTCGCCGACGCCGCCTGACCCCTTGAAGTGCATCGCGAACTTGATCGACTGCTGCACCTGCTGAACGCGTTTGTTGTCGACGCGGCTCGTGGCGTACAAGACGACGAAGAATGCGAACAAAAGCGTGATGAAGTCGGCGTACGAGACGAGCCAACGCTCGTGATTCTCGTGCTCCGGGTGTGATTGTTTCTTCGCCATCGAACGGTACGCGCCAGGGTCTCCGAACGTCTACTTCTTGGGCGCGTGACCGACGTGACCGCCGGCATACGACTTCAGCTTCTCTTCGATGACACGCGGGTTGAGGCCCGCCTGAATCGAAAGCACGCCCTCGGCGATGATCGTCTTGCGTTCCTTCTCGACCGCCAACCTTCGCTTCAGCTTGGTCGCGATGGGCAAAAAGAGCAGGTTTGCCAGACCGACGCCGTACACCGTTGCGACGAATGCGACGGCGATACCGGGACCCAACTTGGTCGGGTCCGACAAGTTCTCCATGACGTGAATCAGACCGAGCACGGCGCCCAAGATGCCGACCGTCGGAGCGAAACCGCCGCCGGCCTCCCAGACCTTGGCCGCCACGGTGCCTTCCTCGAACTCGATGTGGATCTCGGTCTCGAGCGCGTCGCGCGCCACCGCAGAATCGACGCCGTCGACCAGAAAGCCGACCGAGCGCTTCATGAAAGGATCCTCGATCGCCTGCAAGCGCTGCTCGAGCGCCAGCACGCCGTCGCGTCGGGCCAGCGCAGCCAGCTCCGATATCTCCGTGATGATTTTGCCAAGGTCGTGCTTCGGGTTCTTGAGCGCGATCTTGAAAGCCTTCAGACCCGCGATGAAGTCCTTCATCGGATTGGCGACCATGACGGCACCGACGGTACCGCCGACCACGATGATGCCTGCGGTCAGCTGCATCAGTGAGCTGGCGTGCCCACCTTCGAGCGCTTGCCCGAAGAGGATGCAGAAGATGGCGAACACCAGCCCGCCAATCGTTGCGATATCCATGTGCTATTCCTCCCCGACTTTCTTCTCACGCATGGCTTCGACAATTGCGTCGAGGCCAGCCGGCGTGCCCGGACCCTGCGCCATCCGCCACTTGCAGGTCACCGCCCGAGTCACGACTTCTTCCAGAGATTCCTTCACCATGAACCTGTCGCCCGTGGTCAACGTCAGGACCGTGTCGGGCGTCCGTTCGATGGTGACGATGAGGTCGACATTGACGACGAGCTCGGTGCCGTCGAGACGAGTCACGTGAATCATTCGCCTGCCCATCCCGCCTGCAATCCGAAGCTCGCCGTCAAGGTCATCGCCATCAATCAGCGCTTGAGCATCATCAACTCGCCAAGGAGCGTGTCCGCGGTGGTCAGCGTCTTCGAGTTGGCCTGGAAGGCTCTCTGCGACGCGATCATGCGGATGAACTCCTGGGCCATGTCGATGTTCGACTGCTCGAGCGCGCCGCCGACCATCTGGCCACGACCGCCAGAGCCCGCCTCACCGATGCTCGGCGAGCCCGACTGCTGGTTCGAGCTGAAGAGGTTGCCACCCACGCGGGTCAACTGGTCGGGTGCCTCGAAGTTGGCCAGAGCGATCTGTGCCAATGTCCGGGTCTGACCGTTGCTGAAGACACCCATGACGTTACCGGTGTTGTCGATGCTCACGCGCACCAGCGATCCGGAATCGTAGCCGTCCTGGTTGGTGAAGCTCGTGGTCGAGCCGGCCGCGAACTGGGTGATGCCGTCGAGGCCTTCGCCGCTGGTCGCGGTCGGGGTTCCGAAGTCGAACGCGAGAGGCTGCGGGTTGACCGCGCCGCGCGGGTTGAAGGTCCCCGCCTTGGTCGACGTGAGCAGCTGGCCCTCGGTGCCGAAGGTCATGGTGCCGGTCGCAATCTCGGTCGCGGTGCCTGCGGTGCCGCCGGTCAGGTTGGCGCCGTCGGTGAGCGCGTACCAGGACCAGGCGCCTGCGCCCGTCTTGCGGTAGTAGACGTCGACCTGGTGGGACTTGCCGAGCGAGTCGTAGATGGTGACCGCCGCGGTGAAGTTCGAGGTGTTGGCCGCGTCCGCCGGATCCCACGCGCCTGCTGGCGTAGTCGCGGTGGCGGAGAGGTTCGCCTTGATGGTGATCTCGGTCGTGGAGCGCGGGTTGGTGCTCGCGTTGCCAACCTGCAAGTCGCCGACCTGAGCGCCCGAGATGACACCAGCGGAGTCCGCGGTGTAGCCCTGCACGCGCATGCCCGACAGGTTGGTCATGTAGCCATCCTTGTCGATCGTGAACTGCCCGGCGCGGGTGTAAAACGTGCCGGTCTGACCGTTTCGCGTGCCCGCGACGGCGAAGAAGCCCGCGCCCTCGATGCCGAGGTCGGTCGCGACGCCGGTGTTGACCAGCGCACCCTGCGAAAGGATCTTCTGCACGACCTGCAGCTTGACGCCGAGACCACGCTGTCCGCCGTTGCCGCTGGACGAGTCGCCGATGAGGTTCTGAGCCATGGCGTCGGCAAAGGCGGCGCGGCTGCCCTTGAACCCGATGGTGTTGCCGTTGGCGATGTTGTCACCGACCACGGACAGCTCGAGGCTGCTGGCCTCGAGGCCGCTGGCCCCTGAATAGAGAGCTGTCATGAGACTCATTTGGTGTTCCTTTCGTTGACTTCGATGATTTCCGAAACCTTGATCTTCGTTCCGCCGATCTTGACCATCGCCACTCCGTCCTCGTAAGCGATGCCGGTCACGTGACCGCTGCCTCGCTGTTCCACCGCGATGGTCTCGCCTTCTTTGTCTTGCGCGGTCACTCGCATCTTGTAAGAGCCAGCCGGGAGCCTCGTCCCGTTGTCATCCCGCCCATCCCACTCGACCGTCACGGCGCCGGCGTCGTGCGGACCCAACTGCATGGTCCGTACCGTCTTGCCCTGATCGTCGACCACGACGGCCGTCACGTTCTTGGCAGGTTTGCTCAGCGCCGCCTCGGTGATCGCCGGGTCGCCATCGTTGAGCTCGACCGAGTCGGTCTTGAAGACGACCTCCTTGCCGACGAAGTTGGTCATCGCCGTCTGATTGGCCGATGCCTGAGCCAGCAGCAGGCTCTCCATGTTGGTGTTGGCGTTCTGCTGCAACTCGAGCGTCGCAAAGGCCGCCAGCTGCGCCACGAAGGCCTGGCTGTCGCTCGGGGCGGTCGGATCCTGATTGCCCAGCTGGGCCATCATCAACTTGAGGAACTCGTTCTTACCGAGCTTGTTCGAACCGATCGGGCCGCCGACCTCTCGATCGGGCGAGGCCGCCGAGCCTTTGAAGTTGTTCACTGGAACCATGGTTTCGCTCCCTTTGCCTCTCGCTAAGCCTCGACGTGAATGCGGCCATCGCTGGTCCGCACGGGCGCCGTCGTCTCGTTGACAGAGCCACCGCTGCGGCCGGCCGATCGCCCCGTTGCCCGATCGAACGCATCGGCCGCGTCGGATTCTTGGCGGGCGCGCCGCTCCTCACTGTCCTGACGACCGCTCTGCTGGCTCATCTGATTGTCCATTTGAAATCGACCTAGCGTCACACCCTCGGCGGCCAAGGCCTGCCCGAGCTCACCAGCTCGTGCTTGCATCATTGGCGCCAACTCGCCTGACGCTCGAATGTCGGCCCCCTCTGGCAAGAGGCGCACATGCAGGTCGAGGCCGCGGCCGTCCTCGCTCTCGATCGAGACGTGCGCAGCGTTCTTCATGATCGAGATCTGCGCGCTGGGATCGTCCTTCAGGTGCGTCAGCAGCTCGGCCGCTTCCGGCGGCAGAGCGAGCGCCGAGAGCGCCGGCGGGGGCGCAGAGATCTCCTGAGCCTCCCGGGGCAGGGGCAACTCGAAAGGCAGTGGCAGAGCCGGCTTCGACAAGAGCACTTCGGCGTCCCCACGAGGCTTGGCGGCGGTTTCAGCGGGCGCCTCGTCGTCTGCCGAGAGCCGACGGTTGCCCGACGAATCCATGGCGTCGAGGGCACCCGCGCCGCGCTGAGCGTTCGGCAGGTCGTTGAGAGAATCATTGCCGATCACAACCGGCGCGAGCACTTGAGTTCCTGGCAAGCTTCCCGGCGCGGCGAGCGCCTCCTCGTGCTGCAGGCGCTCACGAACCGGGGCCTTGCGGGCCATGAACGTGACGAGATCGTCGAGGTCGAGGTCGACCGTGACATCGGTCTGTCGCGGAGCTGGCGGCGGGAGGGGAGTCGGCGCCAGGACGGTGGCGGCCGGCCGCGGGACCTGCGCGGCCTCGTCCTCACTGCGCGCCGCGGACGACGAGACGCGGCCCGCGGGATCGAAGATCTCTTCGCTCGGCTCCTCTTGCGACGCCATCGCGAGGCTCTCCCACGAGGAGGGGGCCTCAGGATCGCGGTCGGCGCGATCATCGCCGAGCGGCGCCTCCTGCGGCCGCGGGTGAGAGCCGCTGGCCAGGTTCTCTGCACCGACCCCGTGATCGAGAGTCACCTTCGGCGTGAACGTCTCGGCGACGGGCGCCTCGTCCTCTTCGATCGCGAGGGTCTCCCAGGCGCGCGGCAGAGCGCGAACCGCAAGCTCCAGATCGCTCCGCATCACGCCGGTAGCCTGGCGCGCCGGTTCGACCGGGGCCGTGGGGACTGGCGGCAGCACCGGCGTCGCCAGCTCGCGGCCGCGGCCTTCGACCTCGACCTCGACCCCGGAAGATGCCTTCATTGCGGCGGGAGGCTTCGCGTCGGTCACGTCCTCGACGCGGCCGATGAGGCGTGAGGTACCGCGGGGGGCGCGCAGCGGCTGCTCGTCGCCAGAAGTCGGCGCGGCCGCGGCCCTGCGCACATCAGCGCGTTCGTCCTTGCGCCAGGGAACGCTTCTCGCTCCGGGCGGAGAGGCATCGGAGCGCCCCTCGCCCTTTTCGCCGCTCGACGCGCCAGCTCTGGCCGCAACATCGAGAGTCGGCGCGTCGCCCGTCATGGCCCCCGTCCCGGGCTTGGTTCCCATGGCCGGCAGACCGTCTTTGGCACGGGCGGTCTCGTCCGCGGGGAAGTCTGCGCCAACCGGGAGATCCCCGGGAACAACGACATCATCAATTGCCGCGACGAAATCGGCTTTCGCAGCAACGAGATCGCCCTCCTGCGGCCCGAGATCGGGTTGCGCAGCGACGAATTCGTCTGCGGCCGCGACTTCCGCGTTCGGCTTGATCTCGGCGCCGGCCGCGGGCAGCCCATCGGCTTGCGACGATTCGACTCCCTTCGTCGCAACGAGAGCGGCTTTCGCTTTCCCGGCCGCAGCGCCACCGGTGCCGACAGCAACGGACTTCGTGGGACTGTCAGTGGGCTTCTCCGCGCCCCCCAAGAGGGGGATTTTGGCAGCGGTGCGCACGCTATCGACTCCGGCCGGAGACGCCTCAATCGCCCCGTCGAGCAGCGGTCGAGCACTCTCCGACGCCGTCACTGCGGCCGCCCGGCTCACGCCCGCGCGCGAGCCACGGATCGCCGTCGTGGCTCGCGACGATGAAACTTCGCTCGTAGCAGGGCTCGCCTCGGGCGCCGCCTCAGCGTGTGCATACACGTCCCGGCCGAGCCGCGGAGCGAGCAGCCTCGCGGCCGCGGTCGAGAGGGTGCGGGGCGCAGGTCGGCCGAGACCGAGACCGAAGTCGTTGCTGCCCCTTTCGCCGGTCGTCATGGTGGAGCCGGTCCTGTTCGTCGGCAATGAAGCCGGTGCTAGCGACGACGCGCGCCCGCCACCCGCGTCGCTGGACACCGACCCAGGGCGCGGAGGTGACTCGGCAATCGCGTCCTTGGAGGCCGTCTGGCTGCGAGCCTGCAGAGCCACGGTCAAGCGCTGTGCGAAGCGCGAAGCACCAGCAGACTTGCCGTCGGCGGCCTCGAAGTTCGCCTCCGACGAGGTGCCACCTTCGCCAGCCTGGGCGCCCGCGCGACGATTCACGAATGCAGCAGCCATCGGCTCGGCACGTGTACCGTCTTGCCGATCTGCCTGCGCGTTCGAGTCGCCGAACCCTTCACCGGCCGACGCAGCCACGCCCTCGCCGACGCCAGAACCCGGCGCGGCGCCATGGCCTTCGTCCGATCCGGCCACGCCCATCCCGTCACCGTCGAGCCCCGCTCCGTTGTTCGCGGCCTCGCCGGCCCCGCCCGGAACGCTCGCCGCATCGCCCTCGCCGCCCGCGACACCGGAAGCATCCGCGACACCGCCCGCGACAGCGACGGCTGCCGCCCCGCCGCCCACGTCAGGCGTCTGCCCCAGCATCTTCGCAAAGTCCGAGACGCCCTTCGTCTTGCCGCCGACCTTGCCGCGACTCTCGGCTCCGATGCCGCTGGCGACCGACGACGATGCGCGTGAGGTGTTCATGGCTTGTCCTTGTCCCCGTCCTTGTCGCGGCGGAGCGGTGGTCGGTTCATGATCTCGGCGGCCAGCGCCGCACCGACCTCGGGCTTCAGGAAGCCGAGGATGGAGCCCGCGTCCGCCGGTCGCATTCGCTGCAAGACCTCGGCCGCCAGGCCGCGCTCGAGGTGCCCCAGGATCCCAGCGGCCTGCTCGGGCTTCATGCTCTTCATCGCCTTCGACACGACCTCGACCTGCACCGCGAAGTTCGGCGGCGGCGGCGCAGGACGGTAGTAGGCGCTGGGCGCCAGCGGATCGCCGACCGGCATGTTCGCCGGCGTCTGCGGCCCCGTGGTCGCCGGTGACGCCGGGGCCGTGCCCGCGGGAGGCGCCGGCGCCGTGGAGGGAGCCGGCGCTGGCGCCGCAGCCGGTGGCTTGGTCGCCCCCTGCTGCTTGGCCTTCGCCATGATCTCTTCGAGCCGCGTGGTCTCGTCTCGCAGAGCCGTCCGCGTGCGCGCCAGCTCCGAGCTCAGGGACTCGAGCCGCTCACGCTCGGAGGCGGCCTTCTGCGCGCCCGCGCGCTCCTTCCACTCCTCCTGCAAGGCGGGGGTGCTGATTCCCGGCGGCGGGGGCGTGGAACGCTCGGTCTCCCCCCGGCCCGAGGGCGGGCGTTTGACCATCGCGTGATCTTTGTCGGCGGGTTTGTCGGCCTTGTGCCCCGCCTGGTCGGCGGCCTTGCTGCCTGCGGCAGCCGGCTTGCTGCCTGCGGCAGCCGGAGTGTGACCGCGATCTTCGGCGGCAGCTTTCGGCGGCGCTTCAGTCGCGCCGCCCTTGCTGGCAGCGGCCGGTTTGACGGCCTCGGGCTTGCCCGCGACCTGTCCATCGGCGGCCAGCATGAACACCAGTGGAACGACGACCTTAAGCACGATCCCTCCCTGCTGCGAACGCTGCCGCGGCTGCCCCTTGTGCCGGCGGCGGCACGGGCGGCGGCGTGGAAGCCTTCTTCAAAGCGGCCAGCGATTCGGCCAAACTCGGCGTCTCGTTGCCCTTTTGCCGCAAGAACCCGTTGAGCGCGTCCCGGCAGCGAATTGCCCGATCGACGCGTGGATTGCTGCCCGCCACGTAAGCGCCGACTTCGATGAGGTCGGCCGAATCGCGATAGGCCGCCAGCAGCTCGCGGGCACCCAGGGCCAGATCGCGGTGCTCGGGCGTCACGATGTCGGTCATCACGCGGCTGACGCTGGCAAGCACGTCGATGGCTGGGAAATGACCGCCATTGGCCAGCTTGCGCGAAAGCACGATGTGTCCGTCGAGGGCAGCGCGGGCCGCGTCGACCACCGGATCGCTGAGGTCGTCGCCCTCGGCGAGCACCGTGTACAAAGCGGTGATGCTGCCTTCGCCGGCGTCGTTACCCGCGCGCTCCACCAGCCGCGGCAACATGGCGAAGACCGACGGCGGGTAGCCGCGCGAGGTGGGCGGCTCGCCCGCGGCAAGGCCGATCTCCCGCTGTGCCATCGCCACACGAGTCAACGAATCCATCAACAGCAGGACGTTGGCACCGCGCGCGCGAAAGTGCTCCGCGGCCGCCGTCGCCGCCATCGCCGCGCGCACGCGCACCAGCGGCGACTCGTCGCCCGTGGCCACGATCACCACCGAACGTCGCAACCCGACGCCCAGATCCCGCTCGACGAACTCGCGTACCTCGCGCCCACGTTCGCCGATGAGGCCGACCACGATCACGTCGGCAGCCGCGTTCTGCGCCAGCATGCCAAGCAACACGCTCTTGCCGACGCCGGGACCGGCCATGATGCCGAGCCGCTGCCCCTGGCCGCAGGTCAAAAGAGAGTCGAGCGCGCGCACGCGCAGCTCCATCGGACGGCAGATGCGCTTGCGGCTCATCGCCGGCGGCGGCACCGCTGCAAGAGGCGCACGGTGCGAAAGCGACAATGGACCCAGCCCATCGATCGGCTCGATCGCGGCGTCGACCACCCGCCCCAACAACTGGTCGCCGACCGGGATCGATCCTGCGGCCGAGCGCGGCACCACCGGCGATCCCTCGCCGATGCCCGCCAGATCCCCGAAGGGCATCAAGAGCACGTGCGGCCCGGCAAAGCCGACCACTTCGGCCATCACCTGCCGCCCGCCCATCGCGGTTATGACACAGGCGGTGCCGACCGCGACCTGCGGCAGCGCCGCCTCGACCACGATGCCCGACACACGCGTCACCCGACCGGACGTGACGACCGTATCGACCTGGCGCAGCCGCGCTTCCAGCTTCGCTACGTCGATGAGGCTCATCGTCCGTCCTCCCAGGCCGCTTCCATCAGCGCCCGACGGATCTCGGCAAACTTGGCGTCCAGCGTGGCGTCCACCGAAAGGTGCTCGCCTTCGACGACACAGTCACCGCGGCCCAGCGACTCGTCGGTCACGATCTCGATCTTGGCCGACCCGCGACCGATGCGATCGAGCGCGGTCGACTTGCCCGCATCGATACCGTTCAAAAGCTCGGCGTCCTCGGGACAGAGGTGTACGACAATCCGTCGCGACTCACCCACCCGGCTCACTGCCGACTTGACCACGCCTATCAAGCGATCGGCGTTGACCGCCAGCTCACCTTCCACCACCTTGCGCGCCACCATCAGTCCCAGCTCGAGCACGTCGGCCCGCGCTTCAGCCGCCAGACGATCCGAGAGCATGCGCAGACGATCGATGGCTGCTTCCATGCGCGACATGTCGACGATCGGCGCCGGCGGTGGAGTCGGTGGCGCCGGTGGCAACACCTCGACCTCGACCGCTGGCGCAAGGTCGGCGATCTCCTCTGTCGGCATCGGCGCGGCGGTGAGCGGTGATGTCAGGTCAGCTGGCTTCACCTCGGGCGCGACCGCCGCAAAGGCCTTCTTATGCTCGGCGAGAAATGCGGCCGTCGCTACGCGTGAACCCGTCTGCACGCCTTCGAGGAAGGCGGGCCGTCGCAGCTGCTGCCCAGTGATCTCGAAGAGCGCCATCCCGGGTTAGACCATCTTGTCCGACGGACCGACCAGCGTGATGCGCCCCTGCTCGACCAGGTTGAACGCCACCTTGACCAGCTCTGCCTGCGCCTCTTCGACCGCGGCGAGGCGCAGTGGCCCCATCGCCGACATCTCGTCGCGCATCATCTCGGCCGCGCGACTCGACATGTTTTTGAGCACCTTGTCCGCGACCGTCGAGCTCGATCCCTTGAGCGCGACCGCGAGTCGACCGGTGTCGATCTCGCGGATGAAGGTCTGGATGTCGCGATCGTTGAGATTGCCAATGTCCTCGAACGTGAAGAGCTTGCTGCGCAGCTCGGCGGCCAGTTCGGGATCCTCTTTTTCGATCTCGCCCACCACCTCGGTCTGCTGCGCGGCCGGCACCTTGCGCAACATCGACACCGCACTGCCACGGCCATCGACTCGGCGGCTGCTGCCCCCAGCAGAGCTGCGCAGCTCCGCCTGCAGGGCCGCGCCGACCTCTTTGAGGACCTCGGGCGCAACCGATTCAAGGGTCGCCAGGCGGCGCAGGACGTGCGGCCGCAGGTTCTCCGGCAGAAGTTTCATCACGGCGGCCGCGCGCGCCTGTTCCAGTGCGCCCAGCACGAGGGCGATGGTCTGCGGCTGCTCGCGCGAGAGCACCAGGGACAGCGCTTCGACATCGGCGAATGCCACCGGCCCTAGCATCTCGTCCACCGGCGGAGGTGCCACGATGCCTTCGAAGGCGCGCCGTGCGGCCTCGGTGCCAAGCGCTTGGGTTGCGATCTCCCGCAGCAGACCATCACTGGCCGTGGCATCGCCATCGAGCGAGCCCATCGCCGCACAGAATTGTTCCAGCGACTGCTGCACCAGCGCCGGTTGTCGCTTCAATTCACGTGCGCCAAGCGCGATCTGACGAATCGAAGGCTCGTCGAGCAGGCGAAACAC
>JANNNO010000237.1:0-19819 GCA_031398585.1 Myxococcales bacterium | reverse complement strand
GCGCCTCCGGCGACGCGATGACGAACGAAGTCAGGAGGAGACCGACGCGCAACCGGTCGCGCGGTCCAGCTTTGGAGATACCCAGCGATGCCATGGTCTGGATAGTGGCCTGGGCCCGCGCGCGCAGAGGTCAAAACTTCTGCGGGCAGGGCTGTCGCGACTTCTGGGCATGCGACGCGTTGCCTGCGTCTGCCGGCTGGGGGACAACCGGGAAGGGGTCACAGCGTGCAAAACGTTTCCGTACCTGTCCGATCGGCCAGCGCCAGAACTCTGCGGCCCTTCGAGCGTTGGAGTAATGTGGAGATTCAGGGGGGCGGTGCGGAGGCAGTTGCCTCACGCAACGAGGGGGACGACGTTTCGGGCCATTTGCCGGAGGGTGCATGCTCGCCGCTCGTGAAGGTTCGACAGACCCTCGGCGTAGATCGCCTCGCCCCTTCGTTTTCATTTTCCTCGCGCTGGTCGCCCTCACGGCCGCGTACGCATTTTTCATCGAACCCAAGCGGATCGAGGTCACCCGACAGACCTTCGTCGGCAAGGTTCGTCGCCCTTTGCGGATCGCTCACCTCAGCGATCTGCACACGCAGGGCTTCGGCCCCCGCGAGCGGACGCTGGTTCTACTCATTCGCAAGGAGAACCCCGACCTCATCGTCATCACGGGCGACACGGTCGATGCGGGAAAACTCGAGCCCGCCAAGGATCTGCTCGCCAATCTCTCGGCACCGCTTGGCATCTGGGCCGTGCGCGGAAACTGGGAGCGCTGGACGCTCAACGAAGACGAACGCGGCTTTTATGCCGGTCTTGGCGTGAGGTTCCTCGAGAATGCCGGCGCCGCAGCCCGCGACGATCTCTGGATCGCAGGGCTCGACGATCCGTCGACCGGCGCCCCGGATCTCGGGCGGGCCTTGACCGGCGCCCCGCTCGACTCGTTCAAGCTGGTGCTGATGCACGCTCCGGATCATTTCGCGGAGATCGGCGGCCGCTTCGACCTCGCGCTCGCCGGCCATACCCACGGCGGACAGGTCGTCTTGCCGCTCATCGGCCCACTCTGGCTACCCGAAGGAGGACGCCGCTATCTTCGCGGCTTCTACTCACACAACGGCAGCCATCTCTACGTGAGCCGGGGTATCGGGACCTCGCGCGCTCCGGTGCGGCTGAACTGCCGCCCGGAGCTGGCGATCATCGATCTGCGTCCGCGCTGATCGCGGTCGCCAGCTCGGCGAACGGCGCGGCGGGGATCAGGTCGTGGGGGCAGGCGCCGCCGGGGTGGCGCGGTCGTACTTCTCGATGAGGCGCGAGACGCGAGGCACCGCCGCCTCGACGTGTTTCTTCGCCATCGGACGCAGCTTCTCGTAAGCCGATTTCAGATTCTGGTTCTTCGCGCGCTGTGCGCGTCCGTCAGTGATCGCGAGCAGCGCCTCGGCCACCTCGCCGGAACGACCGCCCAGGAAGGCCGAGACCGGCTGGTTCTGCGCCTTGGCCTGCTGGTAAAGCGGATCGAGCTTGAGCGAGAAGTCGGGCAGCATGTTCTCGATCACCTCGGGCACGAAGCCCGGCTTGACCGCCTTGACGATGGCGTAGGCGGCCTTGATCGGAAGGCCGAGCAGGCCTTTGGAGCCGACCTCCTCTTCGATGAGGCGCTCGCAGTCGGCGACGACGTTGACCTTGGTTCCCGGGGCCGAAAGGATGTCCATGAGTGACGCCATGGCGCGAACTGTACCTTGATTTTTCCGGCCGTCCTAGTGGCGGCTGTGATAGCCAGGGCCTCGTGGGCTTCATCAAACGGCCAGCGGCTGCCCTCGGGGTCCTGACCGGGATCAACGTCCTCAATTACTTAGATCGCTACGTCAGCGCCGGCATCCTGCCGCTCATCATCGCAGAGCTCCACCTCAGCGGGCAGCAAGCGGGCCTGCTCGGCACGGTCTTCATCTTCGTCTATGCGATAGCGTGTCCGATCATGGGCTGGCTGGGCGATCGCGGACCGCGCCTGCGCCTGGCCACCATCGGTGTGCTGGTCTTCTGCCTCGCCACCATCGGCTCCGGCGTCGCCACCGGTTTCCTCGCGTTGATCTTCGCTCGGGCGCTGGTCGGTGTCGGCGAAGCGAGCTACGCCATCGTCACGCCGTCACTCATCTCGGATCTCTATCGACCCGAGCGTCGCTCCGGCGCGCTCGCGATCTTCTATGCAGCCATCCCTGTCGGCAGCGCGCTCGGGTACATGCTCGGCGGGCAGGTGGGCGCAAGCCACGGATGGCGGGCGGCGTTTTTCGTCGCGGGTGGGCCGGGGATCGTGCTCGGCCTGTCCTTGTTGCTGCTGGCCGAGCCGCCCCGCGGGCACCTCGATGGCAGGGGCGCGGCCGCGTCCACGCCGCTGTCTCTCGCGGAGTCGCTGCGCACGCTGTGGGCGCGCAAGAGCTTCGTCGTGAACACCGTCGGGCAGACTCTCTACACCTTCTCGATCGGCGGACTCGCCTTCTGGATGCCGACCTACTTCGTGCGCGAGCGGGGCATTCCGCTGGCGCAAGCGTCGTTTCTCTTCGGGCTCTGTCTCGTCGTCGCGGGCTTTCTGGGAACCTTGATCGGCGGCGCGCTCGGCAACCGCTCGTCGCGTCGCTCGGCCCAAGGGCCTTTCGTCTTCTCGGGCGTCGCGCTGCTGGCCTCGGTGCCGTTCTCCCTCGCGTCGGTGCTCGCACCTGCGCCTGCTATCTTCTGGCCGGCGATGTTCGTCACGCTCCTGCTGCTCTTTTTGCCGATTGGTCCGCTCAATGCCGCCATGACCAACGTGCTCAGCGCCGATCTTCGCGCGCGCGGGTTTGCGGTCTACAGCTTCGGGATCCACGTCTTCGGCGATGGCCCTTCCCCCACTCTGATCGGCATGGCATCGGACGTGGTCGGGCTTCGCTGGCCGGTCATCGGCGCTGGGCTTTTGATGGCGGCAGCCGGGATCGTCTTCCTCCTGGGTCGTCGCACCCTGGCCCAGGACCTCGCCGCCATGGACTCCCCCAGCGTCACGCCCTCGACCACGACCTCTGCCTCATGAACAACGAAAATTCCTACCCCCTCGCCTCGCACCCGCTCGCCGCCGAGCTCTTCGCTGCCCGCCAGGCGGCGATGGAAGCTGCCACCTTGGTCAGGCGTTACTGGCGAACCTCGATGGACGTCGAGACCAAACCGGGCGACGAGCCTGTCACGCGTGCCGACCGGGAAGCCAGCGATCTCATCGTCGCGCGGCTGGGCCGGGCCTTCCCCGGCGACGCCATCCTTTCCGAAGAGGTGCCGGACAGCGGCGCTCGCTTGCAACACAGCCGCGTCTGGATGGTCGACCCGATCGACGGCACGCGGGACTTCATCAACGGCGATGACGGCTTCTGCGTGATGATCGGCCTGTGCGTCGACGGACAGCCACGAATGGGAGTTCTGGCGATGCCCGCCAACGGCGACGTGTACACCGCGATCGTCGGCGCCGGCGCTTACAAGGAGAGCACGGGGCAGCCGATGGTCCCGCTCGCCACCACGACACTCGCGGCACCGCCGGGCATCCGCCTCGTCGCTTCCAAGTCGCACCGAACCGGTGACGTCGATTCGTTTCGCCGTTCGCTCGGCATCACGGACGAGGTGAACGTCGGCAGCATCGGCGTCAAGGTCGCCATGGTCGCGGACGGTCGGCGCGATCTGTACGTCTACCCCGGGTCGCGCACCAAGATCTGGGACACCTGTGGTCCGGCGGCGGTCCTCCTGGCCGCGGGCGGAAAGATCACCGACGTGCACGGCGATCCCCTCGCCTTCGACCGCCCCGAGCTGGTGAACCGCACAGGGATCATCGCTTCGAACGGGCCGTTGCACCCGCAGGTGCTCACGGCCCTGGCCCCGCTGGTCGCCAATCGCGACATGCCCCGGTAAGGGGCCTCAGCTACCTGCGATCGTCATCCGTGCGACCCGGAAGGTCGGCGATTGGATCGAGGAGCGTGTGTCGAGATCGCTGGCGACGGCGTCGATGCCCTTTAGCAGGTCGTCGAAGTTCGCCGAGATCGTGATCTCGCTGACCGGGTGAATGCGCTCGCCCTTGTCGATCCAGAAGCCACCGGCGCCCTGCGAGAAGTCTCCCGTCACGGGGTTGAAGCCGTAGCCCATCAGCTCGGTGACGTAGAGCCCCTGCGGTAGCTTCTCGAGATCGGCAGCATCGCTAGAGCCCGCCCGCAGAATGAAGTTCGACGTCGTCACGTGGGGACTGCCGCCAATGCCCCGGCCGGCGGAGCCTGTCGAGTTGCGGCCGAGCTTGCGGGCGGCGTAGGTATCGCAAAGGAAGGTCTTGAGCACGCCGCCGTCGATGATGACGTTGGTTCGGACCGCCAACCCTTCGCTGTCAAATGGCCGCGACCCGGGCCCGCGCGGAACCAGGGGATCGTCGACGATCGTCACCAACGACGACGCGACAGGGGATCCCTCCCGCTGTTCGAGGTACGTGCTTTTGCGCCAGACGGCGCCGCCCGAGATCACGCCGGCCAGCTGGCCAAGAACGCTGCGCGCACAGTCGGGAGAGAAGATGACGGGAACCTCGCAGGTCGCTACCTTGCGGGCGCCGAGCTTGGCGAGCGTGCGGCGCGCGGCTTCGAGCCCGACCTCCTCGTCGTCGAGCAGATCGGCTTTGAAGCGCGAAGAGGTCCAGTGGTAGCCGTTGCGCTTCTTGCCGTCCTCGTCGTCGCAGATCGGTTCCACCACCATCGAGGCGTTGGTGCCGCGGTAGCTGCCGGCAAAACCCGCGGAGGTCGCAAACGCGGCGGCGGACATGACCCGCCCGAAGATGGCGCCGTCCGAATTCGTGACCCGGGCGTCGGCTTTGCGTGCCGCCGCTTCGCCCCTGCGCGCCCGATCGATCGCCTCACGCACCGTGATCGACGTGACCGCCTCGTCCCAGAGGTCAAGCTCAGGGATCTGCCGCGCCATCAGCTCGCGCGCGGGCAGCGCTCCAAACGGATCCGCCTCGGCCAGCGCCGCCAGCTCCACGCTCTCGCGAGCAAACGTCTCGAGCCCTGCCCGGCTGAAGTCCGAAGTGTAGGTCACCGCGGCCCGCTCGTCCTTGATCACGCGCAATCCGAGCGCGCGGCTGCCGGCTTCCTTGACCAGCTCGGGCTCGCCTAGGCGCACCTTGACCTCGAGCTCGGATCCGTCGCGCACCAGGACCTCGGCGCCGTCGGCCCCGGCCTTCATCGCCAGCGACACCATCTCCTCGGCAAAGCGCTGGCAGGTCTCGGGATCGGGAAGCGGACGTCGCCCGCCGGGGCTCTTCGTCGCCATCGTCTGACTTTCGAGCGCGCTCATGACGTTCGGGTCCCTCCCACGGTGATCTCGCTGATCTTCACTGTCGGTGTGCCGATGCCGACCGGTACCGACTGTCCATCCTTGCCGCAAGTCCAGGTCCCGGGCGACAGCTCGAAGTCGCTGCCGACCATCGCCACCTTGCGCAAAACCTCTGGCCCGTTGCCAATCAGGTTCACGCCTTTGAGAGGCGCCGTCAGCTTGCCGTCCTCGATGAGGTAGCTCTCGGTCAAGGAGAAGACGAAGTCGCCGTTCGAGATGTTGACCTGTCCGCCGGAGAAGCGCTTGGCGTAGACCCCGCGCTTGACCGATTTGATGATGTCTTCCGGCGCGTCCTGGCCCGCCATCAAGAGCGTGTTGGTCATGCGGGGCAGCGGCTCGTGACGAAAGCTCTCGCGACGGCCGTTGCCGGTCGGCTGGGTACCGAAGTGGTGCGACGAGATGCGATCCTGCATGTAGCCAACCAGCTTGCCGTTCTCGATGAGTACGTTGCGACGGCCCGGGTGGCCCTCGTCGTCGACGTTGATGGAGCCGCGGGCGCTGCCAATCGTTCCGTCGTCGATCACCGTGCAGAGGGCGGAGGCGACCTGCTGCCCGATCTGATCGGTGTAGTTCGAGGTCTTCTTTCGGTTGAAGTCGGCTTCCAGGCCGTGTCCCACCGCCTCGTGAAGCAGAATCCCGCTTTCACCCGGCCCAAGCACGACCGGCATCGGCCCCGCGGGCGCCTCCACCGCGTCCAGCATCGCGATGGCGAGGCGAGCGGCCTCCTTGCCGTGATCCTCGGGGCTCTGCTCGGGCAGCGAAAAGATGTCCATGCCACGGCGACACGCCCCCCCCGAGCGGCCGCCTTGCCGTTTTCCGCCTTCCTCGGCAACCGCGTGAACGCCGAAGCGAATCATCGGCTGGCGATCGCGGGCAAAGCGCCCATCGGAGGTGATCACGAGGACCTCGCGCCACTCTTCCGACAGCGAGGCTTCCACGCGGACGATGCGTGGATCCGCGGCGCGGGCGGCGCCATCGGCGCGCCGAAGCAGGTCGACCTTGTCCCGGCCGGGCAGATCGATCGACGGCGTGCTGACCGGGTAGAAGTCCGGCAACGAAACCGGCGTGAGCGCGATCGGTGCTGGAGCGCCCCCGCCCGAGGCGATCTGACCGGCAGTGCGCGCCGCCTCGATCATGCGATCCTCGGAGAGCTCCTCGGTGTAGGCGTAGCCGGTCGCATCGCCTCTGAGCACACGCACCCCGAGCCCGAGCACGACCCCCCGGCCGACCGTGCGCACCCGCCCTTCCTCGTAGACGAAGTCGGCGCCCGATCGGTATTCGAAATAGAGGTCGGCGTATTCACCGCCCGATGAGAGCGCCGCCGAGATGAGACGCTCTCCGAGAGCGACGTCGATCGCTCCCAGCGGACTGCTTGCGCCCCCTGCCGTCCGTGCCTGTGCCTGGTTGGTCATGATCGCTTTCCATCATGACGACATCCGGGCCTGCGTGCCAGTCGCAGGACGGCCCTCGTGCGTCGAAGTCGACGTGGGTGGCGGTCCACCCCCGAGTCTTCTAGCTGGAAGCCGCCGCTGCGACTTCGACTGGTGCGGGAACGGGGGCGAGCGCTTCAGCGACGATGCTCTCGGTCGGCGGCAGCGGGGCCTCCACCGGGGTCTCGACCGGCAACGGCGGTAGCACGCGCAGGGCGGGCGAGGGTTTGGGACGCGGCGGCGGCGGCGGATCGAATTCGTCGGCCGTCTGCTCGCGCATCTTCGAAAGGCCGCGCACCTCGACCTGACGGATGCGCTCGCGCGTGAGATTCAGGATCTCGCCCACCTCTTCCAAGGTGATTCCGCCCTTGTCGGCGACGTCGAGCGCGCAGGTCTCCTTCATCTCCCAGACCTCGAGGTGGGGAAAGTTGAGCTTGATCGCTCCGCTCTCCGGGTTCACGTCCAGGTACAGGTGATGCGCGCAGCTCACGAACGGGCATGGCCGTGGCATGCCCTGGCAGTGCGCGCGCGTCTCCGGCTTGTCCACGTCTTCGGGGTACACGATGAGTTGCGCGAGTCGCCGCTCCTCGCGGGTCAAACGCTTGCCCGCGATGGTCTTCGAGCGAACTCGCCCTTCCTTGATGTTGATCCGAGAGCGAAGCTTTTCGATCTCGGGGTGACCAGATTCGTCGGGCGCCAAGACGGCCTCAACGATGCTTTCCCCCGCCATCTCCCCGTCCCCCAGCTGCTGCTTGTCGTCCGCCATTTGCCTCCCGCTTTCCACGACGATCGGGCGTCGCACTAGAACAGATCGTTGCCGTCCCCGACGACGGCGCCCGGCCCCGTGGCCCCAGGGTTAGAAAGTCGACTCTCGAGATTCGAGATCCGCCGCACGAGATCTCCGGCCGCCCGCTTGGCGTCCAGGATCTCGGCCTCGAGCTCTTTCTGGCGGCGCAGATCGAAGGACCGCCCCTTCGCCTCGCGCTCGAAGTCCGAAAAGAGCGACTGAACGCTCTTCTCGATGCCTTCGATCTCTTCTTTGAAGTTGGCGAATGACTTCTGGATCTCCTCGATGGTGAGGTTCTCCGCCATCAACGCTTTGACGGTGTTCACCCGACGGACCACGTTCGTCGGATAGACACCGCGCGAGCCCTGGTGCTTGCCCTTCTGGCCCACGCGCACCGAACGCGGCAGCAGACCCAGCTGCACGTACTTGCGTAGCGTCGCCTCCGAGAAGCGAACGCCGCGCGACTGGAACACGTCGACGATCTGTCGCGAGGTCAGCCCGCCTGGCCATGTCCGTTCGATCGTCGAGAGCTCGTGCTCGTCGAGGAGATCGGAGGTCGTGGAGCGCCCCTTGGTGGGAAGCGCATCCCGTTCCGTCATGTCGATACCGCCAGCCATTAGACGCGTGTGAATGTAATCTACTCATCGGAATCTATTCAATAGCTTCTAATACGTGTCGCTTGTTCAGGTGAGTCGCCTGGCGGCCTTCGCCTCACCTGCGACGAGATGTGCGCGCGCACGAGTGACGAGGCCATCGCGCCCGTACGGACGAGCGGTGCAACCTCACGATCCGACGAGGGATTCCCGCAAGCCCAGGTACGCGACTGGGCCTCTTTCCGGCGGCTTCGTTGTCACGAGCAAGCAGGTCGCCGTCACCGGACCGTTACATCGCGGGGGCCGGCCGAGACGAATCTTTTCTTCACTCGATAGCCCTTGCAGAGACGCCGACGCGGGTCCGGAGCGGTCGGATCGCCCCGCGCGCGGAATCGCAGCTCGCCCTCACCGCGACCGCCTGGTAAGACGCCGACATGTCGTCAGCCACGCCAGCTCCCCGCCCCGGCATCGCGCTCGTGGCGGGCGCAACTGGACTCGTGGGGCGACACTGCCTCGTGCGACTGCGGAAAGCGGATCTCTGGGGGCACGTGATCGCCTACCTGCGAAGAGCTCCAGCGACGCCCGAGCTCGAGCCCGCGCGTGTGGTCGACTTCGCCAACCTGCCGCCCAAGGCGCAGGACCCGATCGTCGTCGGCGTCTGCGCACTCGGCACCACGATCAAGCAGGCCGGCTCGCAAGCCGCCTTTGCAGCGGTCGACCGAGATGCCGTGGTCGCCTTCGCACGCCACTGCTTGCGATCGGGCGCCACCACGTTCGTGATGGTCTCGTCGGTCGGCGCCGACAAGGATGCCAAGAACTTCTATCTGCGGGTGAAGGGCGAGGCGGAAGCCGCCGTCGCCGCGCTCGGCTTCCCTCGCCTGGTGATTCTACGGCCAAGCCTCCTGCTCGGCAGCCGGCAGGAGAGCCGCCCCGGCGAGGCCGTCGCACGCGCAATCTTGCCGGCGATCAATCCACTGATGGCAGGGCCGCTGCGACGCTACCGAGCCATAGACGCCGCCGTCGTGTCCACCGCCATGGTCGCCGCCGCGATCGATCCCACTGCCGGCCACTTCGTCTGGCACTGGGACGAGATCATGGCCGCGAGCGTTACCGCCTAGATCCGCCCCCATCACGCAAAACGGGGAGGCAGACCTCGCGGTCGACCTCCCCGTCGTCAGTCGTCAGTCGTCAGTCAGTGACTAGGCGCTACCCGAACCGCCGAGGGTCGGGATCGCGTAGCCTTTGCGGTCGGCGCGCTTGAGCAGCTTGTTCGCGGCGGCATCGCCGACGAACTGCTCCTTCTTGCCGTCCCACTTGAGCTCATGACCGACCTTGTAGGCGATGTTCGAGAGGATCGGCAGCACGCTCGAGCGATAGCCGGTCTCGATGTCGCAGGTGAGCAGCTCGGGCTTGTTGGCACGAACGGCGGTGATGAAGTTGCCGTAGTGACCGCCCGATCCGGTGCCGACCGTGTTGGTCGCGTCGGCCTTCTCGTCTTCGATCTTGCTCGAGTCGGGACCCTTGTCGCCCTTGGGACCCATGAAGGTCTTCCAGTTGCCGTCGGCGTCGATCTCGAGGCGGCCTTCGCTGCCGTAGAAGATGACGCCGATCTTGAGCCCGTCGCCTTCCGCGTTGGTCGGGAGCCCCCTCGTCGAGAACTCGAGGATGGTGCCGTCGGCGTACTCGAGGATCGAGGTCTGCTCGTTCGGCGTGTCCTGCTGCGAGTCCTTGAACAGGAAGAGATCGCCGCGTGAGCTGACCTTGACCGGTCCCTCTTCCTTGCCGAGGCCCCAGCGAGCCACGTCGAACTGATGCGGTCCCTGGTTCGCGGTGTCTCCGCCGCCGTACTCGAACTGCCAGTGCCAGTTGTAGTGGAAGCGGTTCGGGTTGAACGGCTTCTGCGCGGCTGGACCGATCCAGCGGTCGTAGTGAACCTTCTCGAGGTAGCTGGCCGTGTACGGCTGCTTGTTCTTCACCATCGGGATCGGCTTGGCGTCCGCTGCCATCGGCCCGTCGGGGAAGCGGCCGATGTTCTCGCGCGGCTTGAAGCAGAGACCGCGGGCCTTGTAGACCTTGCCGAGCTTGCCGTCCTGGATGAATTTGATCGCCGCGGTGGTGGTGCGGCGCGATCGGTTCTGGAAGCCGACCTCCATCAACACCTTGTTCTTGCGGGCCGCGTGGATCATCTGGCGGCCTTCCCACACCGTGTGGCAGGCAGGCTTCTCGACGTAGACGTGTTTGCCCGCCTGGGCCGCCCAGATGCTGCCGAGCGCGTGCCAGTGGTTCGGCGTCGCGAAGGTGACCGCGTGGATGTCCTTGTCGTCGAAGACCTTGCGCATGTCGTTGGCAGTGCCGGGCGCATAACCGCGCGCCTTCTGCACTTCCGCGATGCGATCGGCGTAGGTGTTCTCGTCGATGTCACAGAGGGTCTTGAGGTGGACGCCGGGCAGTCCCGGGAAACCTTTGATGTGGGCGCCGCCCTGTCCGCGGATGCCGATGACCGCGATGTTGAGGCGATCGTTGGCGCCGAGAACCTTGCCGGAGGGGTACCAGAATGCGGCGCTCACGGTCGCGAGGCCTGCCCCCTTCAGAAGATTCCGCCTGCTCGGTTTCATGCTGGCTGTGCTCATCAATCGCTCCCTTTGGCTAAGTCCCGACCGGCCGCTTCGTTAGCCGTTCGCCGGCGGCGATTGCCGCCCCCGCCCCGAAGAAGAAAAGGCTCCCTCGGCTCGGCATTGGCCGGCCCGTCGGATGGTGCGCGGAGGTTAATCCGGCCCGTCGGCGCGGTAAACCCCGCCGGCTCGAGACTGACGCTTTTTACCGGCCCGCAGAAACGGCGCGCCGCCGGCCAGGGCTCCTGATGCTCAGCGCAGGGGCGGACGGGGCCGGAACAGAAGAAAGCCTGCGATCAACAGTGATCCCACGGGGGAGAGGAAGTTGAAGACCATCGCGATCGTGGGTAGCGCGTCGGCACGCCAGATCGCGTCCTTGATGGCCGAGTTGACCTTCATTCCGGCGAAGAAAACCAGGAGGAGTGAAAGCACGAGGTGAGAGGTCTTGATCGAATGCATGAGATCCCTTCGGCGGGTCCTTTGGCTCGTCCCTGCGGCACGACGTTGCGATCGGCAGACAATCCCCGTGTAGCGCCGTTGCACCTCGGCGGTAAAAAGTGCGTAGATGTCGACCGCGATGGCCGGCAACGAGCCCCCCTCCGGGACGACGCATCTCGGCGCGGTGCCGGAGCGAGTGGGAAACTACCAGATCGTCTCGAAGCTCGGCGAAGGCGGTATGGGCGCGGTCTACCTCGCCCGGCACGACTTCATGGATCGGACCGCAGCGGTCAAGTTCCTCCATCCGCATCTATGCGGTGATCCGAAGCTGGTGCAGCGATTCCTCAACGAAGCGCGCGCGGCAAACGCGATCCGGCACGAGAACATCATCGAGGTGATCGACACGGGCCTCGCGCTCGGATCGGGCATTCCCTATCTATTGATGGAGCGCCTGGTGGGCGAGTCGCTCGCCTCGCGCCTGGCGGCCGGACCGCTGTCACTGAAAGAGGCGATCGCGATGGCGGCGCAGGTGGCCAGTGCGCTGGCGGCCGCCCACGCCGCGGGCATCGTTCACCGGGACCTCAAGCCGGAGAACCTCTTTCTCTGTGCGCGCCGCAACCAGCCCCCGCTGGTCAAGGTGCTCGACTTCGGCATCGCCAAGCTCCGTCGCACATTGGCGGGCAGCGGCTTCGAGACCGAGCAGGGCGCCTTCGTCGGCACGCCCCGCTACATGTCCCCCGAGCAGTGCCATGCGACCGGCGAGGTCGACCACCGCACCGACATCTATTCTCTCGGCATCATTCTCTTCGAGATGGTCTGTGGGCGCCCGCCCTTCGTCGCGTCCAGCACCGGCCAGCTCATCGTCGAGCACATGATGACCGCGCCGCCACGGGCCCGATCACTGAACCCGCAGGTGCCCGAAGCGCTCGACGAGATTGTGGCGCGCGCGCTGAAAAAGTCGCCGGCCGAGCGGCAGGCGTCGATGGAAGAGCTGCGCGCGGACCTGGCGGCCATACCGCTGGCCGACCTGCCCGAAGGCCTGGCACCGCGAGCCGCGGCGGCGCTGCCCTCAGGCTTTGCCGTGTCGCCGACCGAGCCTGCGGCTACTACCGGCGCAACCAACGCGCCGGCGCGGGCAGTGCCGCAACGAACGGACGTGTCGACGCTGTCGTCGTCGGCCACCATGCTGCGGACCATCGATGCCGACCTCACGCCACGTCGGGGTCGCCCGGCTTTGATCGCCGGACTGGCGTTGGTCGGAATCGCCGGCGCCATCTGGTTCGCATTGCCGAGGTCGACTTCGCCGGCGCCGAATTCCAAAGCGGGCCAGAGTTCCAGCGCCAAGCCCAAGCCCGAGGAAACTCCCCCCCCCGCGGCGGTCGCGCGCAAAGAGTCGGCGGCGGCCATGCCCGATGGGGGCGCGGTGGCAAGCGGTAAGCCAACGGTCACAGGGTCGCCGTCGTCCCCATCATCGCCAGCCGGTGTGCAAAGGCCTGCTGCGAAAGCGAAGACCAAGCCGAAGGCGCCCTACGAACCGGAGATCTGGTGATACAAAACCGCGAGCCACCTTTCGCGCTTCGCTCTCTGACCGCGGCCTTCGTCATGGCCCTCTCCGCCTTCGCCCCTACCGTGGCTCGGGCCGAAATCGACGAGGCCGCGATGTCGACCGAAGCGCGCAAGGCTTGCCTGTCGGGCGCCATGCAGGCAGGCATCGATCGACTGGTCACGCTCTATCTCGAAACGCGAAAGCCGACATACCTCCACAATCAGGCGCGCTGCTACGAGCAGAACGGCCAGTACGAATCGGCCGTCGCTCGCTATCGGGAATACCTGCGCGTGGCCGAAGACCTTCCGAGCGAAAGGAGAGCCTCGGTCGAAGCGAGCGTGCTTCGTCTCGAAGAGTCCATCGCCCGGCGCCAGACGGTTCCAGCCGCGACGGTCCCCGCCCCTAACGTTGCTCTCACGGCGCCGCCGCCTGCCGTCGCAGCGCCGCCGTCCCGCCTGAGCTCTGCGCCCTCGCCTACACCCATGAGCCTCGGTTCACGTGCCGCGGACCCGCGCGGCAACCCTGCCCTGCGCATGACCGGCTACATTCTTGCCGGTACGGGGATCGCAGCGTTGCTGGCCGGCACCGTCGCGGGCCTCGTCGCCAGCGGCACGTCTTCCGACCTCGAGGCCGACGCCGCCGCCTCACGTGCCTTCGACATGAGCAAGCAGACCCGCGGCGAGCGCGCCGCCCACGCCGCGACCATCAGCTTCATCGCGGGGCCGACTCTGCTAGCGACCGGCGCGTTTCTGTACTGGGTGGGGCGCGGCGATCCCGCCCGAGTCGCGGGCTCGCATCGCGGTCCGACGACCTCTTCCCTCACTCCGCTTTTCGCCCGCGATGGCGCGCAGCTGCTCCTGACCCTGCGGCATTGAACGTCGCCACGAGGACCTCACCGATGCCCAGTCCCGTCATCCGCACGCTCCGCGAGCTGCGCACACCACCGGCGGCGTTCGCCCTACTCGTCCTCATTGCAGGATGCGTCTTCTCACCCAAGCTCCCTTCGGGCCAGCTCACCTGCGGTGCCGGCGGCGTCTGTCCCGGCAACCAAATCTGTAGCGCGCAAGGCCGCTGCTGCGATCCAACCGACGAGCGCGCTCAGTGTTCGCGTCTCATTGGAGCCGACGCGGGCGCCCCCGAAACCAGCCCAAGCATCGACGTCGATCAACCGGTCGCGCTGCCGACCGCGCGTCGCTTCGTGGAGGGGCAGGCCTGGCTGGTCGGTGGTCAAGACGGTTGCACGAATGCGGTTCCCCCGGCGTCTTTCGAACGCTGGTGCGCCTTCACCCGAAAGCAGGAGCTCTGGGTGGTGAACGCAACCCGCGGCGCGCGAGGCATGATCAAATGCGACGGCAGCGATCCCGACTGCCTGCTGATGACGTCGACGCTCGCGCTCGGCTACGAGGGCATTTACGAGTACACGCGTCCGCGCTTTCACGGCGACATGCTCCTCTACTACGCCGATCCGCTGCATGCGCCGACGCGTGGCGAGCCGTTCCGCGGCGGCGTCCACGCCTGGATGCCCGGCTGGGTGAAGCCACGAAAGCTGACGGGACCAGAGGGGCTTCGTTGCTACGCGCACAGCGAGACCTCGGTGCCGGTGGCGTTCTGTTCGGACCGCGATCCTGCCGATGGCCATCTGATCGTGCATGCGGGGCTGGTCGGTCCCGAAGGCGGCCTGCCTCGCCTCGACCGTCTCGAAGCGACCTTTTATGGAACGTTGCCCCCCAACGGGACGCGGTTCTTCTATTCCTTCGGGGTCGGCGCGCGTCCGGGACCGCTCATGATGGCCCCGGTCGCCGACATCGCGGATCGCACCAAACACGTGCAGCTCTCCCCATCGGTCAGCTGGTTCTCGACCTCGGTCGAGGGATCCTCACTATTCGCGCTCGAGCCTGTCGGCGAAGGCAGCGGGACGCTCTTTTCGGTCGATGTGAGTACCGGCAATCGCCGCGGCAACCTCGCGACCGGGGTTCAGCGGGCCGACATCATGTGGGACGGCTTTGGCAAGGACGTGGGCGTGGTCGCCTACGAAAACGCGACCAGCACGGTCGGCGACGCCAAACTCATCCTCGACATCGCAGAGCCGGCCAAGGCCGTCGCGTTGGGACGTGTCGGCAGCGTGCTGGTCTCGCCCGACCGCCGCTACAGCTACATCACGAAGACTTTCGATCTCAGCCGCGGCGAGCACGACGCCATCGTGGTCGACAACGCGACCTCGAAGACCACCTGCGAGCTACAGACCGAGCCGCGCAGCCTGACACCCTTTCACGCCTTCACGCCCGACAGCCGCTTTGCCCTCTGGTCCGACAGAATCACGGGAGGCATCTTTCACGAGGGCTGGATCGCTGCCCTGCCGAGTTGCCAGAAACGCCGTTTCTCCGGCAATTCGTCGCTCTATTACCCCGTGCCCGGTGGCCTGCTCTTCGTCGATGAAGTCGGCGAAGCGCCGCGTTTGCTGTTCGAATCGCTCGAAGAAGGTACGGCGGAGCGCATCGGTCCGCCCCGGCTGGTCGGCTATGACGTCGATCGCTTCGCCGTGCTCGAGCCGGATGCCCGCACCGTCGTGTTCGACGTCTGGGTCGACGACGTGCTCGGCCTCTACATCGCCGAGCTTCCCTGAGCGACTGCGAGCGGCAGCGATCGGGCCGTCAATCGAGCTGCGGGCGTAGGCGCGCTTCGAGATCGATGCGTTGCCCTTCTTTCGGCGTGACCTCGGCGAAGAAAGAAAAGTGCGCCGGGTGCCGGACCTCGATGCGACGAAAGCCTGCCGGGAACGCCGCACCTTTGGCCCAGGCGGCTGCGGTGCCGACGAACTGATCGTCGACGAAGACGCTCGCGTCGGGCACGTTGCAGGCGATCCGGAGGGTGGCGCGAGGAGCCGGCTTTGGCGCCGTCGCGCAACCGAAGCCGAGCAGCACCGCCGACAGCATGACGAGACGTCGCTTCATCGCGGTGCCGGCTGAGGAGCGGCGGCGCCGGTGGGTGGCGGCGCGGGCGCGGGCCCCATGGCGGGGGGTGGTGGCGCGGGCGGCGGCTCGGCGAGCAGGCGCACCTGCGCGGTCAGACGATCGCCGGCGCCGCTGCCGGTGCGAACCAAGGTAGCGACGGGACCGAGCTCACGCGCGATGCCCGCGAGGAGGGCCGGCGCTGCCAGCCGGGTGCTGATCGCGATCTCGACCCGACCCACGGCGATGCGACGGACCTCAGCGGAGGCGGGACCGGCCACCTTGCGGGCGGCTCGCAACACGGGCGCGAGTGCGGCCGGCTCGTTCAAATCGAGATCGAGTGTGTAGGCGCGAAGATCCCCCGCTCCTCCTGCCAGGCTGCCGAGCTCGGGCAAGAGAGCCGGAACGATGCCCGCGACGGCGCGTCCATAACAGAGGTCGCGTGCGCGGTTGGCATCTGGATCGAAGGCCCGTGCCTTGCCTGTGCGATCGCCGCCGGAAGCCGCACCACCTGGTGTGATCAGCCGAACCTCGACTTCGCAAGCGAACGCACGCACGCCACCGCCGCGCACCCGGCCCTCGTCGGCGCCGCGGCCGTTGACCACGATGGCAACGCCGCGCCCCGATCGTTCGGCCAGCGGCCCGGCCGCGCCCGCCTCGGCTAGACGCCCCGGCGCCAGCTCGGCGCGCACGCCCCCCGCGATCAGCGCCGAGGTGAGCGCCACCGCCGACTCGGGCGTGCCGAGCGTCGCCACTGGCACGGCGCCAGCCGGCACTCCGCGCGGCGCTGCCGGTCCACGTGCGCGTTCGAGCTCACGGCGCATGCCCGCTTCATCGAGCTCTGCGGAGATGCGCACGCGCAGCAGGCCCGCCTGTTCGCTCTCCTCGAGCACTTTCCACGCCCGGACGAGCCGTCGCGGCCGCTGCAGCCAGCTTGCCCGCACGCCCGCTTGAGCCGCGGTGGCCGCGCCGCCGATCTCACCGATGAGCCCTCCGTAAGCGCGCTCGACCAGCTGACGAAATGCCTCGTCGAGGGCACGGGCCCGCGCGCTCGCGACGTTGCCTGCCGCGATGGGCGCCTCTCCCACGATCCCGGGCAAGACCACCCCGGCATCGACCGCGGGCGGTGGCTGCGCGTGGACGGGGCGCGGTAGCAAACATGCGAGTGCCGACGCAACCAACACGCCGCCGGCGCGCACGAAGCTCACGACGCCGCTCGCGGACGTCGCTGCCCTTGCCCTCATTGCACCTCGCATCTGCACAGTCTCACCCCGCAAAGCGCCCGACCGCAAACGGCGTGATGTCGACGCCGGTAGTCCCCGCGGTGGCGAGCTCGGCGATGATCTGCGCCGTGATCGGGGTCAACAAGATCCCATAACGGTGATGGCCCGTCGCCACCAGCAAGCCGGCGATCGGCGTCTTGCCCAGGATAGGCAGCCCGTCGGGCGACAGCGGACGGAAGTTCGCCCAGGTCTCGACCACAGGTGCCTCGCCCAGCGCAGGCACCAACGTGCGCGAAAGGCCGAGGATGTCGTGCAGGCCCGCCACCGTCACTTCCTTGCGATAGCCGACCATCTCGAGCGTGCTTCCCGCCAGGGCAACGCCATCGTTGCGGGGCACGAGGTAGCCGCGCTGATGCGCCACGAGGACATGGCGGAACAGGGGGGGGCGCGTCTCGATCGCGACCATCTGGCCACGCGCCGGCCGCACCGCCGGCGACGGCACGCCACCGCCCTCGACCAGGGACGACCAGCTCCCCGCGCAAAGGACGACCTGCCCGCCGGGCAACATCTCTCCGTCGAGCTCGACGCCGGTCACGCGGCCGCCTGCCGTGGTCACGCGACGGACATAACGACCTGTCACGAAGCGAGCGCCCACCACCGCGGCGGCCTGACTGAGCGCGCGCGCCAGGGCTCGCGCATGTACGTGGCCTTCGTCGGCGTAACGCAGGCCCAGCCGGACCGCGGGGCCCAGCTCCGGCTCCAGCTTGGCCAGCTCGCTCGTCGTGAGCAGCTCGGCCCGCAAGCCGCGCGCCGTCTGCCAGGTTCGCCGCGCCGCCAGAGATGCCTCGTCCGCCTCGTCCAGCGCCAGCTCGATGAGGCCCGATCGCGCGTGGCCGATGTCGATGCCGGTTAGCTCACGCAGCTCCGATGCGAACGCGGGATAGAGCGCACGGCTGCGCAGACCGAGCTCGAGCAACGCCCCCGGTCCTTCCGACTCCCACTGCGGCCCGAGGATTCCGGCCGCCGCGCTGGAAGCCTCGGCGCCCGGGATGCCACGTTCGATGACCGTGACGCGCGCTCCTCTTTGCGCCAGCCGAAGCGCGACCGCACAGCCCATGACACCCGCGCCGACGACGATCACGTCGGCGGCAGCGGTGGCAGTGCTCACGGAGGGGGCGAAGGGCGCCATGCGCGGCAGTGTAATGCGCCCAGGGACAGCTGCACGTATAGTTCGTCGCTCAAATGCCGGCGCCTGCTCGCCTCATCACCCTCCTTGCGCTCTCTGTCTTTTCCGGCAGCACCCTGGCCTGCGAAAAGCCGGCTTCCGCGCCAGCTGCCCCCTCCCCGCCTCCGACTTCCACGGCCGAAGCCGCGCCCGTTCCGCGCATCATCGTGGTCGATCGCAAGTGCATGGGCACCCTCTGCGAGATCAAGGCGTTTCATCACGACGAAGCGCTCGTGCGACGCGCGGTGGCCAAGGGCCTCGACCAGATGGACCTCGTCGAAGCTGCCACCACGAGCTGGACCGAGACGTCCGACGTGGCGCGGATCAACGCTGCCGCGGGACGCGAAGCCGTCAAGGTCTCGCCTGCCACGCTGGCGGTTGTAGAAAAAGGCCTCTGGATCGCCAAACGAAGCGCGGGCGCCTTCGACATCACGGTCGGCGTCTACAAGGGCCTCTGGCGTTTCGACGAAGACAACGACGGCTCCATCCCCGACCCTCGCGAGGTTCGTCGCCGCAAGAAACTGGTCGACCATCGCGACGTGCTGCTCGACAAGGCCGCCGGCACGGTCAAGCTTCGCCGCGCTGGACAGCGCCTCAACCTCGAGGGGTTGGCCAAAGGCTACGGTGTCGACGCCGCGGTGAAGGTGATGAAGCAAGAGGGCCTCGCCGACTTCATCTTTCACGCGGGCGGTGATCTCTACGCCGCAGGCACTCGCGGCCCGCGCGAATGGCGCGTCGGGGTGCAGGATCCCCGGGCGGACCGCGGCCGCATCATCTTCGAGCTGTCGCTCTCGAATCAGGCGTTCAACACCTCGGGCGACTACGAACGCTTCGTCATGAAGGATGGCGTTCGCTACCACCACATCCTCGATGCCCGCACCGGGTTTCCTGCGCGCGCCTGCCGCTCGGTCACCTTGTTGGCCGACGACGCGTTCACCGCCGACACCCTCGACACCGCCGTCTTCGCCATGGGCCCCAAGGATGGTATGGCGCTGATCGAGGAGATCCCAGGCGTGGAGGGCGTGATCGTCGATGCGAAGAACCAGGTACATGTCTCGTCGGGCCTGTCGGGCAAGCTGAAAAAACGCGGCGAGCCGACCGACGCGCCTTGAGCGCCACGGCGCCGTCCCCGAGCGCCGACGCGCGCTCTGCGCGCTACTCGCAAATGACGACGCGAACGTCGTCGGGGAGCTCGGCGATGAGGCGCTGCAGGACGCTGCCCTCGAGAAAGTGCCAGACCGCATTGCGGTGGTTGGTGCCGACGAAGACGCACGCGACCCCCAGCGTCTCGGCCGCCTCCGCGATGGAAGCGCCTGCATCGTGGGCCAATCGCCAGACCGGGACGGCGTCCATGCCCGCCTCGCGCAGATCGGTCACCGCCGTACGCAGCACCCGCAAAGCTTCGTGGCTCGGCCCGCGGCGCGGGGGAAAGAGAAAGCCGGGGATCTCGTCGACCAGGACCACGTAGACCGCGCTATCGCCTGCCCCGCGTGCCCGACGCGCGACTTCCTGACAGAGCGTGCGGTTAGGCGTGCGCAATGCGAGTAACGTCGACGAGGGATACGACTGCCGCAGGGCCGCTGCCTCGTCCAGCGTCAGCACCTCGAGAGCGGTGTCGAGCTCGGAGGCCGCGGCCACAAGACACCCAAGTACGTCGTCGTG
>JANNNO010000225.1:0-9896 GCA_031398585.1 Myxococcales bacterium | reverse complement strand
GATCCGCGCGTAGTCGTTGTTGCGCGACGGCTTGTTCGAGCGGCACCTGCGTGGCCGCAATCACGCGCACATCGACCGGCACGGCCTGCGATTCGCCGATGGGCAAAACCTCCTTCTGCTCGAGCGCGCGCAATAGCTTGGCTTGCACGCCAAGCGGCATGTCGGTGACTTCGTCGAGAAAGAGGGTTCCCCCATCTGCTGTCCGAAAGTGGCCCGCCCGTGCCCGCTGCGCCCCCGTGAAGGCGCCCGCACGGTGGCCAAACAGCTCAGCTTCGGCGAGGGCCTCGGGGATCGCCGCACAGTTGATCGCGACCAGAGGACCTTTGCGACCCGACCATGCGTGGATCGCGGCAGCAAAACGCTCTTTCCCGGTCCCGGTTTCGCCCTCGAGCACCATGGAGATGGCCGTCGCGGCCAGCCGGTAAGCGGGCAAAGCGAATCGGCGCGTCGCGGGTCCAAGGTGCAACTTGGCCGCTTCACCCTGGAGCGGAGCGATCTCCTCGGCGCTGGACGGGTCGAGCGCATCGACGACGATGCCAAGCCAAGGCCCCAACCGAACGACATCGTGCCGGCGCAACAGCGCTTCGCCGGTCCGCTCGCCATTCACGTAAAGCCCGTTGCGACTACCAAGATCGGTGATGCACAGATCGCGCCCGCGGGTGGCGAGCTCGGCGTGGCGCCGCGAAAGCTCACCGCCCTCGAGCCGAGTGCCCCGCGGCCCCTCGCGCCCGAGCACGCATGGTGAGCCGGGCGCCGGCACCAAGGTCGGGCGCGTCTCGGGCCAAACGAACGCCAGGCCCAGCCGTCCCCCTTCGGCGGCAGCACGCAGCAACGTGCTGGTTTCGAGCGAAGGCTCCGTGTCGCTTTCAAGGACCATCGGGTCGGCCATGCCTGCGCGTCGTCTTGGAGGCCCGTGGGCGAGGTTTTCTTTCCCGACTCTGCGCGGGCGAACGTTCGGGAACGTTCACGAACGTTCACTCGCGCGCCCAGGCCGGCCGGTGACTCGAGCGCGCACGGCCTCGCACCCGACGAAACGCCGCTCTTTCGCGACCTCCGGGTTGCCCGGGTTGGGCACGCCGCTTGCCTTGGCACGCGCCGCCAGCACGGCTCGCCGTGCCTGGCGCCATCAACACGGAGGAGACGATGAGGCGAAGAGCTTGGCAAATCTTGGGGACCCTGGCAGCTGCATCACTGGTCGGGTGCGACGGTGAGGGAGGTCTGCCCCCGGAGCCTGACGACTTCTCGACCAACGCGCAGGCGCTCTCCGAACCCGACGGAGGCGGCTTACGCGACGCCTACGCCACCTTCAAAAAGGTTTTCACAGACAACGGATTCGATCGGCACTTCCGGATGAGCTTCGGTCACCAGTTCGGCATTAGCACCGAAAAGCTCGCCCTCAATGGCCAGCCGATGCGCGGCAACGCCGTCTTCCATTTCGACACGAGACGCGTGAGCGCAACCCTGGCGAACGTGCCCACCAGCGCGCGGGCTGACCTCTGGCTGGTCAAGAACGTGTCCGGCAGCGGCAAGAGCATCCGGCCCGAGAGCGGCGACACCTTGCTGAAAGTGGGCACGTTCACCAGCACAGGCGAGCCTCGCACGCTCGACGTACTGCTCAACAGCAACATCAACTTCGACCTCGACATGATCGTCGTCACGCGCGCCGGGCAGTCACCGGTCAATTCGCGACTGCTCGTCGGCGCGCGCACCGTCTTCGAGAAGAAGTTCTTCCGCGAACGCAACGGCAAGCAGCTTGATGCCGTCTCGGGGACCATCGCTACCGACGTCGAGACCACCGACAAGATGGTCGGCCGCGGCGCTCACCTGTTCTTCAACGAAAAGTTTGCCGGCAACGGACGCACCTGCGGCACCTGCCACCGCGCCACCAACAACCTCACCATCGACCCCATCTTCATCGCCGGACTGCCCGCCAACGATCCTCTGTTCGTCGCCGAGACCAACCCGGCGCTGGCGGGCCTGGAGAACCCGGCGCTTTTGCGGCAACAGGGCCTCATCCTCGAGAATGTCGATGGCTTCGAAGATCCCACGCGAAAGTTCGTCATGCGCGGCGTCCCGCACACTCTGGGCATGGCGGTCACCCAGGACATCCTTGCGGCGAACGTATCGTTCACGCCGGTGCCCGATCAGGCGCTCGGCTGGGGCGGGGACGGTCCCGGTCGCGGCACCCTCGCCGATTTCACCTTCGGCGCGGTCGTCCAGCACTTCACCAAGACGCTGCAACGCCGCCCCAGCACCGACTTCCGTCTTCCGACCCAGGAAGAAGTGGACGCGCTCGAGGCGTTCCAATTGTTCACCGGGCGACAGAAGACCACCGACGTCACCCAGGTGGTCTTTCGCGACTCGCGCGCTCAGAGCGGAAAGAATCTCTTTTTCAGCTCGGTGGGGCAATGCTCGTTCTGCCACTTCGATATGAGCGGCCTCACCAACAACCTAAACTTCAACACCGGCGTCGCCCTCTTGACGCCGCCGACTGCAGAAAAGCCGGACGACGACGGCTTCCTCAGCAACCGCTCGTTCAACGCCCCGCCGCTGCTCGAGGCGGCCGACACGGCGCCGCTTTTCCACAACAACACGGCCTCGAGCATCGAGACCGCCGTCGCCTTCTATGTGAGCCCGCAATTTCAGAACTCGCCTGACGGGCGCTTCTTTCCGGTGCAGCTCGGAACTCAGCAGCAAAGTGACGTGGCGGACTTCCTGCGGGTGGCCAACGCAGCCGAGAACGTCCGGCAGGTGCGCAAGCGGGTCCAGTTCGTCCGCAACACGCGCAGCAGCGGCAACACCAGCCTCCTCGACCAGGCCATCGCCGACACGCGCGACGCGATCGAGGTGCTCGCGACCAAGGGCCTCAACCCCGGCGGCCAGAACATGCTACGCGACATCGAGCAGACCCTGCTCACCGCCCGCGCCAACGCCGACAGCGCCCGCGCGCCATTCATGGATCACGCTCTCGCGTTCCTGACGGCAGCGAGAAGCGATCTGCTGAGCGCCGACCCAGCGTCGCAGCTCTGACCGACCAGCGCATGCCCCGGGCGTCTCAGAGGCGCCCGGGTACTGCCCCCATCGTCATCACCAACCGAGCTCGAGCCCCAGGCGCATGAATCGAGGCAGCGCCTTCGATTCGGTCGAGGCCCACGCGTCGAAGAACTCCCTACTCGAACATCTCTTTGGCCTCGACGTAGGTCGTGGGGGCAACGTCGGCGCCGACCTCGCGCTGGCCGGTGCGGTTCACCGCCACACACATGCCGCCTTCGTTCTTGCGGAAGACCGTGGTCACGGCCGCACCGACCGATGCCACGCGGGTCGCGGGTGCGCACCAGCGGTTGGTCTGGAACGAGATGACGCCGGTGTCCTTGCAGCGGGTGTCGGCCGCGCCGGAGACCCGTTTGGTGCAAGTCATGTCGCCGAAGTTCTCGCGGTAGTTGGGGAACGGCAGGCAGCGGTACTTTCCGTCGTAGGCGACGGCGAAGAAGCATTGGTCCTGGTGCATGGAATCAATCGGCCGTGACGGGCGATCGATGGCTCCGTCATCCGCCGTAAGCACACGCTGCTTGAGCCGGCCCGCTCCCTCGAGCACCTCGGTGAACTTCACCCAATCGGTCGCGGGGGTCGCCTCCTTGATCGTGTAGTAGGCGTTGGTTGGCGTGGGCGCGACGCCCTGGCAACCGGCGGAGGTTCGCGAGTAGACCATCGTCGGCATCACGCGCTCGCTGCGATGGATGTTGATGCGCGTCGGGCAACTGCTGGCATCGAAGGCGCGGATCAGTTGCACGTTGGGCGCCATGGCGATATCGCTGCCCCAGTTGACCGCGCCGAGCAGCTGGGTGCAGCTCGCATCGGAGTAGCGATTGCTGGGCATCGGAATGCCGCCGGGAAGGCACCGCCTCTCTCCATCGCCGCTGACCTCGATGGCGCAGGTGTAGCGTTGCTTCGAATCGTACCAGCCGATCCGTTCGGTGGCCCCATCGGTCGTCGCATGTACCAGGGGATGGATGCGCCGGTTGGGGAGGATGTGGGGCCGGCGATAGGAGACCGCCACGAACGACGTCGCCGGAACCTCTGCACCCATCGTGTAGAAGGGCTCGGTGGGCCTCGTCTTGTCGGGCATGCAGCGCTCCACGCCGCTCGCGTCGGGGTGAACCGAGTAGACCGCCGCGGGCACCGCGGGGGGACCCAGCTTGAAGACCGAGATGCGGCCGTTGGCGCGCTTGATCCCGTAGTTCATTCCGCACGCCTCGTGTACGGGCAACAGCGGATTGGTGCAGGTCGCCTCGTCGAAGGCGGTGAGCACGTCGAGGTCGGGCATCGGCAAACAGCGGATGAGGCCGTCAGCTGCGGTGGCGAACTCGCAACGAGTCTTGAGCTCGAGATCCCAGAAGGCGAACATGAAAAACTTCCCGCCTTCTGTCGTGTTCGCGTAGAGCGGCTTGAGTCGGGTGCCGCCCATCACGCGACCTAGGAAGGGATTGGGCTCGAGCGCTTCGCCAGCGTCGCCACCACCATCCGGCTTGCTGCCCGCGTCGGTCGCCGCGCCGGCAACGACCGCGGGGCCGCTGCCGGCGTCGACCGCGGACCTGCCGACACAGGCGTTGAACTCACGGCCGCATTTTTCTTCGAGGCACTTCTCGTCTTTGCACGCGTTCTTCTCGTTGCAGCTGAGAAGGGCGCTCAGCTGGGACCTGCCCGTCGTGGTTCCGCCCTGCACGCAGCCATTGACACAGGCGGTATCGCGGTTGCATTGGTTGACACACACAAGAATCTGAACGCAGCTGAGCGTGCCTGGCTTCGGCGTACCCGATCCCGTCATCGGCATGTCGGTCGGCCCCACGGGAGGCAAGAAGGGTGGAATCACCATGCCCCCACCTTCCGGCGGCGGCGTCATCTTGCTGGCGGGCTCTTGCTTGCACGCAGACGTCAAAGCGCCGAGAAGGAAAGCCGAGACAATTGCCCTGCGAACGTTCATGGCCGCAACTAAACCCCGATCGCCCTGGAATGCAAAGGCCTGACGTGCGGCTCACTCACGCGACGTGTGACGATCCGCACGAAAGGGTTAGCCGCGTCGTTCGCGCAGTTTGCGCATACCCTCGCGGATGTACTCGGTGCGGTCGCGGCCCTGGTCATCGACCAGACGCGCGCTCGCATCGTTGTAGAAGTTGTGCTCCCAAGCCATCTCGATGAGCTCGGCCTTCTGCTCGTCGTTGAGCTCTTCCCAGCCCTTGCCCTGGTCCTGGCCAATCATCCAGTTGTATTCGTTGGGCAGGACGTGCCCGTCGACGGTCGGTACGTTGGGTACGGCAGGCGACAGCGCTTGATTGCCGAGCGAGTTGGCCTGGTAGCTCGAGCCGAAGTTCTGGAACTGCCAGACGTGGACGCTCTCGTGCACCAGAAGCTCGACCCACGCGGCCTGCCGTTGTTCCGGCGTGTAGTGCGCCGGCCAGTCCTCCGCACGGTTGGGATCCTTCTTCATGTAGATCGTGTTGCCCGACGTGAAGGCGCGATCGTTGATCGAGCCAATGCCCGCGCCGCCGACCTTCAGACGAATCGCATCGGGATCGATCGAGTCGCCGAAGACGCGGACCAGCGCCTCGCGTTCCGGGCCGGTGAGGCGACGAGTCTCGGCTTCGGTGCCGATCAGCGTCTGGACCACGGCGACGTTGCGACGGACGTCGATCAGGCCGACGCCGATGCCTCCCGTAACACCGCGCGTGGCCGATCCCCAGATGTGCCCAGCGCCCTTCGAGAAATCGCCGCTCGCGATCTCGCCGACGCCGGTGAAGAAGTCGCCGACGCTCCCCTTGGCGTCGTTCCACAGGCCACGGAATTTGTCGTTCTCGCCCTCGATATGCTCCTCCCAGGCGGCCTTCACGCGGTCAGGGACGATGGCGTCGACGACGGGATCGGGCAGGGGCAGCGGGTTCTTGGGGATCGGCAGCTTACCGTCGGCGATCTGGCCGAAGGCATCGAAGGTCTGGGGAACACCGGGAAGCACCACGCTGACGAGATTCCTGAACCAGCCCATGACGTCGTCCTTTCGTGAGACCACCGCGAAAGCAGCGGTGAGTGGGGAGTGGGATGTCGACGGCGCGCGGCGAGAAGTCGGCGCCCAACGAGGGAGTCTTCGGAGCGGCGACGGCGGAGTTTCTTCGTTCGCGCCTCAATCGGCCCCAAGAGCGCCAAGCCTGTGCGCGAGGCAACAGCCGCGGCTCTTGATGGGGCCTGGCTCTACCTCAGCGCGCCAGCACCCACGCGTCCGCGATCGGGATCGCAGAATCTCGGCCTTCGTCGATGCCCGCGGCGTCATCACGCAGCGAACCGGGCTGTTCGTTCCGGCGGTCCTGGTTGCCGACGTCCCGCGCCTCGTCGAGCGGGGCCTCTATGCGCGCTGGGGTGACTGGTTCGCGCAGATCTGTGTGGTGCTGTCGGTGGGGCTGCTTGCCCTGGCGGCGTGGCGACGGCAACGAGACCGGGAGCCGCGACGGCGATAGACTGAAGGTCCATGTTGGTCGCCGATTGGATGACCCGAGATCCCTTCACCATCGGGCCCGAGACCCGCCTTGGCACCGCCGCGGCGCTCATGGTGAAACGCAAGGTGCGGCGGATCCCGGTGGTGGCGCCGCAGGATCGGCTGGTGGGCGTGGTGACCAAGAGCGATCTTCTGGGCGCAGCGCCCGCACGGCTCAATCCATTTTCTCCCGAAGCTGAATCCGATGCGCTGCTGGATGCGCCGGTGCGGACCTTTATGGCGTCGACCCCGATCACCATCGCGGCCGAATCGCCGATCGAGGCGGCCGCGCAATTGATGATCGATCACAAGGTGGGTGGACTGCCTGTGCTGCGCGGTCAACGGCTGGTGGGCATCGTGACCGAGTCCGACGTCTTTCGAGCGCTGACCGCGGCGATGGGCAGCACGTCGAGCCGATTGCGGGTGACGTTCGAGCTGACCCAGGGCGAGGACGTCGTCGCCATGGTGGTGAAGCTGGCGAATCGTTTCGGTCAGCGTGTGAACAGCGTGGCGACCTACACCTGCGGCGACAAATCGAGCGCGGTGGTACGGCTGGAAGGACCAGAATCGCAGGGATTTCTCGACGAGCTCTGGAAGACCGGTCACCGGGTCGAGAGCGTGCTGCGGGTGGCGACCACCGCGGCCATCGCCCCCAAATGAGCGGCTAAGCGTGGGCTAAGCGCGGGCGAGCCGCCGGACCAGTTGGATCGTGAGCCCGGCGGAGAGCGCGGCGAGCAGCGGAAAGCCGACGGCGGCGTAGAGCATGGCGGTCGAGGGCTCGGTCGGGTTGGTCAGCCCGCGGTCGATCACTTTGCTGAGGATCACGCTGGCGAGCAGGGCCACCCACCAAAGGTTGATCCAGGCGGGCACGGATTCGTGCTGCCAGCCAAGGCGTGGATCCGTGGGCGGGGCGCTGACCCGCCAGAGCTCGCGCACGACAGCGAGAGGCAAAAAGAGGTTCGCCAGCGGGACGAAGAAGTCGGCGAAGGCCCAGAATGGTTTGTGCTTCATGCCGGTCACGCCGCGCGTTCGGGCGTTGTGGTTGGCCATCGCGACACAGAGGGCGAGCAGCAGATAGGGAACGAAGATTGCGGCGAATCTCAGCGTGGTGGTCTGGCCATGAAAAACGCGCAGGGATGACACTTGCGTCGGGTCGCCGAGCGCGCTCGCGGCGTTGGCGGCCACCAGCGCCGAGACGATGATCCACCCGATGAGCCCCAGCGAGAGACATGCCGCGAGCGGGCCGAGGTTGGTCGTGCGCTTGACCGTACGGGCGGCGATCTGGCCGGTCGTGCGAGGGGCGAGCATGATCTGGGGCCTGGCTTGGCGATGAGAGAGGAGACGCGGGGCGCGGAGAGGCGGTGAACGCGCGGGCGGGCGCTACTTGAGCCCGCCGAGGAACTCGCCGATCAGCATGCCGCCCACCCGGGGCCAGCCGTGGGTGAGGTTGTTGTAAGTGATCTGGGAGAAGATGCAGAAGCGGACCGGGTTGGCGGTGCAGCCTGACCAGTCGAGGCAGCGGACCTCGGCGCGACGGCCCTGAAAGGCGGCCATCATTTCGGTTTTGGCCATGGCGAGGGCGGCGGGCGGGGTCGTGCAACCGTTGCGTTTGGCGTAGAGCTCGGCGACCGACTGGCCAAAGTTGCCGGCCCGATCGGTCACGCCATGAATGATGATCTGAGGCGGCGTTCCTTTGCAGGCCATGTCGACGCCTTTGTCGACGTAAGCGGCGACCGGGGAGACGCCCCAGAGCCAGTCGCCGTATTTGCACGCCAAGTGCTCGACGAATTGCCCGCCCGACGAGACGCCCGCCACGAAGACGCGGTTCTCGTCGATGCAGTATTCCGCCTTCATGAGGGCGACCATGTCCTCGAAGAACTGCAGGTTGGGCAAGAGTGGGTTGGGGTTGTCCTCCCAACCGGCCGCGAGCGACTTCGGGAAGACAGTCACCGCTTTCAGGTCGCGAAAGCCGCTGCACCCGCCCGAGCATTGATCGAGGCTGTGACCGTGGAAGGCGAAGCCGAGCGGCAAGGGCGTGTTGGGATCGTACCCCGCGGGGACGTTGACCACGAAGCGGCCCATCTTGCCGCCGGTCGTGATCATGCGGGCTCCGGTCGCCGGGTTGGCTTTGCCGCAGCCCGCGCTTGGCTTGACGGGACGATTGGCCGAGGGGCCGGGCGGCAATCCGCCCCCGTCGCCGGACGGGGACGCGTCGGGCGTACTCGCGTTGCCGCCGCTGCCTCCACTTTCGCCCGCGCTGCCACCCGAACCAGGCGAGCCGCTGCCGCCGCCACTTGCCGCTCCATTACCCCCGCTGGCGTTGCCACCGCTCGGGTTGCCGCCACTCGGGTTGCCGCCAGTCCCGCCCGACGCTGGCGACGCGCCGCCGGTTCCCGTTCCCGCTGTGCCACCGCTGCCGCCGTTGTTGCCAGCGCTGCCACCAGTCGACGTCGTGCGATTACCGCCCGAGCCATCGGAAGTCTCGCCCCCCGGGACTGGCACCTGGCAGGCGGCAAGCGCGAGGGGAAGGCCGAGGGCGAAAAGCAGCGAACCGAAGGCGCGCGTCATGCTGAGAACTCCCAAGCGCAAAAGGTGGAAACGCCCTGCCCCACCCCCGCGAAACCGTTTCCACGCTACGTCGGCTGACCTCCATGAGGCAAGCCTTCGGTTTCACGCCGCAGCGTGAGCTCGGACGCCCGCGCTGCTCACGGCCGCGCCGCCGCGTGAGCTTTGGCATTCCCGCCGAGTACGGGGCCCCGCTCGCCGCTCGGGGACCGCGCGTCGCCGCCTGAGCGCGGGCGCTCGTCCCGACTACGGTTCGCGCGCCGTTCGGGCCGCGCGCCGCCGTTCGGAGCTGCGAGCGCCGCCTCAGTACTTCACGCGGCCGATCTTGTTTCCTTCTGGCTCGAACTGGACGTACCAGAAGGTGCGGTCGGGGCCGGCGACCATGTCCGTGGTGAAGCCGGTGATCATGCCTTTGCCGGCGTCGGCGTACTTGCCGGTCGCAATCTCGTAGCGACCGATGAGCGGGTCGGCCTTGAGAGCCGTCCAGAGCGCGCCGTCTTCTCCGGCGACGAGGGCCCCCCAGTTGGCCTGCGGTCGCGGCGAGACGAGGGTGTACGTGCCGTCGGCGGCCATACGCCCCAGGTGCTGTTCCACGGTTGCAAACCAGAGGGCGTTGTCGGGACCGAGTGCGATCTCGTTGGGAGTCACAGCGGTCGAACCCGCGACGATCGGGAACTCGGTGATCACGCCGGCGGGCGTGATGCGACCGATCCTGCGGGCGTTCTGCTCGGTGAACCAGACGTTGCCGTCGGGGCCGCGCACGATCTCGCTTGGCGTGCTGGTCGCCGTCGGGATGGGGAAAGTCGTCGTG
>JANNNO010000162.1:0-4531 GCA_031398585.1 Myxococcales bacterium | reverse complement strand
CGCCAAGCGGGGCGAGGTAAAGCCCCAGATACGCCCTCGGCCGCCGCCCACCATCGCCTGTGCCTCTCCCCCCGGGGGAGAGGCCGACGGGGGCCGAAGGGCCCCGGCGGGTGAGGGGCCCGCACCACCACCATCTCCACTTCCTCCGTCGCCCCCATCGCCTGTGCCTCTCCCCCCCGGCGCCGAGACGCATGCAAAAAAAGAAGCCGAGCTGGCCCTTGCAGGCGAGCTCGGCTTCTTCGGCGAAGACGTGGCTGACTGACTACAGACGGAGACCGAGGCCGACGCCGACGTGCAGGAAATTGGTCTTGCTGTCGCCTTCAACCTTCACGCCCATGAAGGTGCCGCTGACCTTTTGATAACCGACCTGATAGCCGAGCTCGCCGTTCAGAAAGACATCGGGGGTCAGATCGTACATCGCGCCGGCGGCGAACCCGAGAATGAAGCCAGCCGGGTCATCGACGCCCGCGGTCTTGGCCGAATCAGGCAGCATGAGCATCGAGTACCCGGGCGCGAGGTAGCCGTACAGCATGGCGGTGTCGGCGATCTTGGCGTTTCCCCCAACGCGTACGCGCAGATCCAGCTGCTTCCAGGCGTCGTTCTTGACGTTTGGCATCTCGTCCTTGGGCTTCACGTTCAGAATGAACTGCGGCGCCAACCCGACGAAGAGGAACTGGTTGATCGAGTAATCGAAGGCCGGCGCGATAGCGAACGCGAAGCCTAGGTCGGTAGAGTTTTCCTTGCCGTTGGCCCCTGACTTGATCGTTCCCATCGGCATTGGCGCCAACGTCAGCGACAGACGCATCACGCTCGGCTCGCCCAGCGCGTTCACACCGGCGACCGGTTCGCCGAGGGTTTGTGCGGACGCCGTCGAGGCGCCGAACAGCGGCAGCGCGACGGCGATGACGCCCAGGAGGTTCTTACGACAGGTGGTCTTGGTCATGGCGGCAAGCTTCGCCCAAGCCCAAGAACTGTCAACAACCCATGTATCTCGTTACCAACCCGGATCAGGCCGGTAACGCGCCGCCGTTCAGGGCTCCGTCGCCGGGACGCACGGCAGACGGGCAGCCGCCCACAGTTTTCCTGCCGTCACCTCTGCAACACCGGGAACGACCTCGCTCATGGGGACGCAGCGCCGTCGCAGCGGCGCCAGATGGCCACCCCTTTCTCGAGGAGAGATCCCATGTTCACCGCGCCCCTTCGCTCGTTCAGCCTCGCCCGATCTGCTTGCTTGGGAACCGCCCTCGCACTGTCAGCACTTGCTGGCTGCGCGGGCGAGGAGCCAATTGCCGAGACTACCGAACAGGGCCTCGTAGCGCCGGTCTCGGTCACCCCGTGCGGCCCCTATCCGCGCCCGCAGCCGACCATCGGCGAGATCTATTTTTTCGAAAACCACCTCGAAAGCGGCCCCTGCTGGAAAGCCAAGATCCCGCGCAGCACCCGCGGTGATGTGCCCTGGGTGGGCGACGTTCGCATCCCCAACGATCGAATTACCGCGGTCTATCTGGGACCGCTCACCTTCCTGACCGTTTACGACAACGCCCACTTCGGCGGTCGCGCCGAGACCGTGGACAACTACCGCACCTCGACCCCCAACACGCCCATGTGGGACGACCTTGGCAGCGGCGACGGCGTCAACACCTTCAACGACCGCCTGTCGTCTTTCAAGATGTCGGCGTATCCCGAACCTCGCCCCCTGCCCAAGCCGCCGATCGCCGGCAACAGCGCTGCCTACACCCGCGGCTTCGAGAAGTTCAATCGCGATTGGGATCACACCTACTTCTGCCTGTCGCCTTTCGACGGGGAGAACTGCCGCTCGATCACCGGCTACGGCGTCTTCGACAGCACTCAGAACGACGGCACCCTCATCCCCGGCACGATTCGCAACAAGAGCAAGAACCAAATGTGTCTCGCGGACATCCGCGCCACCAACAACCCCGCGTATCACTGCGGCCGCATGGCCCAGCTCTACGGCATGGAAGGCGTCTGCCACCAGCACACCAGCCGCGGCCAGATGTCGCCTCACGGCGAGATGCTGCCCTTCCACCTGGTCAAAGGCGGGCGTGAATCGTTCGCGCTGTGGGGCGCTTACGGCATCAGCTATCCGATCTGCGCCGCCGAATCGCAGACCCGCTGCGCCCTCACCCGCTAGCGCCGCTCACCGCCCATCCAAAGAACCAAAGCCCATTTCACCCGTTCAAGCTTCGAGGAGACAAGTCATGCGGACCGAGCCGATGCTGCCGATCGTTCCCTCTCCCTCCCCATTGCGGCCGACGAAAACGCCCCCGGCCACGAACAAGGCCTCGCGACTCGGTCTGCTCCTGCTCGGTCTGTTTGGTCTCGCCGGCGCGTTGGCGGTAGCGCTCGTGCAACCCGATCTTCCGCGCGCCGTTGCCAAGCGCGCGGAAGCGGGTCGCCCGGGCGCAATCGCCGGGGATTCCTCGGCCGCGATCATTCGCGCCGCGCGCACGGTCCCCAGCTTCACGACCCGGCCCGCCCCTCGCGATCCCGCCGCCGTGCCCGCCACCTGGGACGAGTTTCAAGCCGCCATCGCCGAAGCGGTCGCGTTCTGCACCGCGGGCGGCGCGTGCGACGAACGTCAACTCTTGCTCGACCAATCGGGCCTCGGCTTCGACCACTACCTTGGCAAGAAGCACCCCCGCCGGGCCGAGCTGCTCGACATCGTCGGCGCCTCGTACGATCACCGCGCGCAGCTCAAGCGGCAGTTCGAAGCCGGCACGCTCGATCGCACCCAGCTGTTCGCGGATTTGACCGCCCACGTCGGCGGCGTCTTCGATCGCTTCGCGCAGATCCTCGACGATGAGGAATGGAAGCGCATGTTCGACATCAAGAAGGGCGAGAACCCATCCGACCTCTTCCGCCTCACCCCCGATCACGCCCTCGCGCTCGATCGACAATTCGGCAAGACCGGCGTCGGGATGCCCTGACCGCCGCGATTCCTTGATAGCTGCGCTCGCCGCGAAACTCAGCGCTTTGCCGAACGATGCAGGTGCCGAGCGAGCTCACACAGCTGCCGCAGCTCCGCCAGCCGATGCGATACAGCCTGCGCAAAGTCCTGCGCCCGCGCCGGCCGTTCGCGCTCCAAACGAACCCGCGCCTCCGCCAGACTCTCCGGCTGGCACAGGGCCCGCAACGCCGCCAGTCGCTCGGCGACGCCGGGCGGGGGCGCTTCCGATTCGCCCCCTGGCGACCGCGGCAACTTCAATCGCCTCCCCCCCCGTCGACTTCGCTCAGCTTCTCCAAGTCGGCAAGATCCTGGCTCCGCCCCGCCATGCGCTTCATCCGGATGAGCGTAGTTCGTGAGACCACCCACAGCGGTCCCTCGGGCAACTTCACTTCAAGACGACCGTCGAGAAAGTCGGACAGCGCCGCCTTGGCCAGCAACAGATCGAGGGCCAGATGTTCCTGCCCTTCGATCTTGCTGAGGCGCTGAACGTGGCGCTCCTTGGCGGTTCCCTCGTCGAAGACCATCGGCAAGGCGGCGAACGAAAAGCCAATGTCGCGCAAAGCCGCCATCGCAATCCCTACATCCGCAGGGTCGATGAGCACGTCGATGTCCTTGGTCGACCGGGTCGCACCGAAGGCCGTCACCGCGACGCCGCCGCACACGGCGTGTCGCACGCCTGCGCGCACCAACGCCGCGGCCACGAGGTGGAGCTCATCGACGAGGTTCACCCGAAAACCGTAACACGCTCATCCCGGCCCGACGCCGGTCAAGAATCGAGGCCGGCTCAGGAAGCCTTGGCGCTCGGATCGGCAGCGGGCGCTCCGGCCCCGGGTGCCGGCCCCGCCTCGAAGTCTTCCTTGTCCATGGTCCAGCCGCAGCCTTCGGCCAGGCACTTGAGCCGCACGCCCGACTTGGAGACCTTCTCGACGAAGAAGGGCGCCGCGCATGACGGGCACGGCTTGTTGACCGGGCGGTCCCACGACACGAAGTCGCACTTGGTCTTCGAGTAGTTCGCGCAACCGAAGAAGACCTTGCCCCGTCGCGAGCGCTTCTCGGTGAGATACCCACCGCAGCCGGGCTTGGGACACGTGACACCGATCGAGATCGGCGCCGTGGTCTTGCAGTCAGGGTAGCGTGAGCAGGCCTGAAATTCGCCGAAGCGGCCGCGCCGGATGATCATCGGCGATTCGCAGGTCGGGCACTTCTCGTCCGTCTCACGTGTGGTGTTCACCACCGTGATGCTCCCGTCCTCGGCCTTCTTGTACTCCTTCGTGTTGCGGCACTCGGGATAGCCGGAGCAGGCCAAGAAGTGGCCGTTGCGGCCCCACTTGATGACCATGTTCTTGCCGCACTTCTCGCAAGAATGCTCGGTCGGCGTCTCCTCGCGCTTCACGTCGCGCATCTCGATCTTCGCCTTGTCGAGATCGAGCTTGAAGGGGACATAGAAGTCCTTGAGCAGGCCGACCCACTCTTGCGTCCCGGCCTCGACTTCATCGAGGCGCTCTTCCATCTGCGCGGTGAAGTCCGAGCTGACGATGGCCGGGAAGCTCTTGACCAAGAGGC
>JANNNO010000136.1:0-6345 GCA_031398585.1 Myxococcales bacterium | reverse complement strand
GGCATGCCGTGCTCGCGCGCGTCCACTTCACGCGCGCCCTCGAGCGACAGGCGAAACCCGGCCGCCGAGTCCGCCGTGCGCGTCGCCAGCACCAGGCGCGAGACCGACGCGATCGACGGCAGCGCCTCGCCTCTGAAGCCGAAGGTGACGAGGCGCCACAGATCGTCTGCCGACGTGATCTTGGAGGTGGCGTGGCGACGCAGAGCCAGCCGCGCCTCTTCGGGCGTCATGCCGTGACCGTCGTCGACCACGCGGATGAGCCGCCGACCGCCGGCCTCGAGCGTCACCTCGATCTTGCGGGCTCCGGCGTCGAGTGCGTTCTCGACCAGCTCCTTGACCACCGACCCGGGCCGCTCGACCACCTCGCCCGCGGCGATCTGTTCGGCCAGCTCCGGTGGCAGCATCCGGATGCGCGACGGCCGCGCCGTGCCGCCGCCGTTATCGGCGTCCATCGCAGGGCAGACTAGCAGGAAAGCCCTTGGCTAGGCGAAGCCCTTGGCTAGGCGAAGCCCTTGCCGACCAGATAGAGCTCGGTGCTCGAAGCGCGTGAGGCTTCGGGCTTCACCAGTTGCACGTCGGAGAAGCGCGTGGCCATGCGCTTGCGGATCTCCGCCACGTCCGGCCCCATGAAGATCTTGGCGACGAAGGCGCCACCAGGAGCCAACAGTCTTTCCGCGCGGGCCAGGGCCTCTTCGACCAGCGCCGCCGAACGCGCCTGATCGGTCGCCCGAATGCCGGTCGTGTCGGGCGCCATGTCCGACAAGACCACGTCGAAGGCGCGCAGCTCACCTAGCAGCGCTTCGTCGGTGATGGTGTAGATGTCGCCGAGGATCACCTTGCTGCCCGCCACGGGTGCGGGCAGCGCCTGTCGATCGACGCCGACGACGGTGCCGTGACGTCCGACCACCCCGACCGCGTACTGCAGCCACGACCCGGGCCTGCAGCCAAGGTCGAGCACCCGATCACCGGCGCGCAACAGGCGAAAGCGGCGATCGATGTCCTCGAGCTTGAAGATCGAACGCGCGGCAAAACCGCCCTCACGCGCCTTCTTGAAGAAGACGTCGTGCCGCCCTTTCTTGTCGCGCAGACCCACTTGCTATCCCCAAAACGCGAAAGACCCGGCAGCGACGTGCGCGACCGGGCCTTCCAGCGAGACGAAAGCTGATTACTTGCCGGCGCCCTTCTTCGACGCCTTCATCGGGTTCTTCGACTCGACCTCTTTGATCGGTCGCGGAACCGCGTACTTCTTCACGTCCTTGGTCGAGCCCTTGAGGAGCACGAGGGCGTTGCGGGCGCCGGGGACGCTGCCTTTGACGATGACGACGTCCTTCTCCGGGAGCACCTTCACGATGACCAGGTCGGTCGAGGTGAAGTTGTCGTCGCCCATGTGGCCGCTCATGCGCTTGCCCTTGAACGTACGACCCGGGGTCAAGCGGCAGCCGATGGAGCCACCGTGACGGAAGAACTCGTGGGTACCGTGCGTGGCGCGGAAGCCGGCCATCTTGTGCCGCTTCATGACGCCCTGGTAGCCCTTGCCCTTGGTCACGCCCACGGCGTCGACCACGTCGCCCGCCTTGAAGACATCGGCGGCCTTGAGAACCTTGCCCACGTCGTACTTGCCGACGTCGCCCTTGTCGAGGCGCACCTCGCGCAGAACACGCGGGGTCTGGTCGATACCAACCTTCTTCGAGTAACCGAGCTCCGCCTTGTTGGCGAGGCGCTGCGGGATCGCTTCGAACCCGAGCTGCACGGCCGCGTATCCATTCTTGTCGGTCGTGCGCTGCGCGGTTACCACACAGGGACCGAGTGCGAGCACGGTGCAGCCGAGGGCGGTGCCGTCCTCGTGAAAGACTTGCGTCATGCCCAGCTTGCGGCCCAGAAGGCCCATCTTGAACGCCATGAAAAAGAGCTCCGGAGGACTGAGGAAGGGATTCAACTACCACCCAAGACCGAGGGAGCGAGGTCGCGAACGACGTGCTCTTGGGACTTTGGGTTGAAGGACGTGGGTTTATAGATGGCGCGTCGGCCCCCGTCAAGCCATCTTCCCAACCTCCCCAGCACCCCGGAGTGTCTGGCGTCCGCCACGGGGTCACCGCCGGGCGAGGGGTCACCTGGGCCCGAGCTCGGTACCTTCTAGCTGAACCGGTTGCTCGAGGCGCCTCGCATCATCCTCGATCAGGAGCTCGAGAGGGTCGCCCACCGGTCCAGGAGGACCCAGCACCCGGTCGATCTCCTTGTCGAAAGCCCCCGCGTCGGCGCTGGTGGGTCGCCCTTGCACCGCATCGCTCCGCGGGCGGAAGACGAGATTGAGCGCCGCTATGACGGGCACATCGGCGCGCACGGGCCGCGGAACCTCCACCCGGAACGCGGCTTCACGCAGACAGCGCTCGAGATCTCGCTGACCGAGGGTCGACCGGGTGATGTCGGCACCGACCACCTCGCCGCGTTCCAGCTGCAGCTCGAGTCGGAGCCGCCCGCGCAAGGCGAAGTCACCCGCGGTCTTGATCGATCTCGTGACGTAACAGGCCCTCGCGCGCGGCAAGTAAGCGTAGCCCAGGGCCCGCTTGACCACGTCCCGGTCAAGCTCCCCGCGTACGGCGCGATCTCCCGAAGGCAGGGAGGCGGTGAGCAGGGCCGCTCGTTCGTCGCCGAGCTCCCCCGCCCCGTCCGGGCCTCGATCACCAGGCAACAGCCGCCAGGTCGGCGCCGAGGAGGAGGTCAACGCCGCCACGGCAGCCGCGTCAGTGGCCGCGATCGCGACGGGAGCCGCCCGCAGCCGGCGCGCGCGTCCAGCCAGACGCCCTTTCACCACGACTTCGCCCGGCACCGCGCGCACACGCCCCACCGCGAGAGCCCCCTGCCCCGGCGCCACCGCCAGGGCATCGAAGGGCGCAGCGGTGGGTCCCTCGAGGTCGACCAGATCCCCACCCGCGGAAAGTGCGGTCACGATGTCAGCAGCCTTGTCGGCGGCGCCGATCGGATCGATGGCGCGCAGGACTCCCCCCGCTCGCGACAGGGGCGCTGCCAGTGCGCGCAGAGCCGACGGTGCCGGCCTTTCGTCGTCGGCCTCGCGCAGCACCACGACCGCGCTCGGCAGCTCGCCCAGCCCCGCCTGCGACAAGATTCGTTCGATCCCCGCGCGATCGTGATCGGCCGGCAGGGCGCCGTCGGTCAGAACCACCAACAACGTCTCGTCCCGGCGGTCGCTCCCCTGCGCGGCTCCCTTGCGTTCGCCGCGTTCGCGCGCCAGCAGCTCTCCGGCCTTGCCGAGCGCCTCGCGCAGGCGCGAGCCATTGCGAAGCGAGCCCGCAGCCAAGGCGCTCTCGAGCGCGCTCAGAGTCTCGAGGGTCGCGGCACGAAACACGGGGAAGACCGGCTCGGGCTGCTCGTCGAACGCGACAGCGCCGATGCGAAGACCGGGCGGCAGAGCCAGGGCGAGCGCGCGACTCAAGGCTCCGGCCGCCGCCGCGCCCGCCGGCCCCATGCTGCGCGACCGATCGAGCACGTACAGCGCGCGGGTGAATGGCCGCGGGGTGGTCTGGCGGGAGAGCGGACGGCAAACCAGCGTGGCGAAAGACGCCCCTGCACGCGAGCGCGCAACAGCCGCAAGCGCAAAACCGGCAGAAGGGATTTTGTCCCGGGGCGTGAGGATGACCTCGAAGCCCCTGTCGGTGGGCACGGTGGCGGCGAAGGTCCGGCGGGAACGCCCGGCAACCGGCGCCTCGACATCCCCCATCGAGACGCGTTCGATGGCGGGCGCCCCGGAACCTAGGTCGAACCGCAATTCGACCGCGATCGGCGCGGGTGAGGCGTCGAGTGCGGCGGGGAAAGGCAACACGAGATCGCCGCCGCGACAGCCGAGCGGCGCCACATAACGGAGGCGCAAGCGGAGCCTGTCGGCGTTCTTGGTTCGCCCGATGTCGGGGCCCGCGAGCAAGAGGCGCAGATCCGCCCCCTCGTCCTCCTGGACCGCCATAGGGGTTCGACGCCACTTGGCCAGCGCCACCAGATCGCCGTAGGCCTTGCGTGCGACCGGCCCGGTGACCTCGCCGAGGCGCATGCGGGTTCGATCGCCTTCGATGACCGCCTCAACCACCCGGGCTCGCGGCGGCAGGGCGAGATCGAGGCCGATCTCGTCGGCATAGGCCTGGCCCTCCCGACGACCGAGGCGCAAGGGCCGGTCGAGCTCGACGACAGCCACGGGTCCGCGGATATCGACCCGAAGCCGCTGGGCCTCGAAGGGGGACGAGGACGGGGACGGGGACGAGTCGGGTGGCAACGACGCGGCTGCCGCTGATCGGCGCAGGGGCACGGCCGACGGCACGACCCAGGCCATCGCCAAAGTCAGCAGACACGACACGGAAAACCGGCGGGTCATGAAGGCGTACCGTTTGCCACGCGTCGCACGCGTGGTCGATCTTGCACCGGCGATTGGCGCGGGGTAAAGCCTCGCGCGCGGGTCGCGCTTTTTCGAACCACCGCGCTGATTCGCTCCCTCAACGAAACTAACTTCCCCTCGCTTTGGCTTCCCGAACGAAAAAGAAGCTCGTCGCCGAGTCGCTCGCGATCTCGCTCTCAGCCCCGGAGAGCGAGCTCATCCAGCGTGCGGCCGACGTGCTCACGGGCGGTGGGGTGGTCGCCTTTCCGACCGACACGCTGTACGCGATCGGCTGTACCTTCGGCCGAGCCGACGCGGTCGAGCGCATCGCCAAGCTGCGCGGTATCGACACCGGCAAACGCCCCTTTACCCTGTTGCTGCCCGATGTCGGCACCCTGCCCCACTACGCCGAGGTCAGCGAGAGCGCCTATCGCATCATCAATCGTGTGATGCCGGGGCCGTACTGCATCGAGCTCACGGCGACGCCCAAAGTGCTGAGCGCGGCCGGCTTCTCGCAGCGCAAGACCCTCGGTCTACGCATCCCCGCCAGCGCCGTGTGCAACAAACTGATGTGGCGACTCGGGCGGCCGCTGGTTTCGGTGACGGCGAAGGATACCGCCGGCAAGACCCTCACCACCGCGGCCGAAATCGTCGCTGCCTACGGCACCCAGATCGATCTCGTGCTCGACGGCGGGGAGCAGACCGGATTGCCGTCGACGGTGATCAGCCTGGTCGATGACTGGGTCACCGTATTGCGCGCCGGTCGCGGCTCGACCGACAAGATCCTCTGAGCGTCGCTGGCACCCGAGGGCGGCGCTTGCGCGGGTCAGACCTCAGCGCCGATGCCGCGGGCGGCCTGGAGCGCTTGCCGGAGAAAAGCTTCCATGCGACCCCGATCCTTGATCCCGGGGCTCGATTCCACGCCGCTGGCAACGTCGACCCCATCGGGCTTCACGGTCTGAATCGCGTCGCCGACGTTCTCGGGCGTCAGGCCCCCGGCTAGCAAGAACGGGCGTCGCGCACCCTGAGCGATGAGGCCCCAAGGTGCAGTCACCCCCGCGCCTCCGAAGGACGGCGTGTGAGCGTCGAAGATGAAGAAGGCCGGATCCCAGGTCAGCGCCTCTTTTAGCGAGGCGTCGTCGTAGACGCGAATGGCCCGAACGATTCGTTTGGGGGGCAGCTCCTCCCACCCCGCCACACGTTCGTCCCCATGAAGCTGAATGAGATCGAGGCCGAGCTCGGCCAGCGTCTCGGTGACCACGAGCGGGTGGGCATTGACGAACACCCCCACCCGCAGCACTCCGGGGGGGATGGCCGCGATGATCTCTCGGGCGCGGGCGTCCTCGACGAAGCGTTTGGATCCCGGCCAGAAGTTGAGGCCAATGGCCGTCGCACCCTGCGCTGCCGCGAAGGCCGCGTCCTCGGGCCTGGTTACGCCGCAGATCTTGACGGTGAACTTCATGAGCTCCCGAGCAGCTCGCGCAGGGCCACGCCCGGATCCGGTGCGCGCATGAGCGACTCACCAACCAGAATCGCGTCGATCGCGTGAGAGCGCAAGTGCTGGACGTCGGCGGCAGTTTTGATGCCCGATTCGGCAACGACCAGGTGGCCGGGTCGGATCTCGGGGCGCATCCGCACCGCCAGCGTCGTGTCGACCTGAAAGGTGCGCAGATCACGGTGGTTGATCCCGATGAGCCGCGCCCCCGCGTTCTGCGCGCGCCGAACTTCTTTGGGGTCGTGCGCCTCGACCAGCACGTCGAGCCCGAAACGAGCCGCCTCTCCCATCAGTTTGCCGATCTCGTCGTCCGAAAGCGCGCTGACGATGAGCAGGATGGCATCGGCACCGGCCGCGCGTGCCTCGAGCACCTGATACCGATCGACCACGAAGTCTTTGCGCAAGATCGGGATGTTGGTCGCCGCGGTGAATCCAGGCACCCTCACGCTCTGGTTGTAGTCGCGATCGCCGG
>JANNNO010000134.1:0-7755 GCA_031398585.1 Myxococcales bacterium | reverse complement strand
GCGATCCATGGAGGAAGTGCTGCCGCTCGTGCTGGTCCGGCCTCTGCCCAAACCGGCGCGCAAATCCGGCAAGCTTGACGAGACCGTGTCGCCGCCCGCCGGACGCGGAATCGCCTAGACCGCGGGAACTGTTAGGCGCCGCGCAGGCGCGAAGAGGGGATGAGGGCCTCGAAGGTGGCCGGGGGGGCTCCGCTGCCGGCTTCGCGCGCCGAGTCCATCGCTCCGTTGCCGTTAGCCAGGATCGATTGCGGTTTGGTCTGTGTCCGCGCCACGAGATCGCGGTCGAGAAGATGCGAGGGCACGACGTTGCCGAGTGCGGCCAGCATGCTGGCGCGCAGGTTCGGATGCTCGGCCTCCATGCGCGTGAGCATCGCCTTCATCTGCTTGCGTTGAGCTTCGCTCTGCGAACCGCAGAGGTTGCAGGGCAAGATGGGAAACGCGCGTTCCGTAGCGAACGTGGCCAGGGTCTCTTCCGCGCAGTAGATGAGCGGGCGGATGACCACGTGGCGTCCGTCGTCGCTGGTCAACCGCGCCGGCATGCTGGCGAGCTTGCCGGCGAAGAAGAGATTCAGCAGCAGCGTCTCGAGCGCGTCGTCGCGGTGATGCCCGAGCGCGATCTTGGTGCAACCGAGCTCGGCGGCGACCCGATAGAGGATCCCGCGACGGAGTCGTGAGCAGAGCGAGCAGTACGTCTTGCCCTCGGGGATCTTGTCGGTAACGATCGAGTACGTGTCCTCGTGAATGATTCGGTAGGGCAGGCCGGTGGCGGCGAGGTGCCGTTCGAGCGGTGCCCCGTCGTAGCCGGGATGGTTCTGGTCGAGGTGAACCGCGATCAATTCGAAGTGGATCGGGGCCTTCTTGCGAAGGGCGTCGAGCAGGGTGAGCAGGGCGTAGCTGTCCTTGCCGCCGGAAACCGCGACCATGACGCGGTCGTTCTCCTCGATCAGGCCGAAGTCGGCGATGGCTCTGCCGACATCACGCAGCAGCGCGCGCTCCGTCGCCTCGAGGCGCGCAGGGCGCGAGGGAGACAGCGGGCTGCGCTGGGGATCGGCCGGGTTCATGGGCGCGCATGGTAACCTTTCGTTCACGGTCGGGCCGTCGAAAAGCGTTGGGATAGTCTTGCCGAAACGGAACCAGCACAGCGTTTCGGTCGTCGCCCGGGCGGCCCTCTGGTCGAGTGGGCTGCACCTCTTCGGGCTGCTCCTCCTGTGGCAGTTGGCGACTCGACCTGGTGGCAAGACGTTCGCTCTGGACGACATGCCGCTGCCTTTCATCGTGCCGCCCTGGCAGGCCGCCGACGAGGAGGTCGCTGTCGACCTCGCCGCCGAGGAAGCTTTCGATCTGAGTCGCGCCCTGGTGACCGTGCCGGATCGCCCGCCGCTGCCCGAGGGCGACTCCACCACCTTCGACCCCCGACCGAGCAGCGGCGAGCGCGGCCGCATCGACGAGCGGGCTCCAGCACCGGACGAGGGATCCGGCACGGGGCGCAAGACCGACTCGGCCTACCGCCGCGACGCTTCGACCCTGCGCGCACGGCTGTCGGACGGCGCTGCCCTTTACGAGAGCCAGCGCGAGAGGAGCGCCGCGCAGGCGAGCTCACCGCAGGCGATGCGTCAGGAGCCGCGAGTCGGCATTGGCGACAGTGCTCGATCCAGGCGCCCTCGAACCGAAGCGCGGCCGCCCGACGAGGTCGAGCTGCCCGAGGCCGAGGCGTCGGCCGACGACCAGATGGTGATCCCTGAAGCGCCCTTGGCGACCCCCGCGCTCGGCCCCGGGGCTGACAGCGTACGAGGCGATGGCCCCCTCGCCGTCGAGGCGGGCCGCAGAACCTTCGATGTCACCGAGATCGGCACGGCAAAGGAAGCGATCGATACGCGCGCCGCTTCGAACGAGTTACATCCCGGCCTTACCGATTTCAGTGCCCCGTCTTCGGTGAAGGGCGACACCCACATCGGACAGGGGCCAGGCGAAGCGCCCGGCGTCACCAAAGCACCAAAGGAAGGTGCCGCGCCCAGCGTGGCGGGTGTCCGTATTCCCGTGGCCATCGGTGCCATCGGGGAGGGGAGCGACGAACGCGTCTACGCGCGTGAACATCTTCAAATCCGGCAGAAAGTGGCCCGCGCTTTGCGCTTCCCGAGGCGGTTGGCCGTGATGCTGGAGCAGGGCGAAGCCATCGTCCTGTTCCTGGTGGACAGGGACGGTCGGGTCAGTGGCGACGTGAAGCTGGAGAAGTCAGCTGGGTTCGAGGAGTTCGACCGGGAAGCGGTCGAGGTGGTCCGCCGCGCGGCGCCTTTTCCGCCTCTTCCCAAGAAGTTGCAGGTTCGAATGAGGATTCCCTTCGAAAATCCGATGATCCAGTGAGTGGAGCCCGTTAGAATTAAACCGCCGGAAGAGTACGTGATGGCAGCGACTCGCCCCAAACAGCGCAAGCGCCGAATCGGTTACTGGCTGTTCTTGGCGCTTGTGATACACGCGGAAGCTCTCCTGGTCGTGGGGGTCGGGCTCTACCTCTATGCGCCTCGTGACGCGGATCTCGCGGCGAAGGCCGCCGCCGCCGCTGGCGACGACACCATCGAGTTCGGGACGATGGACGACGAGACCGCGCGCAAGCTGTTGGCGGAGCTCGAAAAGGAAGAAGAGAAGGCCAAGGAAGAGCAGGCCAAGAAGGAGATCGAGCAGAAGGACGCTCCCGGGCAGGTGGTCGATCTGGCCAAGCCGCAGGAAGAGAAGCGTCCCGACAAGGCTCGCTTCGCATCGGACTATGACGTCACGGTCGAAAAGGAGACCAAGAAGTTCGGTCGCTTCGATCAGAAGGCGCGCCAGGGCGATTCGGCCGGCGATGCCGAGGTGACCCGTCCGGCCTCTCCCGCCACGCCTCCGTCCAAGCCCGGTGCCCTGGCCATGCGCAGCCCCGGACCGGCGGCAAAGCCCGTACAAGCCCGGCCCGCGACGCCTGCCCAGAGCGGAGAGAGCGGCTCGGCGGCAGCCATGGATCCCGATGGTGTTTTGCCCGCCGGAGCTCCCGGCGAACGGCGGCCAGCCGCGCCTGCCGTGGCGGCGACCCCAGGTGGCAACGGACCGGCGGCTCCCACGGGAGCGCCGATGCTGACACCGTCGCAGCAGCAGATCGCGCGCGCGATCGGCTCGGGCACGCAGGATCATCTCAAGGACATCGACGACGGAGACGAAACGTCTCTCAACTCCAAGAAGTGGAAGTTCGCTTCGTTCTTCAACCGGGTCAAAGCGCAGGTGCGCGAGCACTGGCGGCCGGCCGATGTATACCGGCGGCGCGACCCGACGGGATCGATCTACGGCAGCAAGGATCGCTACACGCTCTTGCGCGTGCAGTTGAAGCCTGACGGATCTCTCGCCAACGTCGCGCTCGAAACGCCCTCGGGTGTCGAATTCCTCGACGACGAGGCGATCGAAGCCTTCAAAGAGGCGCAGCCTTTCCCGAATCCGCCCGGCCAGCTGGTCGACAACAGCAGCGGCATGATCGACTTCAAGTTCGGCTTCTACTTCGAGATCGGCGGCGCCACCCGCTTCAAGGCCTTCCGCTACAACAGCATGTAGAGCGCCTTACCGGCGTGCTCAGCTGCGATAGTCGGCGTTCTCACTCACGTACTCGTGCGAGAGATCCCCTCCGATGACGGTCGAGCCGGCGGCGCCGGCACCGAGGTCGATCTCGATCTCGACGGCGGCTTCGTGGGGCGGGTAGTCGACCGAGGGGCGGAAGACGCCCGCCTCGCCGGCGTTGCTGGCGTAGAGCTCGGCCGCGCGCAGGTGATCGACGAGCGCACTCTCTTTGTCGCGCGACAGACGGAAGGCGCCGTCGGCGTAGAGGTCGTGGCCGCCGAGCTGCAAGCGCAGGCCCCGCAGGTCGAGCTCGGGGGCCACCAGCGACAGCTGCTTGCCCAGCGCGGCGCCCAATCGGCCCACGTTGGGGTCGTTGCCGCAGATCGCGGTCTTGCAGAGCGGTGAATTGACGATGCCCTTGCCGATGGCGCGCGCGATGGCTTCACTGGGGGCGCCGCTCACCTGAACGCGGATGACGTGATGAACCCCCTCGCCGTTGCGGACGACATCCTCGGCGAGATCGCTGCAGACGCTTTCCAGCGCGGCGGCGAACGCGTCCTCGTCCTGGCAGGGGACCCGCCCCGATGAGAGGATGGCCACCGTGTCCGAGGTGCTGGTGTCGCTGTCGATGCTGATGCGGTTGAACGTGCGGTCGGCGATGCCGGGCAGCAGCCGACGGAGCGAGGCCCGCGGCACGGCGACGTCCGTCAGCAAGAAGACGAGCATGGTGGCGAGGTTCGGCTCGATCATGCCGGCGCCCTTGGCGATGCCGACGATGCTGCCACCGTGGGCGGCCTCGCCGAGCGGCACGCGCCTCACCTTGGGGTACAGGTCGGTCGTCATGATGCCCTCGGCAGCCGGCAAAGCCGATGCGGGTGCGAGCGTCTCCAGCGCGCGAGGTACCTCGGCCAAGATCGCGTCGACCGGCAGTTGCCAGCCGATGACGCCGGTCGAGGCCGGCAACACCTGGCGCGCCTCGAGTCCCAATCCGCCCCCGACCGCGGCGCAGATCCGTTCCGCCCGCGCGATCCCATCGGCTGCCCCGACGTTCGAGATCTTGTTGTTGATGACGATGGCGCCGAGGGTCGGCTCGGCAAGACGCGCGCGTCCGATGGTCACCGGCGCGCCGCAGATCGCGTTGCGGGTGAAGACCGCCGCGAAGTCGGGCGTCGGCCGGTCGAGCGCAATGATCGTGAGGTTCATGCGCGCGGTGGTCGCGAGCTCGGCCGGGGTGAAAACGAAGCGGTGGCTGCCGGCGCGAAATCCTCGAGGCAGCTCCGCCTCGCGCGTGAGCCATTGCCGGTGGTCTTGCTTGGACGAGAACCGCAGGTTGGTGCTGGGCATTGTCGGGATCAGGCGTAGTCGGTGATGGGCGGGCAGGCGCAGACGAAGTTGCGATCGCCAAGCGTGTTGTTGATGCGACCGACGGGGGGCCAATACTTGTGGGCGCGTACCCAGGGCAGCGGGAACGCGGCTTTCTCTCGCGGGTAGGACCGGGTCCAGTTGGTCGCCAGTAGCACGTCCGCGGTGTGAGGCGCGTTCTTGAGCACGTTGCCTTCCCGCGGCTCCACGCCCGATTCGATCTCGGCGATCTCCTGGCGGATCGAGATCATCGCCTCGCAGAAGCGGTCGAGCTCGGCCTGGCTCTCACTCTCGGTCGGCTCGACCATGAGCGTGCCTGGGATCGGGAAGGACATCGTCGGCGCGTGAAAGCCGTAGTCCATCAGGCGCTTGGCGACGTCCTCGGCTTCGATGCCCGCGGATTTCTTGAACTGGCGCAGATCGAAGATGCACTCGTGCGCCACGCGACCGCGTTTGCCGCGATAGAAAAGAGGGTAATGGGGCGCGAGCCGCGAGGCGATGTAGTTGGCGTTGAGGATCGCCAGCGCCGTCGCCCGGGTCAGACCTGCCGGACCCATCATCTGAATGTACGCCCACGAGATGAGCAGAATGCTCGCGCTGCCCCAGGGGGCCGCCGAGATAGGACCGATGGCTGAGGTGCCGCCAGTGGCGACCACGGGATGGCCCGGCAGGAACTTGGCAAGATGGCCAGCAGCGGCGATGGGACCCATGCCGGGGCCGCCGCCACCGTGCGGGATGCAGAACGTCTTGTGCAAGTTGATGTGACAGACGTCGGCGCCGATGTCGCCGGGCCGGCACAGGCCGACCTGCGCATTGAGGTTGGCGCCGTCCATGTAGACCTGGGCGCCGTGCTGGTGGGCGATGGCGCAGATCTTCTTCACCTCTTCCTCGAACACGCCGTGGGTCGAGGGATAGGTGATCATGAGCGCGGCCAGGCGATCGGCGTGGGCCGCGGCCTGGACCTCGAGATCGGCGAGATCGACGTTGCCCTGATCGTCGCACTTGACCACCACCACGGAATAGCCGGCCATGACCGCGGATGCGGGGTTGGTACCGTGGGCGGACGAGGGGATGAGGCAGACCGTGCGATGACCCTCGCCACGGCTCTCGTGGTACTGACGGATGACCAGCAGGCCCGCCAGCTCACCTTGCGAGCCGGCGTTGGGTTGCAGCGAGACGCCGGGAAAGCCGGTGATCGCCGACAGGGCGTGCTCGAGCTCGGCGAAGACCGTGCGGTAGCCGGCGGCTTGATCGACCGGCACGAACGGATGTAGCCGTCCCCACTGCGGCGAAGTGACCGGCATCATCTCGGCGGTGGCGTTGAGCTTCATCGTGCAGGAGCCGAGCGGGATCATCGATCGCGTGAGCGAGATGTCCTTACTCTCGAGCCGGCGGATGTAGCGCAACATCTCGGTCTCGGAATGATGGCTGTTCCAGATCGGGTGGGTGAGAAAGGGGGTCGTGCGCGAAAGCCCAGCGGGCAGATTCGCGATCGAAGCCGGGTCCGTCGATGCCTTGGGCGCGGTGGTTCCGGTTGGCGTGAAAACGCCCAGAATCGCCGTGATGTCGGCGGGCGTCGTGACCTCGTCGAGGCTGATGGTGAGGGCGGTCGGCGACAGGCGGCGGAAGTTCATTCCCCGCGACACCGCCTGAGCCATCCAGGTCGTGATGGTCGCTTCGCTGCCATCGACCCGGATCGTGTCGAAGAACGCACCGTCCTTCACGGAGAGGCCAAGCGCCCTCAGACCGCGGGCTAGATGCGCTGTCAGAGCGGCCACGCGGGTGGCGATGGTCTTGATGCCTTCGGGCCCGTGATAGACGGCATACATGCCGGCCATGACGGCGAGTAGGACCTGCGCCGTGCAGATGTTGCTCGTCGCCTTTTCGCGGCGGATGTGTTGCTCACGCGTCTGCAGCGCCATGCGCAGCGCGGTCTTTCCCTGCGCGTCCTGCGAGACGCCGATCAGCCTGCCGGGCAGCTTGCGTGTGTGTTCCTTCTTGGTGGCGATGAAGGCGGCGTGGGGGCCGCCGTAACCCATCGGAACCCCGAAGCGCTGCGCGCTGCCGATGGCGACGTCGGCACCGAATTCGCCCGGCGGGGTCAGCAAAGCGAGCGAGAGCAGATCGCAGGCGACCGCCACACGTGAGCCCGCCGCATGCGCCTTGGCGCAGAATGCGCGGTAGTCATGAATGGTTCCGTCGGTGGCGGGGTACTGGAGCACGGCGCCGAATACGGAAGCATCGAAGGTGAAGCTGGCGGGATCGCCCACGACGACGCGAATGTTGCGCGGCCGCGCCCGCTGTTCGATGACCGCGATGGTCTGCGGGTGGCAGTCAGCGGCGACGAAGAAGGTCTGCGCGTCGTCTCGCTCGTGCAGATCGATCAGCATCTGCATCGCCTCTGCGGCGGCGGTGCCCTCGTCGAGCAGCGAGGCGCCCGCGACCTCCATCCCGGTCAGATCCATGACCAGGGTCTGGTAATTGAGCAAGGCTTCCAGGCGCCCCTGCGAGATCTCGGCCTGGTAGGGCGTGTAGGCGGTGTACCAGCCCGGGTTCTCGAGGATGTTGCGCAGGATGACCGGAGGCGTGACGCAGTCGTGGTAGCCCATGCCGATGAAGGACCGCAAAATGCGATTTTGCGACGACAGCGACTGGGCTTTGGCGAGCAGTTCCGCTTCGGTGAGCGGCGCCGGCAGATCGAGCGGGCCTGGAAACCGAATCGACGCCGGGACGGTTTCGCCGACCAGCGCTTCGAGCGAAGGGCTGCCGAGAGCCTGCAGCATCGCCGTGACCTCGTGCTCCCGCGGGCCATTGTGG
>JANNNO010000097.1:0-9332 GCA_031398585.1 Myxococcales bacterium | reverse complement strand
ATTGTTTCGAGACAATTGGACACCGCCCGACTCCGCACGCACATGTTGGAACGTGCGGAGGCAGAGGCGGGGGCAGAGGTAGAGGGCGAGAGGCGCCTTCGCGGGGGGCGAAGGCGCCTGCGGCGGTTACTTGATGATGCCGGGGGGGATTTGGTCGCAGAGGTTGGGGGAGAAGCCTAGGTTGGTGGGGACGGGGTGTGGGGTGGTCGACTCGTCGATGGAGAGCACGTAGGCGACCAGCTGGCGGAGTTGAGCGGCGTCGGGGCGGAAGTTCTCCCCGAAGGCGCGGCGGTGGCGGTCGAAGGTTTCACCGAACGCCTCTTCTAGAGTGCGAGCAGCGCCTGCGTGGAAGTACGGCGCGCCGGTGCCCATGCCGAGGAGCGAGGGGATGTTGAAGCCGGTGGCGCCCTGGGCCGGCGTGATCATGTTGGCCCTCACCTCCTTGATCACGACCCCCGCCGGTGCAACGCCTGCCGTACCCGTGGCCGGGAACGTACCAACGTCACGGAGCACGCAATTGATCTGATCGTTGGCGCCGACAACGGCCGGGTCGGCGTTGGTGAAGCGGATGGGCGCCTTGCCCGCGGGATCCGTCATCGACGGCGGGTTGAGCGCCGCCGGGAACTGGGCAGGTCGCGTGTAGAGGGTCGAACGGAGGAGGCCATCGGCCTTGTTGTTCTCCTCGTTGGGCGTCCAGAAGACCGTGGAGATGGTCCACTGCGAGGTGCCGTGGCAGCCGGCACACCCGCTCGCCTCGAAGAGGGCCTTGCCGGCGGTGACGTCTGCCGCGACCAGAGACACCGGCGCCCGCGGGGCGCGGACCTCCTTGATGTACTCATCGATCTCGTCCCAGTCGGGCAGCGCGCTCTTGGGGGCCGCGGTTCCCTTGGGCATCAGCGACGTGGTCGAACCGGACAGGCCGGCCTGCGGCGTCGGCGTCGCCTGCTGATCCGCCACGAGGGGCGCACCGTCGAAGATGATGCGATCGGCGGCGCTCACGGGGGGACCTGCCCGATGGACGATGGCGCCGACGCCGCCCGAGTTGCCGCGGGTGTTCAGCTCGAAGTCGTGGACCTCGTCGAAGATGCCGGTCCAGTTGAAGACGCGGCGACGCTTCTTGTCCTTGCTGTCGTAGCTGCCGTCGAGCGACGTGGTCTGGCGCGGCCCGCGCGCGAAGAACCAGGTCACGTTGTCGGTGAGACCGTCGGGGTGGCAGGCCTCACACGAGTTCCAGCCCTGGCCACCTAGCGACCAGCGGCCAAGACCGGTCACGAAGAACTTGCGACCACGATTGATGGCCACCTCGGCCCCGGTGGCCGCCTCGGTCGCGGGCACGGCGCCCAGCGTGATCTGGGTGGCGAACGACAAGGTGCTCAGATTGCGGCTGTTCTCGTTGATGACGAAGGCGTAAGGCGCCGTCGTGATGCCGTGGGCGCTCGCGATGCCGACGGGAAGCTCGCCGGCCGGCTTGCCCGCAGGCTTGAGGTCGATGAACGGTTGCGAGGCCGCGCCCACCTGTTCCAGCGTCCCGTCGGCCTTGTAGGCGATGCGATAGACGGCGTCGGATCCGTACGAGGTCACGTAGGCGAACGAGGAGCCGGTCGCGAAGGTGATGTCGTTCGGGATGAGCGGAAACCGCCGGCTGGCATCGTCGGGCAGGTTGCGCGCGGTGAAGAGCTTGTCGAACTCACGCGTGAGCAAAAGGCCTTGGGCCGGCAGCTCCTTGCCCTCCTTGGCGTCGATGACGAAGACGGCTGCGTGCACCTGGGTCTTGAAGTTGGACGTCGCGGTTCCGGGGGCCACGAATTGAATGTCGGGCCCGGTTGGGCCGCGGGGCGATTCGCAGACCGACGTCACGTAGATACGGCCATTGTTGAAGGCGGCGGCGTAGAGCTGGTTGGGGAAGCAGCCGGTCTTGGTGCCCTTGCTGTCGGGAAAGCCGGTGTCGGCGACGGGGGCAATGGTGATTGGTGCTGCGACCGTGTAGGTCGCGATGTCGAAGGCGTAGACGACGCCCTGGCGTCCCACGTCGAAGCGGCTGTCGTCATCGGGGACGTCGGAGGCCCGCGCCTGCGAGAAGAACTCGGTGACGTAGACCTTCTCGTCGGCGTCGGCCGCATCGCCGTTGCTCGTCACCACGAGTGAGCGGGGGTGCGCCAGCGCCGCGCGCGGCGACACGGTGCCGATCATGCCCGACGCTGCCAGCGACGGGTTGAGATCGACGGTGCGCTTGACCGCCAGCGTGGCGGCATCGATCACGGTGACCGTGCCGTCGGCCCAGTTCGCCACGAAGAGCGTGAGCCCCGAGGGGGAGATCGCGATGCCGGTCGGCTCCGAACCGGTCGACGCCTTCACGGTGTCGATGCTCGGCGTCGACTTGAGCCCCTTGATGCGAATGACCTGCTGGTCGTGGCGAAGGATCACGTAGGCCGTGTCATCGTCGTTGCCGATGACCGCGGACCAGGGCTCCGATTTCGGTCCGACGTCGAGGTCGACGACCTTGGTCGTGACCGCGGCACTGGGATCGAGCGTGAGCTTGAAAATCGAGACTCGGCCAGCGGTCCGGTTCACAGCGACCGCAACCTGATCATTGCTTGTCACAACGACCGCGCTGCCGTTGGTCGGCGACTTGCGAACCGAGCCGACTGCCGGTGCGCCGCCTTGGCCGCCTTGACCACCTTGGCCCGCGACACCGCCATCTCCGGGACCGGGCGTGCCACCGGCGCCAGCCATGCCACCATCAGCGCCGGCGGCCGCGCCATCCGCGCCCCCGAGGCCGCCGTCACCGGTGGGGGTTCCGCCGCCAGGCGAATCCGATGAACAGGCGCCAAGACCGGCGCCAAGACCGGCAACCAGCGCGAGAACTGACAACGAACGAATCAAGCTCATGATTGATCTCCTCCACGCCCACCCTTCAGCACACGACATGCCAGAGCGAGCACCCGTGTTGACGCCATCTCTATCACGCTCGCCGACCCTTGCTGACGCCAACGACGGCGTTTGCGCAGAATCGGCGTAACGGGGACCGCCGCTTCTGCGTACGCCAGTCAGGGGCGGGCGCGCGTGCCTGCCCTACGCGGAGCGCGGCCTTTGGTTTCAACGATGGTCCCGTGCTCGGCCGATCATGGATTTCCCGACAGACAACTCCGGATCGGCGTCGAAAACAGGGCAAGAAGTGACACCTCGAAGGCCCTCACCGGCATCGAAGAGAAGGTGTCATGAAGGTCCTTGGCCCTCCCCCCGCGCGTGAGCCCCTGCCCTCGCGTTTCCAGCCTTCGCTGGCGCTGTCCCCCGGGCAACGCGCGGCGCTGGACGGACTCGGCCCGTGGTTCCTCAAGACGGATCCGCTCGCCGACGCCGCGGTGGCTGACTTCGCGGAGCTGACACCCGGTCACGGCTTTGCGCTTCTCGAACGCGCGCTGCGCGACGGCGTCGCCGACGTCAGCGAATTGCCATCGGCCGCGCGAGAGCTGCTGGCCGCCGCAGAGGCGGTGCCGGCTTGGGTCGACCGCGCCCGCCAGGACCGGGGGGGTGCTGTCGTGCTCAGAGCCGGCGTGCTGGCCGGCATCGTGCTCGGCATGAAGTCCCTCGTGCTCGGCTACGCGTCACCGGGCGGCAACAAGCCCCTCGTCTTCTCAGGACGCCTGCGGCAGCAGGCACCACGGCGATTGGCCGAGACGAGCCGCTTTCTCCAGGCGGTCAGCCAACCGGGAGGCCTTCATCGCGCCGCGCCCGGCTTTGCCATCACACTCAAGGTGCGCCTCATGCACGCGCAGGTCAGGCGGCTCGTGGAACGCAGCGGTCGCTGGCAACGGGACACCTGGGGCGCGCCGATCAATCAGTTCGACATGCTGGCGACCGTGCTGCTCTTCTCGGTGGCGCTGGTCGAAGGGCTACGTGATCTCGGCTATAGGATCGCGAACGAGGAGGCAGAGGACGTGGTGCATCTGTGGCGGCACGTCGGGTTGATTATGGGCGTGAACCCGGAGCTTCTGCCCGAGAGCTTTGCCGATGCGTCGGCCAGGGCCGCGCTCATCCGCAGCGCCGAGGGTCCTCCCGATGATGACTCGCGCGCGTTGACCGCAGCGCTTTTCGATGCGCGGCAGGGCGTGCTGGTGGGAGCTGGTTCCAGCCCGCAAGCAGCAGGTCGACACAAGGCCGCGATGCAGGCGGCCTGTCGACGGCTGATCGGCGATCCGCTGGCCGATGCGCTCGCATTGCCACGATCGCGCTTCGATCGCGTGGTCAGGCTGGCGCGGCCGCTGTTGACCGCCGCCTCGATCTTGAATCGCGCGCCACTGGTTCGCGATCTCGCGGCCAAAGCAGGCGATCGCTACTGGGACGCAGCCGTCGCCGAGGGGCTGCCCGGGGCCAAGGCACAGTTCACACCTCCGGATCGCCTCGCCTGGTGATGCCGTGACGGCTGCGCTGGTAGGGCCTATTCAACGAGGCCGAGCCGCCGAAGGATCACGTCGGGCGGCGCCTTCCATTCCGTGAGCGCTACGTTGCCGACGTAGCCGAGATCCTTCATACCCTCGGGCGTGGTGTAAAAGCCGAGCATGGTGAGGTGCCGCATCCGCGAAAAGAAGATCGCACCAGCGGCGAAACGAGGCGAAGCGCTGGCCGGCCAGGCGATGTCGTCGCAGATGGCAGTCTTTTGTGTGGCGGCAAGCTCGGTGAAGCGCTTGCCGAACCGGCGATTCGCTTCCGTGTTGATCCAGGCGAGGCCTCCGCGAACGATCTGACGATCCTCAGTTTGCCGCGGGTAAGGCGCCCCGACCCACTCGTCGATGAAGTCGTGAACCTCGAGCTGGCTCGCCGCGGGGCTGCGATCATCGGCTGGCAGGATGACATCGCAAAGCGCGGCAGCGGTCGCCCGCTCCTCGGCGGTGAGGATCTTGGGCCAGAGCCGCTGCGGATCGTTGAGATCGGGGTCCGCGGGATCCCGCGAACCCTTCGGAGGTGGAGCGGTCTCTTCGGCGGGCGCCGGGGCGGTTGCCACTGCCCGACTGGCGGTACCCGAAACGGGACCTGGCGCCGCGGGCTGAGCGACGGCCTCAGCGGCGACACCGGTCACGAGGGCAGCGGCGCCGCCGCCGAGGCGCACGATGATCTCGCGTCGACGAAGGCCGATGGCGAGCAGGCGATCGGGATCGGCAGGTCTGCGGGGCGCGGCCATCAGAGATTCCTCCGCTTCATCTCGCCTTCGATGTGTTCGGCCGCACGCATGGCGATGGCCAGAATCGTCAGCGTCGGATTCTTGTCGGCGTTCGAAACGAAGCAGCCGCCGTCGGGCACGTAGAGGTTCTTCACCTCGTGCGAGCGGGCGTACTTGTCGAGCACGCTCTCCTTGGCGTCCTTGCCCATGCGCACGGTCCCCACCTCGTGAATGATGGCGCCTCCCGGTGCGATCGCCTTGGCGCCGTCGCTCTCGATGGGCGTGAGGGTCTTGCCGCCCATCGCGGTGATCACCTCAGCGAAGGTCTTCTGCATGTGCGCCGCTTGCCGGAGCTCGTGGTCGGACCACTTCCAGTGAAACCGGAGCACCGGGATGCCATAGTCGTCGAGCACCTTGGGATCGATCTCGCAGTAGGAGTCCTTGTTCGGGATCATCTCACCGCGGCCGTGAAAGCCGATGAAGGTGCCGTAGTAGCGCCGCGCCTCTTGCTTGAGCTTCTTGCCGTAGAGGCCCTTGGTCATCTTTTGAATGTCGGAGACGTGACCCTCGCCGGGCATGCGGCGGCTGCCGCCGGGCTCGATGTGATAGCCGCGCGCAAAGCCCAGCTTGCCCGCCAGCTGCTCTTTGTAGAGCCACCACGGCGTGTAGACGTGCATCGCGGAGCCGCCGTCTTCGTTGTAAGGCGGCAGGGATTCCAGCGCCGGGATCTGTCCATCGACCGACGCGCCAACCGTGTCCATGAGGTAGCGACCGACGAGGCCACTACCGTTGGCGAGGCCCTGCGGAAAGAGGCGACTGCGGGAATTGAGCAGGATGCGTGCGGATTCGCCTGCACCGGCGGCGAGCACGACGACACGGCCGGCGACGTAGGCATCACGCCGGGTCTTCTTGTCGATGTAATGGACGCCGGTGGCGCGGCCGCGCGCATCGATCGTCACCTCGCGAGCCATGGCGTCCGTGATCACGGTGAGGTTGCCGGTCTCGAGGGCTGGCGGGATGAGCACGGTCGTCGACTGAAAATTGGCGCCGATGCTGCAGCCCCGCCCGCACGGTATGGCCCAGATGCAGGCGAGGCGCGTCTGCATGTGGCGCGATAGGATCTCTTGCGCGCGCGGGTTCCCCGGGTGGACGAGCTTGGGGGCAGTGACGTGGTCCATCGGCTGCGAGAGGACGGCGATGCGCGACGGAATGATCGGCACGCCGACCTTCGCCGCGTGTTTGCGCATGTACATCTCGTAGCCGCGCGGCTTGGGCGCTGGCTGCAAGATTCCGGGAGACGAGTCGGGCGTGTTCTCCATGCCCTCGTTGGTGCCCCAGACGCCGATCAAGGCCTCGGTGCGGTCGTAGTAGGGCGCGAGCTCCGCGTAGTCCATCGGCCAGTCGAAGCCGAGGCCGTCGCGGCTGCGTGGGTGAAAATCGTAGGGGCCCATGCGCAGGGAGATGCGGCCCCAGTGGTTGGTGCGGCCGCCGAGCATGCGTGAACGCCACCAACGGAAGGTCGTGCCCTCGGCGCTGGTGTAGGGCTCTCCGGGGACTTTCCAGCCGCCGTGCACGGTGGCGTCGTAAAAGCCGAACGGCTTGTCGGGCGTGCCCACACCACGCAGGGGCGCCTGCGCGTTCAGGTTGAACATCGGCGTCTCGCTGGTCGGCTTGTAGTCGCGGCCGGCCTCCAGCATCGCAACCTTCACGCCCGCCTGGGCAAGCATGTAGGCGGCCATGCCGCCCGCTGCGCCCGAGCCGACCACGACCACGTCATAGACCTTCGGGCGAGCCGCGGGCGGTGCCATGAAGGTCCGAGCTTACCACCGCGATGGCGCGTGAGAGGGTGGGCGCCCTTGGAGTGGCGGGGATGAGGACGATCGCGCGGATGCTTTCAGCGCTGGCAGTGCGGACAGTGGTAAAGAACGCGCGCGTCGGGACCCGTCTTGGAAAACGTGATCCTCGTGCCGCAGCGACGACAGGGCTTGCCTCCCCGACCGTAGACCCAGAGTCTTTCGCCGGGATCGGAGCGCCCCGTGGTACGGCGAAGGCCCGTGTACGTGACGATCTGGCCGGTCGAGCCCGCGGTGGTGCCGGTCGCGACGTTGGCGAGTAGCAGCTTGCGCGTCAAAGCGAAGAGCGCATCGAGGCGATCGTCGGTTATCGCGCTGAGGGGTGCAGCTGGGTTGATACCGCTGAGGAAGAGGACCTCGGAGCGATAGACGTTGCCCGCGCCCGCGGCGATGCTCTGGTCGAGGGGGATCTCGCTCATTGGTTGGTCGGGCTTGGCGCGGGCGCGCTGGCGGGCGATCGCGGGATCGAACGTGGGGCCGAGAAGATCCGGGCCGAGGCGGCGGAGAGTCGGTGAGCGCGCGAGAGCGCGATCGTCGAGGAATTCGGCGACCGGGACGGAGAAGGCGACGGCGACGAAGCTTTCCAGAGGCGGGGCGGCGGGAATCGTGGGGCTGCGCCCCCTCACCCGCCGGGCTGTGCCCGTCGGCCTCTCCCCGGGGGGGCCCCCGGGGGGGAGAGGCGAAGAGGCGGACGTCGCAAGACCTGCGGACGGAGGTCCCTTCCCGGGGGGGAGAGGCGAAGAGGCGGACGTTGGAAGACTTGCGGGCGGGGGGGCGGTGGATTCGATGAGGATGCGGAGGTCGCGGCGCGGGGCTTTCCAGGGTTCGCCGACGCGGTAGATGTGCCAGCTGCCGTTCATGCGCATGTGCGTGCGCAGCGTGAGGGCGCCGGAGAAGCGGATGAGCAGGTGTTTGCCTTCGGCCCAGATGCGTTCGATGGCGCGGCCGGCGATGGGAGATTGATCGTCGACCGCGGCAAGTTGCGCGTAAGCGGTCTCGAAACGCGTGACCGTGCGCCCGGTGAGCGCGCGCGCGAGGGTTGCGGCGGCGCGGTGAATGGTGTCGCCTTCGGGCATCTCGTCGGATCTTACGATGCGATGAGGAGGGCGTCGGGGCGCTGTGCGCCGAAACGCGGCACCGCGTTCTCGTCTCTACGGACGTGATCGACGCACCGAGGGGCCCTACGCAGGAATGGTGGCAATCGCTGTCAGTCAGGAGTCTCATGCGGGTAGGCGGCATGGTGTCCGGACGACAAGAACCTGGCGGGGTACGCGCGTGGCGAAACGCCTGCTGACTTCGATGCTCATGGCCGCCCTGGCGGCTTTGGCACTGGGGTGCGATCCCCTTGCACCGACCGACTATCCCGGCGAGGTGCTCGGCTCGATCGAGGGCGTGGCGATCGTGCGGCCTGGCAGTCCCTCCCCTCCCGAGACCGAGATCGCGCTGGTCTGGGCCAGCGGTGTCGATGGCGATCGCTTGCGCATGGTCTCCGAAAAGGTGGCCGTATCGGCAAAGTTGCCGGCCGCCTGGCGGATCGACTTTCGCCATCCGCCGCCTCGCCAGGCCATGTTGATCGTGAATGAGATCGGCATCGCCATCGGGGGCTTGCTGGCGTTCGAAGCGGGGCGCATCGCGAACGGCCAGGTGATCGCTGTCGATACCGATGGCGATCTCGGTCCGCCTCCGGGCGGCGGGCCTCCTGCGGTGCCTTACCTGCTGGGACATGCCGAGAACGATGCGGTGGTCTACCTCGACCGCGACATCGAGCCTTCCCACCCTCTGAGCGTCAGCTTCGGCGGCATCCACCGGGCGGGTTTTCACGCCGTGACGATCGGCCCCGTATCTCAGGCCGAGGCCGAGGTGCGCGCAAACGCCTGTCGAAAGCTCTACCCCGGAGGCGCCTGCATGCCTGACCTCGTAGATGCCGTGCCCTCCCCACCCGGCTACCGCGTCGTACTCGAGATCGGCTGGCCGCGAGCGAACGCGCCTTAGCTTCGTTGTTTTCTACAGCCTTTTCGAGAACGATGGCACCCGGTCGGGTCAGCCTCGCCTTCCGGACGAAGTCAGCAGAGAGGCGTCGAAGGGAAGCTGACTGGCAACCCTGGGATCCTCGGCGGGGCTGCGGACCGCGCGCGGCGGGCGGTATTGCAGGCCGCCGTAGGTGCTGATGAAGCCGACGCGGGTAAGGGCGTCGGCCAGCAGGTGGGCGCCGGCGGGGGCGTCGTCGATCTCGCCGAGCAGGAGGTCGCGGCGGCCTTGCGCGGCCAGGCGGGCCATCGCTTGCGCCAAGGCGTTCATCACGCGTGTGCGGTCGGGATCGT
>JANNNO010000066.1:0-16526 GCA_031398585.1 Myxococcales bacterium | reverse complement strand
TGGCCCGGCAACATCCGCGAGCTCGAAAACATGATCGAGCGGCTGGTGATCATGAAGGGTACGGGGACTCTCACCTGGAACGATCTGCCAGTCGCCCTGCGCTCTCCCGTGCGCGACGTCGCGCGGGAGGCGAGTCCGATGCAGTCGTCGAACATTCCCGAGCTGCCGGCTGACGGAACCGATCTCCGCGCCATCCTCGAAGCCGTCGAGGATCGCATGATCGCCGAGGCGCTCGAGCGGACGGGCGGCAACAAGAACCGCGCCGCCGAGCTACTTGGACTCAACCGCACCACGCTGGTCGAGAAGCTCCGACGCAAGCGGGTCAGCCCGACCGCGCAGTCCTAGGAAACCCGCGCCGCCCTCGCGGCGGACGGCCGCACGCGAGCGACGGCGCTCTAGAAGAGCCAGCCGCCCTGCTGACGCCTCAGGACGCGGTGGCTGGCCACGAAGGCGAAGTAACGGTCGAGAGCCCGATCGTCGAGCAGCAGCGGTGCCAAGGGATGCTCGCTGGCGCCGACATCGAAGAGACCGCGTTCACCGAGATACCCGCGCTGAGCAATGCCGAGCAGATCGTCGAGACCGGCATCCTCCGGGCGGCCAGCGTCCCGATGACTCTGGTAGGTGCGCAACCAGACCGCGGTGCAGGCGCGCTCCTCCGCCGGCGACCAGCGCCAGTCGGCCACCGGACGGCCGACAAAGGCTTCTCGCAGGGCCGCCGAGCTACGAAACCCCTCCTTGCAGCGGGCGTAGGCCTTGGCCTCGCGAATCGCAGCCTGTTGGGCTTCGTGGCTGACAGCGCGCTGGCCGGCAGGTACGCGTAGCGGCAGCAACCGCCAGCGTCCGGCGAGGTCTCGCAGCGCGGGCGGGGGCACGCGCGGCCGGACCTCCGCGAACGGATCCACCGCCACCAGGCGTGCGAGCTCCGTGTCCGCCGGAGTCAATGCGATGGCGCGGGCCCAAGCGTCGACCGCAGCCCCGCGGTGCTCGGCATATCGCTCGGCATCGCCGAGTCCTCTCCAGGCCCACGAAACGCGAGCGAAGCGCGAGGCGATGTCGGCAAAGGCAACCACCGCTTCTTGCGCGCGCCCCTCGAGGGCGTAGCTCGTGGCCACGGCGAGGCCTGGGCCGGCGACCGGCGATTCGTCGGCGGCTGCGGCGGCAGCAAAGGCGATGCGCGCCTCTGGCCACCGCCTGGCCTCGAGGGAGGCGGCTCCCGCGGCCATCTCGATCCGCACCGTCGATGACGGCGCCAGGAACCGAACGCGTGCCCCGCCTGTCGTCACGCGCGTAATGTCGATCGAACCGCAGACCGCGCGCCCCGCGACCTCACCGGTATCGCCGGAAGACGAGGCCTCTTTGGCCGGCACCGGCAAAAGCTCGATCTCGGCCACGCCTCCGAGATGACTCTCGACCAGCGTCGCCAGAGCGGCGATATCGCCGGTGCGTTGGGCGCCGAGGGCCTGCGCACCTGTCCCGAGCTCGAGGCCGGTGACTCCAATCGATTCGGCGTCGGCCCCTGCCCCGAGGCCACACGGCAAGGCACGTTCGGGTGCCGCCGCCGACGCCGTCACCACGGTCGCCAGCTCGGCGAACCCCCGACGCGATGGACCGCCAGCCCCCGCGCACGCGGTGAAAAGAACAAGCAGACTGCTTAGGCCGGCGCCAAGACCGATCCGCGCGGCGCCGGTTCCGATCGCGCCGTCCTAACCGCCCCGCGCGCGACCATCGCCGCGCACGAAAGGGTCAGGACGCCGCGCCCCGATCACTTCAGTTTCCCGACCGCCTCCGCGATGCGTGCGACGCCCTTTTCGATGTTCGCCTGCGACGTCGCGTACGACAGCCGGACGTACCCCGGCGCATAGAACGCCGAGCCCGGGACGACAGCGACCTTGGCGTCCTCGATGAGGTACTCACACAACGTGAGATCGCTCTCGATGGTCTTTCCCGCCGGCGTCTTCTTGCCGTTGAAGGCCGAGAAGTCGGGGAACGCATAGAAGGCGCCCTTGGGCTCGACACACTTGACGCCCGGGATCGCACGAAGAGCGCCCACCATGTAAAGACGGCGCTTGTCGAACTCGAGCCGCATCTTCTCGAGATCCTCGGTCGGCCCTTCGATCGCCGCCAGCGCCGCTGCCTGGCTGACCGCGGCCGCGTTGGTCGTCGACTGCCCCTGCAAGGTCCCCATGGCCTCGATCACGGCGGGCGGTGCCAGGCCAAAGCCGATGCGCCAGCCCGTCATCGCGAACGCCTTCGAGACGCCGTCGGCGATGATGGTGCGCTCACGGACCTTGGGTCCGAAGGTAGCGGGCTGGAAGAACTTCGCGTCTCCGTAGATCAGCGTGCGGTAGATGTCGTCGGTCAGCAGCCAGAGGTCGTGCTTCACCGCGAGGTCGGCGATCGCGCGCAGGGTCTTTTCGTCGTAGACCGCGCCGGTCGGGTTGCACGGCGAGACGACGAGGATCATGCGCGTGCGCGGCGTGATGGCGCGCGCGATGTCGTCAGGGTTGATGACGAAGTCGTCTTCGGCGCGCGAGAGCACCGGCACCGGCGTGGCGCCGGCGAGCTTGGCGATCTCGGCGTAGCTCACCCAGTAAGGCGCCGGCAAGATGACCTCGTCGCCCTCGCCCAGCAGCGCGTGGAACGCATTGAAGATGACCTGCTTGGCGCCTGCGCCGACGATGATCTCGTTGGGGGCGACGTCGAAGCCGTGCGCGCGCTGGAACCAGGCGGCGACCGCCTTGCGCAGCTGCGGCGTACCCTCGACGGCGGTGTACTTGGTGGCGCCCGCATCGAGCGCTTTCTTGGCCGCTTCCTTGATGTATCCGGGCGTATCGAAGTCGGGCTCACCAGCGCCGAAGCTCACGACGTCGATGCCCTTGGCCTTCAGCTCGGCGGCCTTGGCCGAGACTTTGAGGGTCATGGACGGTTCGATGACGTTCAATCGTTTTGCGAGTCTCATGGATGCCTTCCGGTCTTGTTCTTCAACTTCTTCTTTAGCGCCTCGACCACCGCCGGCGGTGCCACGCGGGTGATGTCGCCGCCCATGGTCGCCACCTCTTTTACCAGAGATGAAGAGACGTAAAAGCTCTCGTCGCTGGTCATGAGAAAGACCGTCTCGACGTCGGCCGCCAGGTGGCGGTTCATGTGCGCAAACTGGAACTCGTATTCGAAGTCGGCGATGGCCCGCAGCCCCCGGATGAGCACGCCCGCCTTGCGCTTGTGGGCGTAGTCGACCAGCAGGCCAGAGAAGCCATCGACCTCGACGCGCGGGTCGTTACCGATGACGGCGCGGATCATGTCGGCGCGCTCCTCGAGGGTGAAGAGCGTGGTCTTGCGGACGTTTTCGGCGATGGCGACGATCACCCGATCGAAGAGCCGCAACGACCGTCGCAGGATGTCGACGTGCCCGTTGGTCATCGGGTCGAACGACCCCGGATAGATGGCCACCCGCGCGGCCTGGGCGGCGTCAGGCAAGACCGGTCGCTCGGCGGAAGAAAGAGACCCCCGTGTCGCCGTAGAACCGTCGGTCGACCAGGTGAAGCTCACCCGCGGCGTCGGGCGGCACGTGGCGCTTGTCGTGCTCGACGATGACCACGGCGCCTCTTGCGATGGCATCGCAGCCAGCGAGCGCCGCCAGGGTACGCTCGGCCTCGTCGCTGGCGTAGGGCGGATCGACGAAGATCCAGGCGAACGGCTCCTGGCCGGGCGGCAGGCGGCCCAGTGCCGCATGCACGGACGCCGTGATGATGACGGCCTTGTCCGCGAAGCCAAGCTCGCGCAGATTGCGGCCGAGGTTGGCGACAGCTCTCGGATCCCGCTCGACGAAGACCGCCTTGGGTGCCCCCCGCGACAGCGCCTCGATCCCGAGGGCGCCGGTGCCGGCAAAGAGGTCCAGAACCGGTGCGTCGGGTGGCGGGCCGAGGATGTTGAAGATCGCTTGCCTTACCCGCGAAGCGGTCGGTCTCGTCCCGCTGCCGCGCGGCCCCCGGAGCTTTCGGCCCCGGTCGGTCCCGCCCGTGAGTCGCATGAAGGGTCCGATACCTAGCGCGCCGCTGAGGGCCAGTCAATCGCCACCCCCGCAAGGCCCTCGGTCTTGGCGCTGGCCGGCGGCGTTCGTCACACACTGTTTTACGTCGCGACACCGCATCGACGCCTGGCCGCGGCAGAATTCAGCATGCCGGCAAGCATCTCAGGGATTTAATGGTTAGGTTTGGGCCGGAAGCGACCGATGGGCCCATGTTACGATGCCGGAGGCTGACACTATGCGGGTGACTGCATTTTTCGATCTCGACCGCACTTTGGTCGCCTGCAACACGGGAAAGCTCTTCGTGCAGGACATGCGCGCCCGCGGCGAGATTTCGCTGGCCAAGGCGCTACGCGGCCTGTCGTGGCTGGCGAAGTACCACTTCGCGATGATCGACTTTCAGACCATCGTTGCTGGCATTGGCGACTTTCTCCGCGGTCGCAGCGAGGCTGACTTCGCCGAACGCTGCCAGCGTCTGGTCGAGGATCGCGTTCTGCCGCTGCTCTTGCCCGCTGGCCTACGCGCAATCGAGCAGCACCGTGAGCGCGGCCATGCGCTGGCGCTCCTGTCGAGCTCGCCTCGCTACATCGTCGAGCCAGTGGCCAAGGCCCTGTCGGTTCCCAGCGTCGGTGCCACCGACTTCGAGGTGAAGAGCGGTCGGCTCACCGGTGCCCTGCAGGGCCCGGCGTGCTTCGGCGTCGGCAAGGTCCACTGGGCCGAACAGCTCGGCCGCAGCCACAAGCTCGACATCGACAAGAGCTTCTTCTACACCGACTCGTACACCGACCTGCCCATGCTCGAACGGGTCACTCACAAGATCGTCGTGAATCCCGACCCACGCCTCAAGCGGACCGCGCGCACCCGCGGCTGGCCGGTCGAGAACTGGATGTCGAGCCTCTCGCCTCCCGGCTGACGTCCGCGATAGCGCCTTTGGGCCGCGCGCGATCGCGCCTGCGCGGGCTGCGCTACACTCGGGCGCCATGCTCGCTCCCGCCGATTGGCTGCCCCCGGCCGCAACTGCGCTCATCGATCTCGCTCTGGCCGAGGATCTCGGAAACGGAGATCTGACCACCGACGCCGTGATCGGCGCCTCCACCCGCGGACGCGCGACCATCATTGCCAAGGAGCCCGTCATCGTGGCGGGCGTGCTGGTGGCGGCGGAGGTCTTCCGTCGCGTGGACGCGGCCCTCGCCATCGAGCTGCTCGTCGAGGACGGCGATGATCTCACGGTGGGCGCCCCCTTGCTGCGCGCCAGTGGCAGCGCCCGCGCTCTGTTGCGCGCCGAGCGGACCGCGCTCAATTTCTTGCAGCGACTCTCGGGCATCGCGACCCGCACCCGCGTCTTCGTGACCGCCGCGGCGGCCGCCGCAACCGCCACGGGAAAGCATCGCACGCGGATCGCCGACACGCGGAAAACCTACCCGGGCGCGCGCTTCCTCGAAAAGCTCGCCGTGCGCGCTGGCGGCGGCTCGAACCATCGCTTCGACCTCGGCTCGGGCGTTCTCATCAAGGACAACCATCTGGCCGTCGCGGGCTCGATCACCGAAGCCGTGCGTCGCGCGCGAGCGGCGGCACCGCACGGCCTGCGCATCGAGCTCGAGGTCGATACCCTCGGGCAACTGGAGGAGGCGCTGCAGGCGGGAGTCGACATCGTGCTGCTCGACAACTTCGACGACGCCGACATCACCACCGCCGTCGCGCGGATCGCCGCCGCCTCGCCGCGACCGCTGGTCGAGGTCTCGGGCGGCGTGACTCTCGACCGCATCCCTGCGCTGGTGGCGGCGGGCGTCGACATCGTATCGGTGGGTGGGCTTACCCACGCGGCGCGCGCCGTCGATCTGTCGCTCGAGCTGGCGCTGACGCCGCCGGCTTAGCGCCCATGGCGATGGATTCGTCACTGGAAGTAGCCGCGCTGCAGGCGCGCCTTACCACCGCGGCGCTCGGCCGCACTTACGAGCCACATGAGATCTGTGGATCGACCAACGACCTGTGCGCCGAACGAGCCCGACAGGGGGCGCCCGAAGGCCTCGTCGTGCTCGCCGATCGTCAGACCGGTGGCAAGGGGCAGAAGGGTCGGCGCTGGCTGTCGGCAGGCGGCCAGAACCTCACGTTCTCCCTTCTCTTGCGGCCAGCGACGACCGCGGCGGCGCTTCCTCCCTTGACCTTGCTGGCGGGCGTGGCGGTGGCGCGGGCGCTTTTGCCCACGGGGATCCGTCCCCGGCTCAAATGGCCCAACGACGTTCTAGTCGATGCGCCGGGCGGCGCGCGAAAGCTCTGCGGCATCCTCACCGAAATGGCGACCATGCGGGACGAGGTCAAACACGTGGTGGTCGGCATCGGGATCAACGTCAACCAGACCGATTTCGATCCCGAAGTCGCGTCCTTAGCGACGTCGTTGCGGCAGCTGACCGGGCAGACGCACGACAGGGCTGCCCTGCTGGCGGGCATTCTGGTCGCGTTCGAAGGTATCTACGTCGACACGCTGGCAAGCGGCACCAGCAGCGTTCTGGCTGCCTGGCGATCCTTCGCGGGACTTCCGCGCGCCTGCCAGGTCACCCGCCCCTCCGGAACGCTGAGCGGGACGGCGATCGACGTCGACGCCGCCGGGGCCTTGCTGCTCGAGAGCGAGGCGGGGATCCACCGCGTGCGGTCCGGCGACGTTTCGACGTGAGACGTCTATACTCGCCGCCCGAAGAATGGACCTCATCGACGCCGTCTGGCTCGGGCTGCTGCAAGGAATAACCGAATTCCTCCCCATCTCATCGACGGCGCATCTGCGGGTCGTCCCTGCCCTGCTGGGCAAACCAGATCCTGGCGCCGCTCTGACGGCGGTCTTGCAGCTCGGCACGCTGACCGCAGTGATCGGGTTCTTTCTCCGCGACCTCCTGGCGATGCTGCGCGCGTCGCTGGCGCCTGACCGGGCCCAGCGCCCGGAAGCCCGCCGCCTGCTCTACCTCGTTGTCGGGACCATGCCCGTGGGAGTCGCCGGTCTCTCGTTCCGGCACGCCATCGAAGGGCCCCTGCGCGGTCTCCCCGTCATCGCCACGGCACTCATCGTGGTGGCGTTGTTGATGGCGTTGGCGGACCGGCGGTTCGCCGGCACGCGCGAGATGGACGACATGACCCTGAAAGACGCGCTGATCGTCGGATTCGCCCAGGCCCTCGCACTCGTGCCGGGGGTGTCACGCTCCGGAATCACGCTGGTGGCCGGCATGGCCATTGGGTTGCGTCGCGATGCGGCCGCGCGCTTTTCGTTCCTCCTGTCGGTGCCGGCCATCGGCGCCGCCGGCGTCTTCGAATTGCCCAAAGTCCTGAGCGCATCGGGTGTCGACGCCGCCGCGCTCACCACGGGACTCCTGGTCGCGGCCGTGTCAGGCTATGCAAGCATTGCCTGGTTGCTCAGGTTCCTCCGCACGCGCGCGACGACTCCTTTCGTCGTGTACCGGGTGGCCCTGGGAATCGTGCTTCTCTTGGGCGTGGCGGCGGGATGGCTCTAGTTGGAGCTCTGATTTCCAGCCGAATTCCCTCTGGTGGCGCGCGGCCAGACAGGCCAAGAATGAAGCGCGAAGTGACCGGTTCCGTCTGCAGAGGCAGCAACCCTTACCTGGACAGTGGACGTAGGGGTGGGTAAGATTCCGGGCCTTTGCCGGCGCACCGTCAAAGACTGCACTGTCGTGATGTGAATTTCGTGATGCGAATGTTCCGAATCGCCTTTTCGTTTATCAGCACGGGTCCCACGGTTCGATGACTGTCGGGCCCATAGCTCAGCGGTTAGAGCTGGCGGCTCATAACCGCTTGGTCCCTGGTTCGAATCCAGGTGGGCCCACTGCCACGACAACGACGATCACGACGAATTCTGCTTGGATGTTCTCGGACAACACAGACACTCAGCCGCTCAGTCGAACGGTTTGAACGGAGGGACAGTTGCGCGATCAGCTCAAGAAGCTCGAAGAGCTCCAGAAATACGACGCCCAGATTCAGGAGCTGAAGCAGGCCCTCCAGGCGATACCCGCCAAGCTCGACGCCTCCAAGAACGACCTCGCGCGCGTCGAGGGACTGCTTGCCAACGAGCGGGCGCAGCTCGCAGAGACCCAGCGCTACCACACCGACCAGAAACAGATGGTCGAGAGCGATGAAGAGCACCTGGGAGCAGCCGGCCGCAAACAAGGGGCCGCGCGCAACACCAAGGAGTTCTCGGCTGCGCAGCGCGAGCTCGATGGTTCCCGCGAGAGCATCGCAACCCGGCAGGCGGAGATCGCCAAGCTGGTCGAGGCGATCGAAGGCAAAGAGAAGCTCCTCGTCGAGCGCGACAACGACGTGAAGACCTTGCGCGCCTCGGTGGAGAAAGACACCGAGCAGGCCAAGAGCCGCATGTCCGAGCTCGAGGGCAAGATCGCGGCTCTCAAAACCGACCGCGACAAGATCGCCAAGGATGTCCGTCCCGACGTGCTCAAGCGCTACAGCGCCATCCGCATGCGCCGCGGGATCGCCATGGCCTCCGTCGTCGGCGGCACCTGCCGCGGCTGCAACATGAACATCCCGCCGCAGCTCTACAACGTGCTCCAACGCGGAACCACGATCGAGATCTGCCCCTACTGTCACCGGATCATCTACTGGGAGGAGATCATGAATCCCAGCGAGAAGGCGCCGCCGCCGGAGAAGCCCGTCAAGGAGAAGAAGTCGGCGCGAGCGTAAGCGCGGACAGGCGTTTCATCGACGGCCGCTCTCCCCGGGGGGCGGCCGTTTTCGTTTCTGGCGCGCCCTGCAGCCCCACGAGGCGGCACCGCTTGAGATATAGTCCCGCTCCTCTCGTTGGAGCGCGACGGATGGTCGCGGTGAGGATTCCCTCATCGAGGAAAGTCCGGGCTCCGCAGGGCAGGATGCTGGCTAACGGCCAGTCGAGGTGACTCGAAGGAAAGTGCCACAGAAAACAGACCGCCCTCGTGCGCGCTTCGGCGCGGTCGAAGGTAAGGGTGAAACGGTGCGGTAAAAGCGCACCGCCCCCTCGGTGACGAGGGGGGCACGGTAAACCCCATTCGGTGCAAGACCAAGCAGGGGCCGCGGGGAGACCCGCCGACGTTGCCCGCGTCGATTCGGCTCCGAGTCGGTCGCTCGAGCCGTCCGGCAACGGACGGCCCAGAGGAATGACCATCGCCCGCCATGGCCGCAAGGCCCGGCGGGGACAGAACCCGGCTTAGAGGCGCGCTCCAGCGAGAGACTTTTTGCGCGCCGAGGTCTTGCCCGAGACCGCTCCGTTTTTGCCGTCGGCAGACGCGCCGGCTTTGCTCGCGCCCAATCCCAGCAACGGCCCCAGGAACTGTCCTGTGTACGATCGCGGCTGCAGCGCCACCTGTTCGGGCGTGCCGGCCGCGACGATCTCGCCTCCGCGAGCGCCGCCTTCGGGCCCGACGTCGATGACCCAGTCGGCGGTCTTGACCACGTCGAGGTTGTGCTCGATGACCAGCACCGTGTTGCCCGCCGCGACCAGGCGCCCGAGCACGGCCAGCAACCGACGGACGTCTTCGAAGTGAAGACCGGTGGTCGGCTCGTCGAGCAGGTAGAACGTGCGACCGGTGTCGCGTTTGGCCAGCTCGCGCGCCAGCTTGATCCGCTGCGCCTCTCCGCCCGAGAGCGTCGTCGCCGACTGTCCGAGCGCAATGTAGCCGAGGCCGACGTCGTCGAGCGTCTCTAGGATGCTAGCCAACACGCGGTGGTGGCCAAACAGCTCACGCGCCTCGGAGACCGGCGTCTGCAGCACCTCAGCGATGTTCTTGCCCTTCCAGAGCACACGCAGCGTCGATTCGTTGTAACGGTGGCCCTTGCAGACCTCGCAGGTCACGTAGACGTCGGCCAGGAAGTGCATCTCGACCTTGCGAACGCCGTCGCCCTCGCAGGCTTCGCAACGGCCGCCCTTCACGTTGAACGAGAAGCGCCCGGGACCGTAGCCGAAGGCACGCGCCTCGGCCGTGCCGGCGAAGATCTCGCGGATGCAGTCGAACGCCTTGGTGTAGGTCGCCGGGTTGGACCGCGGCGTACGGCCGATCGGCTTCTGATCGATGTCGATCACCTTGTCGATGGCTTCGGCACCATCGATGCCCGCGTGCGCGCCGACTTTGTCGAGGCTTCCGTAGAGGCGACGGCGCAAGGCGGGATGCAGGATGCCATTGATCAACGACGACTTGCCCGCGCCCGAGACGCCGGTGATCGCGACCAGGCAACCGAGCGGGAAGGCAACGTCGCCCCCTTTCAGGTTGTGCTCGCGGACCCCGCGCAGATTGATGAAGCCGGTCGGCGGCTTGCGCACCGGCGGCACGTCGATGTTTTCGCGGCCTGACAGAAAGCGCCCGGTGGGTGACGCCGGGTTGGCTTTCACCTCGGCCGGTGTGCCCTCGGCGACGACCTTGCCGCCCAGGCGCCCCGCCCCCGGTCCGAAGTCGATCACGTGGTCCGCCGCTTCGATCGTTTCGGCGTCGTGCTCGACCACCAGCACGCTGTTGCCGAGATCGCGCAAGCGCCGCAGGGTTGCGATGAGGCGTAGGTTGTCGCGCTGGTGCAGGCCAATCGAAGGCTCGTCGAGCACGTACATCACGCCCGAGAGCTCCGATCCCAGCTGCGATGCCAGTCGGATCCGCTGCGCCTCACCACCCGACAACGTCGCGGCCGAACGTGACAACGTCAGGTAGTCGAGCCCGACGTTCAGCAGGAAGCCGAGCCGGGTCTTCACCTCTTTGAGGACCTCGGACGCAATGACGGCGCGCGCGCCGGTGAGCGCCATGTTGCCGAAGAACTCGGTGGCTCCCGACACCGTCAAGTCGGTGACGTCGACGATGGTCTTTCCACCGAACAGCACCGCGCGCGCTTCGGGGCGCAGCCGCTGCCCGCTGCACGCCGGGCAGCTCCGCTCGCGAAAATAGCGTCCCAGCTGCTGCCGCACGGATTCCGACTGCGTGTCCTGCATGCGCCGTTTCAGGTTGCCGACGATGCCGGCAAAGCGCAGCGCCCACGATCCGGTGCCGTGTTTGCCGTCCCATTTGACGGTCACCCGCTTGTCGCCGATGCCGTACAACATGACCTCGCGCTGGCGTGGGGTCAGGCTCTTCCATGGGCGGTCGAGCGGGATGCCGTATTCCTTCTGAAGCGCGGCTGCGATGCTCGCGGTCCAGCCGCTCTCTTTGTCGGCGCGCACGCCCCAAGGCTCGATCGCACCTTCGTTGATCGACAGATCCGGATTCGGCACCACCAGCTCGGGATCGACCTCCATGCTGGCGCCGAGGCCATTGCAGTCGATGCACATGCCAAGAGGGTTGTTGAACGAAAAGAGCGATGGCGCGAGCTCGGGCAGACCGACGCCGCAGCTTGGGCAGGCACGCGCTTCGCTGTAGTAGCGCTCGAGCGTCTCGCCCTCGACCGCGGCGATCAAGGCGCCGGCACCGGCCTTGAGCGCGGTCTCGACCGAATCGGTGAGCCGCGTGCGCAAGCTGGCGGCGCGGGCCTTGTCGCTGCCTTCGGCGTCCTTCGTGCTGTTGATGGTGAGTCGATCCACGACCACGTCGATGGTGTGTTTCTTCTTCTTGTCGAGCGCGCCAACGTCCTCCAGGCGGTGCACGACGCTGTTGATTCGCACGCGGGGAAAGCCCGCCTTGCGGATCTCGTCGAGCACTTCCTTGAACTCGCCCTTGCGGTTGTCGGCTTTGCGTCCCATCAGCATGACCTTGCTGTCGGGGGGCAAGGTCATGAGCTCGTCGACGATCTCGGCCGCAGATCGCGCCGAGACTTCACCACCGCAAAGGTGACAGCGCTGCTCGCCCGCGCGCGCGAAGAGGACGCGCAGGTAGTCGTAGATCTCGGTCACGGTACCGACGGTCGATCGCGGGTTCGACGACGCCGACTTCTGCTCGATGGCGATGGTCGGTGACAGGCCGCGAATCTGGTCGTAGTGCGGCTTGTCCATCTGCCCGAGGAACTGCCGCGCGTACGCCGAGAGTGACTCGACGTAGCGCCGCTGCCCTTCGGCATAAAGCGTGTCGAAGGCGAGAGACGACTTGCCCGACCCCGAGACGCCGGTGAAGACGACCAGCGAGCGCTTGGGGATGCGCAACTCGTCGATGGAGAGGTTGTGCTCGCGCGCGCCTCTGACGACGATGAAGTCGGGCTCGTCACCGCCGACCCGGGGCACGCCATTGCCGCTTGGCGGGCCCTGTCGCTCGTCGAGAGCGTCGGCGGCGCGCGAGGACGACGCTCGCTTACCGGACGCCGGCGACGTCTTGCTGGGGGTCTTGTCGGACGCTCTGGCTGAGGCTTTCTCGGTCTTTCCGGGCACGGGGAGCGGGAGTGTAGCAGCCCCGACCGGCTGCGCGAGCTGCCCTGTCCCGGTGTCTCGGACTAGAAGAAGTAGGTCAGCGAGAAGGCGCCGATCGGCTCTCCGCCGAGCTCGAAGCCGTCGGCATCACCCGCGGCGATCGCAAGGCCACCGAATGCGCCCACGGCAACGTTGGGTGTGACGAAGACACGAATCTTGAATCCGAGGTCGACTCCGAAGATCACGGCCGCAGGAGAGTCGCGGCGGTCATAGCGATCGATGCCAAGCCCGCCGCCGAGGGCAAAGTCGGCCGAGGCCCCTCGGTGCACCTTCCACCAGGCCTCGCCACCGAAGTCGATGCGCGACTCGCCGTTGCCACCGCGCAGGCCGGTGAGCGCGCTGGCGTACCAGGGTCCCGCGTCGTAGGTCAGCTCGAGGCCGGTCACGCCACCAGTACTCTGGGCGATGCCGACCCCGTAGGACCCAGCGGGCGCGGACTCCTGGGCGAAGGCAGGCGTGGCCATCGCGAGCACTGCGATCGTGAGGCTGGTGAAAATGCGAGCGTGCTTCATCGACTGTCTCCTTTGCGGGGCGCACGGCGCAGGCCCGTGACCCGACAACGGGCGCACGGCGCCAAAGCGCTTCGAGGCAGGACCGTAGTGCCTGCCTTGCACGCTGTCAAAGGCGCGACCGGCGAAAAGGCCGCGAATTTCGGCCTTTTCGTCTAAGAAGCCGGCTTGGGCTCGGCGACGACGCTCGCGAGCTCGCCCCGGGCGGCCATCTCGCGCACGATGTCACAGCCGCCGACCAGCTTGCCGTCGACGTAGAGCTGCGGGTACGTGGGCCAGTTCGAAAGCTGCTTCAAGCCTTCGCGCAGATCGTTGTCCGCGAGGATGTTGTACGAGCCGAAGGTGGCGCCGGCCTGCTTGAGAAGCTGCACGACGGTCGCGGAAAATCCGCATTGAGGCATCGACGGGCTGCCCTTCATGAACAACATGACGCGGCTCTGGTTGATGGTCTTCTGGATGCGTTCGGCCAGATCGGGGGACAGTGACGCGGGGGAAAGTGACATCGGATCTCCTTGCTGAGACAAAACGGAGTTTAGCGTCGAGCCGAACCGCGCGCCTCTGCCTCGGCGGGGGTCAGGGTCTCGAGCGCCAGGGCGTGAATGTCGGCGCGCATGGCATCGCCAAGAGCGCCGTAGACGAGGCGATGGCGCTCGATGAGCATGCGCCCCTCGAAGCCGCCAAAGACCACGCGGGCGGCGTAGTGATCACCACCGCCGGTCTGATCGGCGACGGTGATTTCGGCGCCTGGCAGCGCGGCGGCAATGCGGTCTTTGATGGTGTTGGCGTCGATGGGCATGGGCTTGTCCCCGATGGGGACTGACGGTTTTACAACGCCCGGATGGGGGTTGCACGCGGTCCGTGGGTGGCGCTGGTAGACTGGGGGCGCTCATGAAGCTGGGGCCTCGGCTGGCGCTCGTCACGACGCTGCTCATGGCGGGCGTCTTTGCCGTCGTCGCCACCGCGGTGCTCAGCATCCGCCGGCTCGATCTCGAGCGCGATCTCGACCGCAGCGCGCGGCAGCTGGCCGAGGCGCTGGCCGCCGGCCTCGAACCTGTCGATCTGGTCAATGCACTGGCGCAGCTCGAGAGCCGCGTCCTTTGGGCCAACGAGCGCGGCGGCCCGGTTCGCCTCGAGACGCTGGTGGCGGGCAGCCTGCGCACCGACAAGTCGCACTGGATTGGCCTCATCGAGGCGGCGCGTGACGTGGGCGCGCCCATGGGGCGCTTTTTTCCCAACACGCCGACCTACTACATGGCGATCCCTCTCCACAACGGAACGCCCGCCGATCCCGCGCGACAGATCGTCGCTTTCCTCGGCCTCAAACACGACGCTGGCTACATAGGAAGCGAGGTCGAGCAGACCGCCTGGCGCCTCTTGCCGCTGCTTCTGCTCGGCACGCTCGGCTTTGGCGCCGTGGTGTACGCCCTGCTCGCCTCGGGTGTCGTGACGCCTCTGCGACGCCTCATCGAAGCCATCGATGCGGTCTCGAAAGGCGATCTGTCACGCGCGCTGCTGCCCGAAAAGGACGACGAAATCGGCAGCCTGGCCGCGCGCTTCAACGCCATGACCAATTACCTTCGCGAAGCGCGCGAGGAAGAGGCGCGCGCGAACGCCGCCCGGCTAGGGCTCGAGACGCGGCTACGGCATTCGGAGAAACTCGCCACCATGGGGCAGATGGCCGCCGAGATCGCCCACGAGGTCGGCACCCCTTTGAACGTGATCGGCGGGCGAGCGCGATCGCTCGGCCGCCGCAGCCAGGACCCGGTCGAGGTGGTGAAGATCGCCGCCATCATCGGCGCGCAGGTCGAACGCATCACCAAGATCATCCGTCAGGTGCTCGACTTTTCTCGCAAGAGCCGCCCTACGCTCACCCAGGTCGATGTCCACCGCGTGGTCGACGAGGCGCTCGAGTTCGTCGACGAGACTCTCAAGCGACAGAAGATCTGGGCGACGGTGCACGCGCCGCCGGACCTGCCGCGCATCCCGGGCGATCCGGGCGAGATCCAGCAGGTCTGTCTCAACCTGGTCATGAATGCCATTCACGCGATGCCTGCGGGGGGGCATCTGGCAATCACACTCGGCACAGTTAGCCGGCGCAAGGAAGGGCTCGCTCTCTCGGCGCCCGCACCCTATCTGCTCCTGGAGGTCGGCGACACGGGCGGCGGCATCCCGTCCGCCGATCGCGAGAAGATCTTCGACGCCTTCTTCACCACCAAGGACACCGGGGAGGGGACGGGGCTGGGACTCGCGGTGGCCAAAGGCATCGTCAAGGATCACGACGGCTTCATCGAGGTCGACGACCGGCCGCGCGGTGGCGCCATCTTCCGGGTGTTTCTCCCGCTTGCTCATGAGGCCGGGGCAGACGCCACCCTCGACGGTCCCATTACCCGTCCGACCGAGGCTCCCCGGGCCCCCGATACCGACCCCGGCCAGCAAGGCAGTGTGCCAGCACAAACGAGCGAAGAGGCGGCGCTGGCTCCCCCTTCGGACGCCAGCCGGGACACCAGCGGCGACGCCGCCCGTGACGCAAGTCCCGGCACCGGAGGCCCCGCCGACACGTTTGCGCCCCCCGACCGCGTGGCAAAGCATGGCAAGCTCTGACCTGGCGCTGCCCGCGGCGCGCTGACTTGCCATGACCCCCGCCACCCCGCCCCCTCGTTCCCACGCCCCTACGGGGCCCGCTTCCCGTCCCACGCCGAGCGCTGCGCATCCCGCAGCGTCGCGTGCTCGCATCCTCGTCGTCGACGACGACGCGGCCATGGGCGATTTCCTCAGAGAGGAGCTCGAACACGAAGGCTACGAGGTCGACGTGGCCGGTAGCGGGCGCGCAGGCATCGAGCGGGTCAAGCAGGGCGGCATCGAGCTGGTGGTCTCCGACGTGAAGATGCCCGACCTCGACGGCCTGGACCTCCTGCGCGAGCTGCGCGAGGTGCACCCCACGCCCCATGTCGTCACCATCACGGCCTTCGGTTCCATCGACACCGCCATCCGGGCCGTGAAGCTCGGTGCTTTCGACTACATCACCAAGCCTTTCGAGATCGAACAGCTCTTGCTGGTGATCGACAAGGCGCTGTCCGAGCGCGCGTTGCGGTTCGAGGTCGCGCGGCTGCGCGAGGAGGTCGCCCGCAGCACCCGTCTCGACAACCTGATCGGCCATTCGCGCAGCATGCAGGAGGTCTTCGCGCTCGTCCGACGCGTGGCGACCTCCCAGGCCAGCGTGCTCGTCACCGGCGAATCGGGTACCGGCAAGGAGCTGATCGCGCGGGCGATCCATGCCGGAAGCCCGCGCGCCGCCCGCCCCTTCGTCGCGCTCAACTGCGCTGCCATCCCCGAACCGCTACTCGAGAGCGATCTGTTCGGACACAAGCGAGGTGCCTTCACCGACGCCAAGGCCGACAAACCGGGGCTTTTCGTGGAGGCCGCTGGGGGCACGCTCTTTCTCGACGAGATCGGCGAGCTGCCGCTGTCCCTGCAACCCAAGCTGCTGCGGGTTCTGCAAGAGCGTGAAGTTCGGCCAGTCGGAGCGACCCGCGCCGAGAAGGTCGACGTCCGGGTCATCTCGGCGACCAATCGCGATCTCGACCGCCGCTTGCGGGACGGCAGCTTCCGCGAGGATCTCTTCTACCGGCTCAAT
>JANNNO010000041.1:0-4857 GCA_031398585.1 Myxococcales bacterium | reverse complement strand
ACATCTCGATCTGGCGGCGGCCGATGACCCGCACGCTTCCCGGCACGCAGACGCGCGATTTGTCGTTGCGATCCACATCGGTGCACATGGTCAGCTCGGCTTCGTCCTTCTCGGAGGCGAGCAGGCGGCCGATCTGCGCGGAGTCATCGAGGGCGTCGGCGCCCCGGGCGATGGTGCCGGCGATGGGTGCGGTCTCGAGGCGATCGCCCGTCACCCGCACGAACATCTCGGGCGAGGCGCCGACCAGGAAATCGTCGCTGCCGAGGTTGACCAGGAACGAGTAGGGCGCCGGGTTGCGCTCCAGCAACCGCTCGAAGATCACCGAAGGCGAGACGCGCGCCGGTTCGAAAAAACTCTGTCCCGGCGTGACTTCGAAGAGATCGCCGCGGGCGAAAGCGACGCGTGCGGTTTCCACCACCGCGCCGTATTCACCGGGTGCGTGCGAACGATCCGCGGCCGCCGCCGATGCGACGAACGGACGCGAGACGCCCGTGCGTGGCATGCCTTGCGTGCTCGTCCAGTCGCAGACGAAGTCGTATTCGATCCGCTGCGCGCGGCCGCGGCGATGGTCGATCACCAGGAGCGTGTCGGGCAGATAGAGCACGAGATCGCGCTGACCCGCCCGGCGTGCATGGCGCTGCTGGATCGGCTCGAACTGGAAAGCCAGGTCGTAGCCGAAGGCGCCGTAGAGGCCCAGCCGATCGTCGGCGCCGTTGGCAAACACGCCGGCCACGGCCCGCAAGACAGAAAAGACGCTCGGCTGCCGCGTGCGCTCTTCTTCGGCAAAGTCGCTCGCGCCGGCTGGTACATGGCCGGTGATGCTGTCGGCGCTGATGACGAGGTCAGCGACCTCGGGCCGCTGCAACGCTCGGTGCAATCGCGGCAGCAGCACGCGGCCGCGCGGATTCAGCGCGTCGATGGCAAAGCGCCGGCCGGTGGCGGTGATCGCGATCGGCGGGTCGACGAAGCCGACGTCGGAGGGTGTGTAGCGACCGGCCAGCTCGGTGCCGCAGGTGAAGAGCGCTCCACGCCTATGGTCGAGAGCGGCGCGCAGCTCGGTCAGCGACTCACGCTGATGCTGGGGCGCCAGATCGAGAACCGTCCGGCGAACGACGACGTCACCGGCGGTGACGAAGCTCGAAGCCAGCTCGGAAAGGGAACTCTGGTTCGTGTCGAGACGGGTGACAGAAGCAGGGATCATGACGGGTTCCTCTCGAAAGGAACCGCTTCGTCCCGCTGCGGTCGACGTCTCTTGACGCCGAAAATGAAAAAGCCGCCTCGGGAGAGGCGGCTCGGCGTTGGCAGAAATGCGCGACGTCTAGACCGCCCGAAGGGACGGCCACCACCAGCGGCGGTTCGACGTTGCGTGCACAGACATGAAGACGATGGTGAACGTGCGACTGTCCCCTGTCAAGGCAACCTCACGGCTCCTGCGTGACGCAGCTCAGTTGCGGCAGGCGACGGCGCCCGAGGACGACGCGCAGTCGGCCTCCTTCATGGCGGGCTCTTTGAAAGCGCGGCAGAGATGGCCGGCCTTGCAGCCGTCGGCGTCACTGCTCAGACCTTTGAACTTCGCTTTGCAGTCGGCGAGATCCTTGTAGCGCTGCGCTCCGCCGAAGGTGCAGATCTCGCCGTAGGCCGAGCAGAACTCGTCGGGCGTCCAGCCGGTCATGACCGGGAAGAAGCACTGCTTTTTGAACGTCGCGGCCGGACCGGAGCTGGCGGTCTCGCCGGCAACGTCGCCGGTCGATGGACCCGCGCCCCCGGTCCCGCCACCGGCCCCGCCCGTACTGGAGGCCCCGCCGGTTCCGCTGCTGCCACCCGTGCTGCTGCCGCCGGCGCCGCCGGTGCTCGCTCCGCTGCCGCCGGTCGCGGTGCTGCTGCCACCGGTGCCGGCCGTGCCCCCGCCGGTTCCCCCCGTGCTGGGACCGCTGCCCCCGCCACTGCCCCCCGTGCTGCTTCCGCTGCCCCCGGTGCTGGAGCTGCCGCCTCCGGTACCGCCGCTACTGGAAGCACCGCCACCCGAGCCACCGGTGCGGCTGTTGCCCGTGCCCGGATCTTCGCTCTTGGGAGTGCACCCGAACAACGTGAGACCGAGAACCAGCGCGGAGATCGTCGTGCGGATCATGGAACAGCTCCTTGCAGCTCGAAGCGCGAGGGGGACCCGTCGCGCGAAGTGCCCAGGCTTATTCCAGAGCCGCCCGGTTGCCAAGCGGTCCGTGGGCATTTCTCGCGTGGTTCCAGGCACTTGCGCGCGTGGCTCGAGGGCCGCGGGAGCCTTCACAAATCGCCCGCCCCCCGGGCGGCGTACTCTGACCACTGCCGAGTCCCGACAACGCCGCGGCTATACTGGCGGCCCGCCCATTCGGCGCGGCTTGCCGAGACGACATGAGCCATTCGCGCCCCGCCTCCGAGATCAATCTCACCCGCGACTACCGTCCCGCGCCCACTCGCTACAGCGAGATGAGCTATCGCCGCGTCGGGCGCAGCGGTCTACAGCTGCCGGCCATCTCGCTTGGCATGTGGCAGAACCTCGGCGGCTCGGATCCGCCTGAAGGCAGCCGGGCCATGGTGCTGCGCGCGTTCGATCTCGGGATCACCCACTTCGATTTCGCCAACAACTACGGTCGTCCGCCAGGGTCAGCAGAGGCCGGCTTCGGTCGCCTCCTGCAGAGCGATCTCGCCCCACACCGTGACGAGCTGCTCATCTCGACCAAGGCTGGTTATGACATGTGGCCGGGTCCCTACGGCAACATGGGTTCGCGCAAGTATCTGGTGGCGAGCCTCGATCAGAGCCTGCGTCGACTCGGCGTGGATTACGTCGACATCTTCTATTCGCACAGGTTCGATCCCGAAACGCCGCTCGAGGAGACCATGGGCGCGCTCGATCACCTGGTCCGGCAGGGCAAGGCCCTCCATGCGGGCGTGTCGACCTATTCGGCGGAGCAGACGCGAAGGGCCTGCTCGATTCTCAGCGCACTCGGCACCCCCTGCCTGGTGAGTCAGATCGCGTATTCCCTCTTCAACCGCTGGCCCGAACGAGGCCTGCTGAGTGAGCTTGCCGCGCAGGGCGTGGGTGCCGCCGTGTTCTCGGTGCTCGCGCAAGGTCTGCTCAGTGAGCGCTACCTGCAAGGCGTTCCCGCTGGCTCTCGCGCGAGCAAGGACGGCAGCACCCTCGATGGCCGGACGCTCAACGAGACACGACTGGCGCAGGTGAGACGCCTGCAGCCGATCGCAAAGGCGCGCGGGCAGACGCTCGCGCAGATGGCGATCGCCTGGACCCTGCGGCAGCCCGGGGTGGCGACGGCGATCGTCGGCGCGTCGAGCCCCGAGCAGATCGAAGAGAACGTGGCGGCGTTGGCGAAGCTGAGTTTCTCCCATGAAGAGCTGGCAGCGATCGACGCTTGCTCGCCTCTGCCAGAAGACGAGATCGTCCGTTGGCGCCCCCCCGCGGATCGGCCGGCGCCGCCGTCTGGCAGTTGAAAGGCTAGCGGCGCACGGGCTAGCGCCGCGGCTTTTCGTCGAGCAGGCGCAACAGAGCGTCTCTATCGGCAGCAGCGGCGATGGCGGTCTTGCGCGCCACGCGACCGGCGCGCACGAGATCGGCCAACGACCGCTCGAGCGGCACCATGCCGTGATCCCCGCCGATCTCCATCTGCGTGGCCAGCATGTGGGTGCGGCCTTCGCGAATCTGCGCGCCCACCGCGTGATTCACCGTGAGGATCTCGAGGGCAGGTACGCGCCCGCCGTCGACAGTCGCCACAAGCTGTTGTGCGACCACGTTGCGGAGCACACCGGAGAGTTGCTGCCGGATGTGCAGCTTCTCCGTATCGGAGAAGACATCGATGATGCGCTCGATCGCCATCACCGCGCTGCCGCTGTGAAGGGTCGAGAGCACGAGATGACCGGTCTCGGCCGCGGTGAGCGCGAGGCGAATCGTCTCGGCGTCGCGGATCTCGCCGACCAGGATCACGTCGGGATTCTCGCGCAGGGCAGCGCGCAACCCGTGTGCGAAGCTCCCGACGTGGGTGCCGACCTCGCGCTGATGCACCACCGCGCGACCAGGCGGATAGACGTATTCGACGGGATCTTCCAGGGTGACGATGTGGCAGGCACGATTGCGGTTCATCTCGTCGAGGAGAGCCGCCACCGTGGTCGACTTGCCCGAGCCGGTCGCGCCCGCAACCAGGACGAGACCGTTGCGAAGCTTCACGAGGTCGTGCAGCGACGATGGCAGGTGCAGCTCTTCCAGGGTCGGCACGCGGCTCCAGATCGGCCGCAGCGCCAGCGCGGCGCCGCGCAGATGACGAAAGAGGTTGGCCCGCAAGCGAACCTCGCCGGCGCCCTCGCCGTGCACGATGGCAAAATCGGCGCTCCCTCCGCCGGCGAAAGCCTGCCGCTGCGGTGGCTGAACGAACGGCTCGCAAAAGTGCAGGATTGTGGCCTCGTCCACCGGTGCGGGAGCCGATGCGTTGATCAGTTCGCCGGCGACGCGCAAGACGGGCGCGGTGCCGGCTGAGATCAGGAGGTCGGAGGCCTCGCGGGCGATCGCCTCGTCGATGGCGCGCTCGATGAGGCCGGCGCCCGGGTGCGAGCGCGGAGGCGCGAGTGCGGCCAGCAAGGGAAGCCGGTCGGAAGATTGATTGTCTTGTACAATGAATTGCGGATCGAGGCTATCAAGAATGGGAACGGCGCCACGCAGGTTGGTTGGGGCTCCGGCGCGTTTTGTCGTGGGGGGGGACTGCGAGCTGGTGGCGGGGGGGCGCGGACCCTCACCCGCCGACCTGCGGTCGGCGACCTCTCCCGGGGGGAGAGGTGCGGAGCGGATCGGTGCGGACGGGGGGACGGGGGGCGTGG
>JANNNO010000003.1:0-2449 GCA_031398585.1 Myxococcales bacterium | reverse complement strand
GCGGCGACAGCGGATCCTGGGCCGCCGCACCGGCAACCCCGCCGACCGCCGCAGCCGACGCAGCCGCAGCAGCCGCCGCTGCTCGCGCCCGGATCTCCGCCCGCGTCGCCTTGCCCACGGCGCGTACGCGCTTGGGCGGGGCCTTTTTGATCGCAGCGCCCTTCCCCGTGCGGGCCGCCGATCCGCTCGGCGGCCCGGACTGTGCCCAGGCCGATGCCCCGCCGCAAAAATCCACGGTCGCAGGGGGCGCGACCGACACCGCGGCCCAGGTCGCAGCGAAGGCAAGCAAACGGGCGGCGCGCGCCATGATCAGTGCCGCAGCCTCCGCGCGCGCGCTTCGAAGAAGGCTGTCAGGGCAGGCAGATACGGCCGATCCGTCCCGAGGGTGATGGCATCGAGGGCGAGCCGCTTCCACAAGGCCTGCCGCGCTTCACGAGACCGTCGCGCCTCCTCGACGAAGGCGCGCCCTTCCCGACCCGAGGTGTCGAAGAGCACCACGTCGCCGGTCTCGGGATCCTCGAGCTCGACGAGACCCACCTGGGGCATCGCCTCTTCCAGCGGATCGCTCACCGCCACCGGCACGATGTCGTGTCGACGGGCCGCGATCCTCAGCGAGCGTTCGTAGCTGCCAAGCGGCGCAAGGAAGTCGGACACGACGAAGGTCACGGCCCGCCGCCGCGCCACGCGTCCCAAGAAGTCGAGTCCCGCCGCGATCGAAGTGCGGCGTGATCGCGGCTGGAACGAGAGAATCTCGCTCACCACGCGCAGCACGTGCTTTTTGCCCTTCTTGGGCGGCACGAACTTCTCGACCACGTCGGTAAAGACGATGAGCCCGACGCGATCGTTGTTCCGGATCGCGGAGAAGGCAAAGACCGCGGCCAGCTCCGCCGCCAGCTCGCGCTTTTCCTGCTCGCGCGAGCCGAAGCTGCCCGAGGCCGACATGTCGACCAGCAGGAAGACCGTCATCTCGCGCTCTTCCGTGAAGAGCTTCACGTAAGGCTCGTTCATGCGCGCCGACACGTTCCAGTCGATCTGGCGGATGTCGTCGCCCGGCATGTACTGCCGAACCTCGGAGAACGCGATGCCGCTGCCCTTGAAGACGGAATGGTACTGCCCCGCCATGCGATCGCGCACGAGGCGTTCGGTGACGATCTCGATGTTGCGGATCTTCTTGAGCAGATCGCGGGTCAGCATGGTGATGCCGTCTCACGCGGCAGCGACGAGCGCCGCTAGGGAACCTCGACGCGCTCGAAGAGCTTGCGCACGACGAGCTCGGGCGTGATGTCCTCGGCTTCCGCTTCGTAGGTCAGGATGACCCGGTGGCGAAGCACGTCGACGCCGACCGCCTTGACGTCCTCGGGCGTGACGTAGCCACGGCGGCGCAAAAACGCGTGTGCGCGCGCCGCCAGATTCAGAAAGATCGAGGCCCGCGGGCTGGCGCCGAAATGAATGAAGTCGGCGAGCTCGGCAAGACCGTGGCTCTTGGGCTCGCGGGTCGCGTGCACGAGGTTGACGATGTAGTCCTTGATCTTGTCGTCGAGGTAGATCTGGTTTATCACCGAACGCGCCTCCGCGATCTGCTTGGGCGAAGCGACCGGTTCGGCGCGCACGCCGTGACCGGAGGTCATGCGGTCCATGATGGTGCGCTCGTCCTCGCGGCTCGGGTAGCCGACCTTGATCATGAGCATGAAGCGGTCGAGCTGAGCTTCCGGCAGCGCGTAGGTGCCCTCCTGCTCGATCGGATTCTGCGTCGCCATGACCAGGAACGGCTCGGGCAGCGCGTGCGTCTCGGAACCGATGGTCACCTGCCGCTCCTGCATCGCTTCGAGCAGCGCGGATTGCACTTTGGCCGGGGCGCGGTTGATCTCGTCGGCGAGCACGAGGTTGGCGAAGATCGGGCCCTTCTTCGAGATGAACTCGCTGCGTGCCTGGTTGTAGATGACGGTGCCGACGATGTCGGCGGGCAGCAGGTCCGGCGTGAACTGCACGCGGGAAAAGCGCATCGACAGCGCATCGGCCAGCGTCTTGACGGTCAAGGTCTTGGCCAGACCGGGCACACCTTCCAAAAGGACGTGTCCGCCCGTGAGAAGGCCAATCAGGATCCGTTCGATCATCGTCTTTTGCCCGACGATGACCTTTCCGACCTCGCCCGCCAGTCGATCGACGAAGGCGGATTGCTGCAGGACCAGCTCGTTGATGACGCGAACATCCATGGGGTCGCCTCGATTCGAAAAAACCTTCCTCTAACTACCCGGACGCGTCAGATATTTCCACTGATCGCGCGGCGGCGCCCCGCAGAGGGGTCGGTTGGCGCCCGCTCGAGGTCGCCCGCCTTGACTTGACGGCCCAACTGGCATAACCAGAACGGCCCATGTCGCGCGAAGAGGAAGTCAAGGGAGTCCGGTTGTTCGATGTGCGCACCATCGAGCGCAACATCCGCAAGGGTCTC
>JANNNO010000589.1:0-9466 GCA_031398585.1 Myxococcales bacterium | reverse complement strand
CGTAGCCGTCGCCGACCGCGCGGTGAAGGGCGTGCGGGCAGGTGTAGAACCAGCGCTCGATGTGTTGCCGGTGTCGTTCCGCGAGATCCATCGCCTCGACGCTGCTGGCGGCGACACCGGCCTCGTCGAGCCGGGCGAGCGCCAGGAAGAGGTCACCGCCCTCGGCCTTGATCTTCACCCAGTCGGCCTTGGTGTAGCGTTTGGTTCTCTGGGCCGATTCCTTGTAGGCGTCGGTGTCCCCCCAGCGTTGCTCGACCTCGGCTTCGTAGGTCTGCGGATCGAAATCGCCGAAGACCTCGAACCTCTCTTCGTTCGTCATGGTGGTTCCTTTCTCGATGGCGTCGATCGCCTTGTCGACAGCGGCGATCAGGGCGTTGATGCGGACAGCGCGTTGCGAGAGCAGGCGTCGCTGGGTGCCGAGCGCGGAGCCGACGTCGAACGCGGGGTCGTTCAGGATTCGCTCGATCTCCTCGAGAGGAAAATCGAGCTCACGAAAGAACAACACCTGCTGCAGCCGTTCGAGATCGCGATCGCCGTAGAGGCGATAGCCCGCGCTGGTCCGTTCCGAAGGGCGGACCAGGCCAATCTCGTCGTAGTGGTGCAGCGTTCGTACCGTGACGCCCGCGATCTTTGCGACCTCGCTCACCTTGAGAGCCATCCTCATTGCCTCCGCCAGAGGGGATACGGCCTCACGTTGCGTGAGGGTCAAGGAACTTTCTTCTGAAAAATGCCGACGGTGTTTTACCCTCGGGGGCAGACACCGCCGCCCGATGTGATCATGACTCTCGCCGTACGCCACGTCACCGCCGTCCGCTACGTGACACCTTTGCGCGAAGGCGGATCGCTGCCGGCGATCATCGAAGCCGATGACGGCGCGCTCTATGTCGTCAAATTCCGAGGGGCAGGGCAGGGGGTTCGCGCTCTCATTGCCGAGATGATCGCGGCCCAGGTGGCCCGCGCGGTGGACCTGCCGGTGCCCGAGCCGGTCGTGCTGCTTCTCGACCCCGCTCTGAGCCGGACCGAGCCCGACTGGGAAGTCGGCGAGCTGCTTCGTGCCAGCGACGGACTGAACTTCGGCCTTGGCTATCTGCCGGGCGCCATTACTTTCGCGCGAGGAGCCGACCCGGTCCTCGATGGGGCGCTCGCCAGTCGCATCGTCTGGTTCGACTCCTTCGTGATGAACGTCGACCGGACCGTGCGCAATCCCAACTTGCTGGTCAAGGACGAGCGACTCTGGCTCATCGACCATGGCGCCGCGCTCTACTGGCATCATGACTGGCAAGCCGAGACCGATCGCAGCGGGGATCCGTTTCGCCTGGTCAAACAACACGTGCTCCTGCCCTTCGCCGATCAGGTGTCGGCGGTGAGCGATGGCCTCGCCAGTCGGCTGGATGAGGCTGCCATCGATGCCATCGTCGCCCCCATGCCCGATGACTGGCTGACCGAGGGCCCGCTCGGCTCGGCTGCCGCGCATCGCCGCGGCTACGCCGATTTTCTCCGCAAGCGGCGCGCGCAAGCGGGCGTCTTCGTGCAGGAGGCGATCGATGCGCGTGGCGTTTAGCTATGCGGTCGTGCGGGTGGTGCCGCGGGTGGATCGTGAAGAGTTCGTCAACGTCGGCGTCGTCCTGCACTGTCCGCAGCGCAACTTCCTCGGCGCGCGCATGCGGCTCGACCGCGATCGGCTGCTCGGGCTGCACCCGGGCACCGATCTCGAGGCCGTCGAACGACACCTCGTGATCATCGAGCAGATCTGCGCGGGCGCGGCGGCGGCGGGGCCGGTCGCGGCGCTGCCCACCTCCGAGCGCTTTCATTGGGTGGCAGCCCCGCGCAGCACCGTGGTTCAGATCTCCGCGGTGCACGCGGGACTCACCGAAGATCCGGCGGCCTCGCTGATTCAATTGTGTCGCAGCATGGTCGAGCCGCCCGAAGCCCAGGGAACGCGGCATCGGCCCACCAGCTGATCCACGGCAGCCGCGAGCGGCAGAGTCTGCTGCCCGTCGCGAAAGCGCAGGGTGACGGCCCCCTCGGCCACCTCACGTGGGCCGAGGATGGCGACGACCGGCGCTTGCAGCGCGTGGGCCAGAGCGATTCGTTTGGCGAGGGTCTCGTCGACGAACGGCTCGACCCTCAGATCGTTCGCTTCGAGCGCGGCTTGCAACGAGCGCGCAGCGCCGAGCTGCGCCTCCCCGATCGGGACGACGGCGATCTGCACCGGCGCCCACCACGGCGGCGGTGCAGCGGCGTGATGTTCGAGCAGGATGCCGAGAAAGCGCTCGAGGCTGCCGCACACAGCGCGATGGAGCATCACGGGGTGGTGACGCACGCCTTGCGCATCGACGTAGCGAAGGTCGAAGCGCTTCGGCATCACGAGATCGAACTGGATCGTCCCGCATTGCCAGGGCCGGCCTTGCCGATCGCGAACCGCCCATTCGAGCTTGGGGCCGTAAAAGGCACCCTGGCCGGGTTGCCGTGTGAACGCGCCACCCAGCTTCTGCACGACGGATTCGAGAGCCGCCTCGGCGTGATCCCAGCCCGCGTCGTCACCGGCGCGCTCGGCCGGACGGGTCGAGAGCGCCAGCGTAATCTCGGAGAAACCAAACGCACGATAGAAAGCGGGCACGGCTTCACAGAACGCGAGCAGCTCCGCCTCGGCGTCGTGCGGCTCGCAGAAGATGTGCCCGTCATCCTGGGTGAACTGCCGCAAGCGGAGAAGGCCGTGCAGCGTGCCGCCCGGCTCGTCGCGATGGATGACCCCGAGCTCTGACAGACGCAGCGGCAGCTCGCGGTAGGAAGGTGAGCGACGGCCGGCGATGTACAGGTGTCCGGGACAGCTGACAGGCTTGACCGCGGCCTCTTCGCCATCGCCTGCGATCTTGAACATGCCGCCGGCGAAATGCTCCCAGTGGCCACTGGCCTCCCAGACTGGGCGACGCAGGATCTGTGGGGTGCGGACCTCGCGGTAACCCTGCGCGCGGGCTTGCTCACGCACGGCCGCCTCGAGCAGACGGTAGAGCGCGAGACCTCGCGGGTGCCAGAAGACCATGCCCGGTGCCTCGTCGCGAAAATGCAGGAGGTCGAGGCGCTGCGCGATGGATCGATGATCGACTTCGGACGGGAGCATGACGGGTCCTTTCGTTGCTGCCGAGCAGAACGGACCGTCTCACTCACCGAGCGACGACCCGTCCGTTTCCGGCGGGTCGTTGGTGGGGTGCGGGCTACTTCGCGCGCAGGACCAACCGACCGCCGTTGCCGGTGGTGGTGGTCGTGGTGGTGGCGCTGCGAAGAGACATCTGAACTCTCGAAGCTAGCCGACGCCCGCGCGGTTGGCAACCCGGTGCCACGCGACAATTGGTGGTCATGGGGCGGAAGGCGGGGCAAACGTCGCCCAGCTTGCCCAGCCGGAGCTGATGAGGCGGTCGACGGCCCTCTCGGCCCAGAGCTTGTGGCCGGCCATGTCGAAGTGATGGTCGTCCTGCATGCCGAGGCCATCGGTCGGCACGAGCGCCAGGCGCGCCACCCGGGCGGGCAGAGTGTGGATGAGTGGGCGGAACTGCGCGCCGATGGGTCCGTGTGGCGAATACGTGCCGGTGGCTTCGAGCTCGTAGTCGGTGTGAAGCATGGGCAGCTCGGGCGACGCGAGGGTCGCGCGGAGGTCAGCCGCGATCTGCGCGATCCGTTCGGCGTAGCGGGCCTGTTCGATCCGCGGCAGGTGGCGGTCCGTGCTGCCGAGCATGATCGCGACACCTGCGAAGGTCACACGGCCCGACAGCTCGGCGGCGAGATCGACGATCGCGTCGCGGTAAAGACCTCCTGGTGCGAAGTCCTGACTGGTGGCAGCCGAAACGCCGAGACCGATCGAGATGAAATGGTGATCCGCGGGCGCACGCGCCGCGGCCGCTCGCAGCAGCGCCATACCGGGTCCCGCGGATCGCCAGCCCGCTCTGCGCGTGGCGGTCGGCTCGGCGGCGGGAACGAAGCGGCCGGCCCCTTGATAACTCCAGAGGCGGGGCGCCGGATCGAAGAAGTGCGGCGACAGCGAGGCGGGCGAGACGCCGAAACCCATCATGTTGGAATGCCCGATATGAATGATGGCGATCGCGCGTTCCCGCGGCACGAGGGTGCCTGCGATATCGATGGCGTTGCTGCCGGGCGCGGACGGAGGCAGACGAAACAGCGAGCGGGCGGGAGCGTCGTGTTCCTGGATGCCGCAGGCGAGGGGCGCGCAAAGCAGCGAGAAAAGCAGCAAGGTACGCGTGGCCGCGACCGCCCGAGCCAGGCCCGCTCGGATCGTGCGTCGGTCTGCCGACTGTAGGCAATTCCTCATGGCGGTTAGAAGGGCGAGACGGAGATGCCGGCGCCGATCGTGAGCAGGCCAAAACCGAAAGGCGTTCGGGGACGACCTTCGGTGTCCTGCCAGATGCCGTCGTACTGATAGGGCAAGGAAGCGCCCACCAGCAGCGCCAACCAGTCGTTGGACCATTCCAGCGTCACGCTCGCGGTCGCGATGGCACGACCGCTCACCTGGACCACGGTCTGATCGCGATCGTTGTCGCTCAGCGCAGAGAGCGCGAGTCCGACTGCCGGAACGAAGGGTCCCAGGAGCCAGCCGACGTGGGCGTAGCCACCCACGACCGGGGCGCGGTAGCTGTCGACGCTGTTCTGCCCGCCCCGCCAGGCCGCCGTGGCGCCGATGACAGCGACCCCCCAGACCTCGTCGTGAGTGTGATCGAGCGTGAGTGAGCCGGTGAATCGACCGAAGCCGCGCTGCTGGGTGTGGTTGAGCGTGCGCGTCTTGTAGCGACCGTCGTGCTCGCCGGTCGGCAGGCCCAATGTGGCGGTGATCATCGTGGCGCCGATCGCGCCCACACGTCGTGTGCCGAGCAGGCTCACGTCGCCAATCCCGGTGTTCGACAGGTTGGCGCCGGTCTCGTAGGGATCGCGCATGTACTTGGCCACCAGGGGAAGGTTCATGCCCACGATCCACCGATCGCTGACCGGCCTCGTCACGAGAGCGTTGAGAAAGACGTGATGCTCGGGGCTGCCGGGCCCGGATCGGGGCTGCGAGTACGTGCTCTGACACTGCAGATCGAAGAGGCCTCCGCTGGTGCCGCGGCCGATCCAGCGCAGGCCCGTGCCCGTGCCCGCGGATGCACCTGCGCCGCAGCCTCCGATGGTCTGCCAGGTGGCGAGCGCCGAGGCGCCATCGACGCCAAGTCCCGGCGAAGTCGACGAGCAGCGGAGCGAGCCAGGCGGACCGGCCATCGGCGACGCGAGGGCCAAGGCGAAGCGGGGCGCGAGGCGACGGGTCTGAATCGCGGAGTCCGAGGGCGGACCGAACGCGGCCGCGATCCCGATCACGGGCAAGACAGCAGCGGCGCAAAGTTGCGCTCCTACGAACGGACGAGACATGAGGCCCGGCTAGCGATATCAAGCGCATCGCGCGGAGACCAGAGCGACGTCAACGACGTGGGCGTCAACGGTGAGAATCCGTGCGGTCGATCAAAACGGCAAAGCGGCGCCGGCAAACCAGGCGCGATCAAACCAGGGGCGGGCGGCGGCGTTTGGCGTCCCGCTGCCGGTCGTCGCGCAGCCAGCCATCGGGCACGCGGTTGCGCACGACGGGCTGTTCGGGAGGGATGCGCTCGCTGGATGTCTGCACCACCACGGACGGCGGCGGGGGTGGGCTGACGGCGACCCCCTGCTGACTGGCGTCGAGCTCACGATCGGGAGTCACGAAGATCGTGCGGAGCCAGTCGGCCAGAGTGATCGGTTCGGCCGCGTTGGCGATCGCGGTGGCGGGGAGAGAAGCAAGCAAGCCCGCCATTGCGATGGCCGCCACCAAACTTCGGCCCGTCCGCCGCAGCCACGTCGCAAGATCGAGCCAGCGCCCCTCGGGTGCCTCTCCCGCCTCCATCTGCGAGGAACCTAGCAGGTCACGGAGACGGCGCCAGGCTCTTCCTTTCTCGCTCCCCGCCTCAGGATCCACCCCCACGATTGGAGTGCCAGACCGACTTCTTGCGGCCCTTTTTCTTCACAGGTGCCAGCAGCGCCGGATTGGCAAGGATCTCCTCGAGGGCCTTGGGAGGATCCCCGTCTGCGGCCTTGCGCATGTCGCCACCCTCGTCGCGAGCGATCTCGATCAGCAGCCGGTTGCTGACCACGGATCGGGGCAGCAGCAGGGTGACGTCTTCGCTGTTGGCCCAGCGATCTCGGTGCTTGATCAGCAGCCACGGGGTCTTGCTCTCGCCGGGGCGGCGGCGCGACTTCACCAGCACCCACGAGCCGCGCAGCTTGGTCCCCTCGAAGCTGAACTTCAGATCGCCCTTGGCAAGCGCTGCCTCGACGTCGCTCGATTCGGGATGCCAGATGCCCCGGTCCCAAATCATGACCGTGCCACCGCCGTACTCACCTTCGGGGATGATGCCTTCGAAGGTGTTGTACTCCATCGGGTGATCCTCGACGTGCATTGCGAGGCGCCGCACCGTCGGGTCGTAGCAGGGGCCTTTGGGCACCGCCCACGAGAGCATCACCCCTTTCCATTCCAGGCGCAGATCGTAGTGAAGCACGGTCGCGCGATGTTTTTGCACGACGAACACCAGCGGTTTGCTGGCGGCCTTGGCCCGCGGCTTCTTCCCCTTCGGCTCCGCGGTGACGTCGAAGCGGCGCTTCTTCTGGTACTCGTGAAGTGGCATGGCTCTGCGGTCGGCGGTCGAAACCGGAGTCTCCCACGACACACGCGAAAAAAGCGCGCGACCGGAGACACTCGGCGATGGCTGTCGCAGGGGCGGTCCCGATCGGGAGGGTATAGTCCCAGCGTGCAGCCGGATCTCGACATCGACGTGCCGCCGCCCCCCGAAGAGGTGGGCGAGCTGCTGGCATGGGCGGAAGCTCACGAGGTCGCCGGGCGCCTCGACGATCTGCTGATCGATTTCGCGGGCGGGCCCGGGACCCTGCCCGGGCGGGCGGGCGAGCGCTTCAGTTACCGGGATATCCTCTGCGAGCGGAGCTCGCGCAATCCGCGCCTCTTCCGGCACGCCGAGATGGCGGCCACCGCGCGTCGCTACTTGCACCGGATGGCGACGCTGGTGGCGGTCGCGCAGCAGCGAGAGGCGCGACTTGCCCGTGAGGGCACGGTGCCCGACGATTCCGATTTGGCGGCGTTTCTCGAACGGCTGCGCAGTGAGCTCGCGAGCCTGAGCGAGCGTCCCGAGAGCCGGCGACCCGTGGGGACGTACGAACGCGCGGGTGTGAAAGTGATCGCACAGCCGACGCCGCTCTTGCTCGTCGAGGAATGGTCGTTGACGGGGCCGCGACTCGGCCGACCGAGCGAGAGCGTGGGCCTGGCGCTGCTCGGTGTGGGCGAGGGGCCCCTGCGCTGGGCGCGCTGTTCGGGCGGCGTCGAGCAGCCGGGCGCGGTCGAGCTGCCGCTCCAGCGCAGCGCGATCGAAGCGATCACCGAATGGCTGCGAGATCCTGCGTGCGCCAGCGAGCACGAGGATCTGATCCCGCTTCTGACGCTGCGGCCTTGGCAGGTGGCGCTGGGCGCGCTCGACGAGACCCTGGCGCGCCTCGACGCCGAGTCGCAAGCGGGCAAGAGCGGGGAGCGTGTGGCCTTTCGTGTGAGCGCAACCAGTGACGGCGGCCTCAGCGTCGATCCGGTCGTGCAGCGACGGGCGCGCGGCGGCGCTTACTCCAAGGGCGCGCGGGTCGAGTGGTTCACGCTGCCCACGCGAAGCGATCTTTCGCCCGCGGACCAACGCGTGTTCCGCGCGCACGACGATCGCTTCGCCCGCCAGGGACGTCACACGGGGCCGATGGCGCCCGCGCAGTTGTGGGGCGTATTGCGGGCGCTGATCGATCACCCGGCGGTCTTCCTCGACGGCCTGCCCGAGTCGGCGGGCCGCCTCGACATCCGGCATGGACGCCTCAAGCTCGGCTTCGCGACGGATCCGCAGGGGGGCCTGGTGCCGACGTTGGATCTCATGGGCGTGGCGCTCTCGCCGGCGGAGGTTGCGCCATCCCTGCGTGACGATCGGCACCTGGTGCACCTTCACCGCAGACCCGATCGGACCGCCGAGGTCCTGCTGGCTGAGCTCGATCCCCGAGCCACGGCCCTGCTGCGAGCCTTGGCCCTGTCGCCGGCGCGGTTCCCGCCCGAAGCGCACGATGCCCTGGCGGTGCGGCTCGAGGCCCTGCAGGGCGCCCTCGACATCGAATTTCCTTCACGCTGGACCCGCAGCATCACGCCTGCGGATGGGCGGCCCCTCGTGCGGCTCGAGGTGCTCGGCTCGGGGGCCGTCGAGATCCGGCTCGCCGTGCGGCCGGTGGCCGGCGGCCCGATCCATCCGCCGGGCGAAGGGCCGACGTTGCTGCTCGAGGGGCAGGGCCGCAACCGGCATGGCGCGCGCCGGGATCGAGCGGCCGAACGGCAGGCGGCACAAACCCTGGTGGGGAAGTTGGCGCTGACCGCGGGCGAGCCGAAGGAGCCCTGGTGCTGGCGAATTGGCCACGGCGATCCCGCGCTGACGCTGGTCTCGGCCCTGGCGGAACTGAGCCGCGCGGGCGACATCCAGGTCGAATGGGCCGATGAAAACCGCCTGATCTCACACGGCGGGGTCGGCCGCGGCGATCTGCGGATGCGCGTCGCCGATCGCCATGAATGGTTCGAAATCGAAGGCGGAGCCAAGGTCGGCGCCGACGTCGTGCCGCTGTCGATGTTGCTCGCGGCGATTCGCGACGGTCGTCGCTTCGTGATGGTCGGAGGTCACGGTTTTGCGCGCATCGAGGAGAGCCTTCAGCAGGCGCTGACCCGCGCCGAGGGCGCCCTGGTCGTCAACGGTGATCGCGTCACCATGGCGGGGGTCACACACGACGCCCTGATGGGATTGATCGAGGACGAGTCGCAGCTCGACGCGAGCGAGGCGTTTCACACCATCCGCAGGCGAATGCAGGAAGGCGCGGAGGAACTGCCGCGACTGCCGCCGGCACTGGCCGCCATGTTGCGCCCTTATCAGCTGGCCGGCGTGACCTGGCTGGTGCGACTGGCGCACTGGGGAGCCGGCGCCCTGCTTGCCGACGAGATGGGACTTGGCAAGACCATCCAGACGCTCGCTCTGCTGTCGCATCGGGCCTCCCTCGGCCCGGCGCTCATCGTGGCGCCGACGTCCGTCGTCGGCAATTGGGTGAACGAGGCAGCGCGTTTCGTGCCCGAGCTCAGGCTGCGCCTCTATCGCGGGCCCGAACGGGTACGCGCTCTCGAGGCCCTCGGTCCTGGCGACGTCGTGCTGACGAGCTACGCCATCGCCGCCGCCGACGTCGAGGAGCTGCGCAGGACTCGCTTTTCTTCCCTCGTGCTCGACGAAGCGCAGGCGGTGAAGAACGCGACCACCGAACGATCGCGTGCCTTGCGCGAGGTGAAGGCGGACTTTCGCCTGGGACTGACCGGGACTCCGATCGAAAATCACCT
>JANNNO010000575.1:0-3937 GCA_031398585.1 Myxococcales bacterium | reverse complement strand
CCCTGATCCTCAAAGTTCGGCGCGGGGCCGCCACGCGGCTCGTGACCGTGCCCGGCGCCTGACCGCGAAGAATCACTTCCAAGAATCACTTCGAAGGTCACTGCGAAACGCTCCCGCCGTACGTTCAGCGGGGGCGTTTATGACTTCCGCAAGTCGAGGGACTTGAGCGCGGAGTCGAGCAGGCCGTTGACGAAGGCCGGACTCTCCGCGGCCCCGTAACGTTTGGCGAGCTCGACCGCTTCGTTGATGCTGACGCGGGCGGGGATCTCGGGGAAGTAGAGGAATTCGGTCACCGCCAACCGGAGGATGTTCCGGTCGACCCGGGCCATGCGGTCGAGTCGCCAGCTGCGCGAGACCTGCGTGATGGCCTGATCGATCGCTGTCAATTGTTCGGTCGCCTGCTTGACCAGGCTCTCGGCGAACTGGCGATCGTAGGCGTGCTGCTCGGGCAGGCCGGCTTCCTCGTCCTCGCTGCCGGCGACCTGATTGGCGTAAAAGCCGAGCGCGCTGGTGGCATCGAGGTCGGGGTTGCCGTCCACGGCGCAAAGAATCTGGAGGGCGACCTCGCGCCCCTGGCGACGGGGACTGGCCATCGGTCAGCGCGCGGCGCCGCGCCCCGCGAGGGAAGCGTCGGCAAGGAGGTTGGCCATTTCGATGGCGACCATGGCAGCGTCGAACCCGCGGTTGCCCGCTTTGCTGCCCGATCGCTCGATGGCCTGTTCGATCGACTCGCACGCGAGCACGGCGTTGCCGACCCCGATCTGCCCCTCGGCGGCGATGCGGGAGATGCCGCTGGTGGCTTCGCCCACGACCAGATCGTAGTGCGACGTGGCGCCCCTTATGACGATGCCGATGCAGATGGCTCCTGCGAAGCGGCCGGTGTCGGCGACCCGCCGCAGGACCGACGGGATCTCGAAGGCGCCGGGGCAGCGGTAAAGCTCGATGTCCTTGTCGACGGCGCCCGAACGTCGCAGGCCGTCGAAGGCCCCTTCAACCAGCTTGTCGACCATGAAGTCGTTGAAGCGGGACGCGATGATGGCGAAGCGTTTGCCATCGGCGCGCAGAGCGCCTTCGTGAATGGTCGGGGGCGTGGACATGATCAGCCGTTCTCCAGAAGCAGAGGGACTACCACAGCGGGGGTGCGACTGGGAACGCACTCCACCACTTGCAGGCCGTATCCCTCGACGCCGGCGATGCGGCGCGGTTTGTTGGTCAGTAGCCGGATCGCGCCGACGCCCAGATGCGAGAGGACCTGGGCGCCGAGGCCGAAGTCGCGCAGGGGCGAGTGCGCATCGCCCGACGGGGCGCTGCGCGGCGGCCCGTTGTCGAGCCGCAGCTCGAGGTTTTCGGGCGAAAGGACGTAGAGGAAGACGCCTCGCCCTTCGTCCTCGATCATCTTGAGCCAGCTCGCCGCCGACGGACCGTCTGAGCCGATGCCGAAGACGTCACGGGCGACGTGTGCGGTCTGAACGCGCACGAGGGTCGGCTGGTCGGCGCGGATCTCGCCACGCACCAGCGCCAGATACTGCGTCTCTTCGACGTCGGTGGCGTAGACGTAGGCGCGATAGTCGGAAGTGAGGCCGCGCGGCCGTACCGTGGTCTCCGAGAGGCGTCTGACCAGGATCTCGCGGGTGAGGCGGTACTGGATGAGATCGGCGATGCGCACGATGCCGAGCCCGTGGCGCTCGGCGAAGATCTCGAGGTCCGGCAGACGCGCCATCTCGCCGTCCTCGCGCATGATCTCGCAGATCACGCCCGAGGCGTCTCGACCCGCGAGCCGCGACAGATCGATCGCAGCCTCGGTGTGGCCGGATCGGACCAGCACGCCCCCGCGGCGGCCTTTGAGGGGAAAGATATGTCCGGGAGTGACGAGATCGCTGCTCCGCGAGCCCGGCGCCACCGCCGTCAGAATGGTATGCGCCCGTTCGCGGGCCGAGATGCCTGTGGTGATGCCGTCACGAGCGTCGACGCTGACCGTGAAGGCGGTGCCACGCAGCGAGAGGTTCTCGGCGGTCATCATCGGAATGCCGAGGGCGGACACCTTGTCCTCGGTGAGCGACAGGCAGATCAGCCCCCGCCCCAGGCGCGCCATGAAGTTGATGGCTTCGGGCGTGACGAGGTCGGCGGCCATGGTGAGGTCGCCTTCGTTTTCACGATCTTCGTCGTCGACCACGATGACCATGCGCCCCGCTCGGATCTGATCCAGCGCGGTCTCGACCGAGATGTGCGGGCTCGTGGTCATGGACGGCTCCCGCCCCGTCGGCGCGAACGGGGCGTCGTCAGCTCACTCGAAGCGCGCGGCCGTACCCGTGCGCGCGTGGCGCTGGGCCTGGTCGCGTTCGTGCGCAGCAGCTGCGCCACGTGTTTGGCGATGAGGTCGGCTTCCAGGTTCACCTTGGCTCCCGGCTCGAGCTTGCCGAGACGGGTGACGGACAGCGTGTGCGGGATGAGTGTCACGGAGAAGCTGGGGCCGTTGACGGTGTTCACCGTAAGAGAGACGCCGTTGATGGTGATGGATCCTTTGGGAGCGAGGAAGGGCGCCACGTGGGCTGGCGCGGTCACCTCGATGACGAGCGAATCGCCGATGCGACGGGTGCGCACGACGGTGCCCGTGCCATCGACGTGGCCGGCGACCAGATGACCGCCGAGCGGATCGCCGATGCGCAAGGGGCGCTCGAGGTGAACCAGATCGCCGGCGCGCCGAGCGCCCAGCGTGGTCAGCTCGAGGGTCTCGGGGCCGAGGTCAGCGTCGAAGCGGCGGCCGCGACGGCCGACCAACGTGAGGCAGACCCCGTCCACGGCAATCGACCCACCCTTGGGGACTGTGGCAAGCGGCAAGCTGCTGGAGATCGAAATCCGCCTGCCGCCGCGTGCCAGCGGACCGAACGCTTCGATGGTCCCGGTTGTCTCTACGATGCCTGTGAACACGCGGCAGTCCTCCGAGCGGCCGGCGCCTCGATGCCCTGGCGGTGAGGCCGGGCTCAGCCGCGTCCGCGGGGCGAATCCCCGAGGACGGAAGCGCTGACGATTATATCACCCGCCATGTGTATGGCCCGCAGGGGCCCGAGTCGCAAGGGTGCGTCGATGGGCAGGCCGGGACCGGCGGAGATCGGCACGCCCCCGCCGAGGAGCTGCGGCGCCAGGAAAAGGACCACCTCGTCCACCAGGCGGGCGTGGATGAAGGCGGCATGGACCTGCGCGCCGCCTTCGAGCAGCAGGGATTGCACCTGGCGCTTGCCGAGCAGCGAGACGACGGCTGCGACCGGGATGCGTCCCGCGCGATTGGCGGTCAAAACGGCTACCTCGGCACCGGCCGCTTCGAGGGCACGCCGCCGTTTTGCGAAGGCGGCGCTGGCGGCTCCGGTTGCGGCGGGGCGTGCCGCGATGACGAGGGGAGGGCCCGCCGCGGTTTCGCGAAAGAGCCGCGCCCCAGGCGGGATCCGCAGAGCGCCGTCGAGCACCACCCGGAGCGGCTGGCGCCTGCCCCCCTGCAGTCTCGCGGTGAGCCGGGGATCGTCGGCGAGCACCGTGCCGGCCCCGGCGAGGATGGCGTCGTGGCGCGCGCGCAGCTCGTGCGCGGCGGCTCGCGATGCGGGCGAGGTTAGCCAATGAATCGAACCGGGTTTGCGCGCGCCCGCCGGAGCGATGAACCCGTCGAGTGATGCGGCGGCCTTGAGCACCACGTGCGGGCGACCGTCGCGGATGAAACGGAAGAAGCCGCGATTCTGCGCCCGAGCCTCTTCGCCGAGGCATCCGACCTCGACGTCGATACCAGCGCGGCGCAGACGCCGGATGCCGCGCCCCGAGACGCGCGGATTTTCGTCCTGGCAGCCGACCACGACCCGACGAATGCCCGAGGCGAGCACCGCTTCGGTGCAAGGACCCGTGCGGCCGGTGTGGCAGCAGGGCTCGAGCGTCACGTAGAGAGTGGCGCCCG
>JANNNO010000569.1:0-7242 GCA_031398585.1 Myxococcales bacterium | reverse complement strand
TCTGCCCAAAGCGGTGGCGCTGCAGTTCGACGGGCGCTACTCGGTGATGGCCCACGACGTGGGCGAAAAGCGCGGCGGACGCCTGCTCCACTTTCCGATGCAGGCCGATCTGAGCGGTCGCTTCGGCCTCAGTGATGCCGTCTCGCTGGTGGCCACGGTCGGCTACCGCGGTCAGGCGCGCGCGTCGAACCAGACTCTCGGCGTGGGGGCGGCCCAGCCAGCAGGCGGATCGCTCTTCATCTCTCGCGAGCACTACCTGATGTGGCGGCCCGAAGCGATGGGCGCGTACGTGCGCGTGGGGCGCTTCTTCGCTCCTTTCGGGCTGCGGCTCGCCGAGCACTACACGTACGTTCGCCGGGACAGCGGCTACAACCTTCTCGAGGAGAGCTACAACCTCTCGGGCGGCTGGGTCGAGAGCACCTGGGAGCTGCACCTGACGGCCTTCGGGCCCGACTTCCTCCGTGGCATCGGCGCTGACGAGACCGGCGGCACTGCGCTTTACGAGCAACGCGTGGGCGACGCCAGTGCGCTCGGCCTGAGCGTGCGAGCCGCGACCAGGAGCGATCGCAATCGCTACACCGGGGGCGTCTTCGGCAAGACCTACTTCGAGTCGGCCAAGACGCTGTTCCAGACCGAGCTCAACCTCACCCACAACATCTACGGCAAGGTGGCGGCCCAGAGCTTCACTGCCTACGCCGGGCTGACGTTCTTTCCGGGCACGGGCCTCTGGCTCACGCCATTCGTGGAACGCAGCCAGACCAGCATCGCGGTGCGGAACTCGGCAATGAACGCCGGGGGCGCCCAGATCAATTGGTTCCCCTATCCGCACTTCGAAGTGGTTCTGCTGGGGCGCGCCCAGATCCCGGCGGCCAAAGCCTCGTCGACCACGTCGAAAACCGCCATGACCGGTATGGCCTTCCTTCACTACTACCTGTGATGCCCATGCGACCAATTGCCACCCTCGTGATGTCGGGCGCGCTCGCGCTGGGCGCCGCTTGTTCGCCGGGGGTTGCGCCGACCAATCCCAGCTGGGACGTCGACGTCAACCCGATCCTGCGCGGCAGCTGCTTGCACTGCCACGCGGAGACCGCCGCGATCTCGGCGCTGAATCCGGCTTTTCGTTTCGATGTCTGCAACCCTGCCGACTTCATGGGCACGGGAGCCTCCGTGGCCCCGCTCGGCGCTGGCGCCACAGGTCTCGCGACCCTGATCGTTGCCGATCTCGAGCCCGAGAAGGGCAAGAGCCGCGCGAAGATGCCGCCGCCGCCCGCTCTGCCGCTGTCGGAGTACGAGATCACCGTGCTCAAGAACTGGCTGAAAATCGCGACCTCGAACCCGGCGATCGCTTGCAAGCGCCAGACACCGAACCGGCCGCCGACCGCAAAGCTGGCGGCCAAGCCGGTCAAAGACGGCAACAAGCTCATCGCCACCATCGACGTGAGCGATCCGGACGGCGATCAAGTCGTGGGCCGCGCCACCGCGGGCAGCGCACAGCAGGATTTCCATTCCATCGGGCGTCGCAAACTCGAGTTCGACGGCGCGGGTGAGTCCGACACGATCAAGGTCAAGCTGACCGACGGCTACGACACCACGAACGAGATCACGCTCGACAAGTGGTGAGCCGGCTGGGCCGGCGGGCAAGGCGGGACAGGCGGGATCGAGTCGACGCGCCGATGCCCACCGGCTAGGCTCGAGGCGATGCTTCGCCGTTTCGTCCTCTCGATCGCTGGAATGCTCTCGTTCGGGGCGTCTTGCGCCGAGTCGGTGGCGCCGACCAACCCGAGTTGGGACGTGGACGTCTACCCGATTTTGCGCGGTAGCTGTCTTCATTGTCATGGCGATACGGCAGTGGTTTCAGCGAGTAACGCCGACTATCGCTTCGACGTTTGCAATCCGGCCGACTTCGCCGGCGTCGGAGCGCCAACGACCCGGCTCGGGCCGGGCGCCACGGGCCTCTCTGCCCTCATCCTGATGGATCTCGAACCGCGGAAGGGAGCCAGCCGCGCAACCATGCCGCCCGCGCCTGCGCTGCCGTTGTCGGCGTACGAGATTCAGGTCATCAAGAACTGGATGGGCATTCTCGAAAATCGGGGCGCGGCTGTCGCCTGTCGCAAGCAGACGCCCAACCGGCCGCCGACCGCGAAGCTGGTGGCCAAGCCCGTCAAGGACGGCAACAAGCTCATTGCGACGATCGACGTGAGCGATCCCGACGGCGATCAGGTCGTGGGCAGAGCCACCGCGGGCAGCGCGCAGCATGATTTTCATTCGGTCGGCCGGCGCAAACTCGAGTTCGACGGCGCCAGCGACTCGGACACGATCAAGGTCAAGCTGACCGACGGCTACGACACCACCAACGAGATCACGCTCGACAAGTGGTGAGCCGAGGCGCTGCCTGCCGCGCGAACCCGGTCAGCGCTTCTTGGTTTTGATGACGGGTAGCTCGACGCTGGAATCGCCGGGGGCCGTGCTCACCAGGCGTGACAGGTCGACGCCGAATGCCTGCTGGCAGTAATAGCGGAGCTCGTCGATGCTGGCGCGCACGTCGGCCATCGCGCGGTGGTTGGCGGGGCCCTGCGGGTACTCGATGTTGGTGTACCAGGCGTTGACCAGAGCGCTGACCGTGCCGATGTCGACGTGACGGAAGTGCAGGTGCTGCTCGAGCCGCGGCATGTGGCGGGCGAGGAATCGCCAATCGTGAAAGACCGAGTTGCCCGCCAGCAGGCCTTCGCCCGCGGGACAGTGAGGCGCGATGGCGGCCAGGACGTCACGTTCGACCTCGCGCAGGTGATGACCGCTGTGCGCGACCTCGGCGAGTAGGCCATTTTCCGTGTGCATTCGGCGCACGCGTTCGCTCATGCGGTCGAGGAACTCCTCGGGCGCGGCGATGACCCTTTCGAACTCGACGAGCGGGATCAGATCGGGACCGGTGACGACGGCGGCGATCTCCAGGATCGCGTCGGCCGCGGGGTTCAACCCCGTCATCTCCAAGTCGATCCAGACCAGGCGCAGGTGGGAAGACGCGGCCATAGGAAGCGCTTGAATTTACCCCGGAGCCTTGGCGCCCACGGTAGGAAAATCGCGACGCCGGGGCAGGGGCAGCAGCGGCGCTGCGGGCGCGTTCACGCCCCCTGCACCCGCGGATGACTGGCGGGTTTCCGGCAGCGGCACCGCTTTGAGCGCTGACTTCCACGCAGCGAACTTGCCACCTGCACGCGCCGCCGCTGCCGCCGCCAGGCCCGCCGCGAACCCCCCCTGCGCCAGGCGATACTCGACCCAGGCCCATTTTGGCGACGTAGGCCGCAACTCGACCCGGCCCGCGACCAGAGTGCGCAGCCTTGCCAGGCGCGCTTCGACCTCGGGGATTGGTGTGAAGCCCTGGCGATCGAGAGGCGTGTTTCGCTTGGCGACGAAAGGCGCGATCCCGAAGGCCAGCTTCGGGGCCACGCGTGCGAGCTCGAGCGCGAAACGACCGAGCTCTTCGATGTCGTCCATCGTTTCGCCAGGCAGTCCGAGCATCATGTAGAGCTTGAGCTGGATCAGGCCATGGCGTCGACAGAGCTCGGCGGCGGCGAGCAGATGGCGCTCCTTGGTCTTGCGCTGGATCTCCTCGCGCAGCCGTTCGGACGAACCATCGGAAGCCGTGGTGAGCGTGCGATACCCACCGCGTTTGAGCAGGCCGACGATCTCGTCGTCCAGGCGATCGGCCCGCAGGCTCGAGATGCCGACCTCGCGGCCGCTGTCGACGAGACCGCGCAAGATCGCCGGCAGCCGAGGATGATCGGTCACCGCCGCGCCCACCAGGCCAACCCGGCGGGCGTCGCTTGGCACTTTGCCGAGAACGACATCGGGCTCGACGAGGCGCATGCCCCCGTTGGTCGATCGCCTCATCACGCAGTAGGTGCAGCCGCGATGACAGCCGCGCTCCGCCTCGATGAGGAACATGCCCGACAGCTCGGTATGGGGCGTGCGGATCTGTGAGTACGCGGGCAGACGGCTGTTCGCCGCCGCCGCGATCGCGGGTGGCGTCTCGCCGTGTACGGCCGGGACATAGAAGCCGGGCAGGGTGGCGAGGCTTTCCAGCAAGCCGAGCCGGGAGCCGCCGCCGGCCATCGCCTCGCACAACGTGGCGATTAATTCTTCGCCCTCACCCATCAAGATGACATCGGCGAAGGGGCCTGCGGGCACCGGGTTGGAGAAAGTGAGTGGGCCTCCGACGACCACCAACGGGTGCGCCTCGGGGCGGGCCGCGCGGTCGCTCGCCAGCGCGGGGATCGAGGCGAGATCCAGGCAGTCGACGAGTCCGGCGATCTCGAGCTCGTAAGCGAGGGAGAAGGCGACGATGGGGAAGTTGGCGATGGGCCGGCCGGATTCATAGGTCGCGAGTGGTTCTCGGCGCAAGCGGGCGTCGGCCACGTCGTCGGGCAAAAAGGCGCGTTCGGCGGTCACGCCGGGCAGCGCGTGCAGCTCGCGGTAGATGGTTTGAAAGCCGAGCGACGACATACCCACGTGGTACGGGCTCGGGTAGCAGAGGGCGACGGCGAGGTCGGCCTGCTTATGGAGGGTCCCGACCTCGTCGCTGAGGCGCTGGGTCCTGATTTCGCGAAAGCTGAGGGGCAAGGCGGTCGGGGAGCTTACGCGCAAGCGGCCGCAGGGGCCACCCGAGCGTCGGCCGGCGCGTCTTTGACCCGGTGGGCGATCGCGCGATATCGTCGCCCCATGCCCATCGTCCCCAGGAGCACAGGCGCGCCACCCCGTCGGGGGCTCGCGCTCGGCCTCGCTCTTTGCCTGGGACTCTCCGGTCTGGGGCTCTCCGGCCGATGGATAGGACGGGCGCATGCGGCCGAGGGCCCGCGTCCCAAGCTGACCGAGGCGCAAAAGCAGGAAGTGCGGGATCGGTATGACCGCGCCACCCGCTTTTACTACCTGCGCAAATACAACGAGGCCATCGCGCAGTACGAGACCATCTACCTGCTCTCGGCGGACCCCGTGATGCTTTACAACATCGCGCAGTGCCACCGGCAGGCAGACCAGCCAGAGCAGGCCGTCGAGTTCTACAAGAACTACTTGCGCAATGCGCCTGCGGCGACGAACCGGACTGACGTCGAGAAGAAGATCGCCGAGATGGAAAAGGTGGTCGACGAGCGGCGCAAGATTGCCAACCCGACGGCGAGCCCGACCTCGCCGCCACCGGCGAGCGCGGCCCCCCTGCCGCCACCCATCGCGCCGACCAGCCCGCCCCCATCCACGACGACGGCGCCGCCGATCGCGACCGGCCGCCCACCCGCGGTGAAGGAGCCGCCGCCGATCCCCACGTCGATGCCGACCGAGCCGATGAACCCACCCGGCGAGGCCACGATCGCGGCGCCAGCTCCGAGCGCAGAGGCCACACCGACCGCCAATCGCATGCTGCCCCTGTCCCTCCTGGTTGGCGGCGGGGTCTTCGTCGCGACGTCCGTGGTGCTCGGTCTTGTGGCCGCCTCGAAGGCGTCGACCGTCGAGAAGGCGGCCCGGGAACGACCGTCGCGCATCTTCGACCGTGATCTCGAGAAGACCGAGGATGCCGGCCGCACCGCCAACGGTCTGGCCATCGGCACCGGGCTCATCGGCATGGCCGCAGTCGGGGCCGGGGTTTACTTTCTCTTCGTCGCGCAGAAGGCGGACGAGGCGGCGAGGGAGGCCACCGTGCTACCGGCGCTGGGGCCGGGTTATGCGGGCGCAACGGCGCAGGTGAGGTTCTGATGAAACCGGGTTGGAACGTCCTATCGCCGGCGACGCCGGCTGCCCTTGCGCTCTTGGCCTTGGTCGCTGGCATCGCCTGCTACAACCCGAGCATCGGCGAGGGCGACTTCGTCTGTGGGGCCAACGGTTCGTGCCCCAGTGGCTGGCGATGCGCGCCCGACAACAAGTGCTACCGGAGTAGCAGCGCCTACGATGCGGCCGCCACCGACTTCGGGCCCCAGATGCCCGAGGTACGCCCGCCCGACATGCAGCCGCCGGTCGACACCGCGACGCCGTGTCCGCGTGGGTTGGCCTGTTCGCCGGGCGCTCCTGCCAATCAGGCCTGTGACCCCGTCTGTCAGACCGGGTGCGCCTGCAATCAGAAGTGCGCGGCGTCGGACTCGGTACCAAAGTGTGTTCCGCTGCCGGCAGCGCCGCGCGATTTCTATCAGACCTGTGGGGCGCTCGACGCTTGCCGCGCGGGGGCGGTCTGCGTCTCCGAGCTGCGGGAGATCTGCGGGGCCCACTGTTACCGCGCCTGCCGCGTCGATTCCGACTGCGCCGGCAACGGTCGTTGTATCGAGGAGCTGCGCGATCTGCAGGGCAACTTCTTGACCAAGTTCTGTGGGCAAAAGGCCGAGATCTGCAATCCCACAGGTGACAACACGGCTTGTCCCGGAGCCGCTCCGGGCAACCGACAGTTCCCCAACTTCTCGTGTTACCTCCTGCAAGCCGGTCTAGACGAGAGCACGGGCTGCGTCTGCTCGGGCACCATCGACGTCGGCATGCCGTGTCCGGGCCGCAACACCTGCCGCCCCGGACACGAGTGTCTGCCGTCTGCCGCCGGCGGCAACCGCTGCGCCAAGCTCTGTACGCTCGACCCGACGGTGGCGCCCGGCCAGCGTGTGACTTGTGCTCTGCCGAACGTCTGCCGGCCGATCGGGAACAGCAGCTTGCGCGTTGGCGCCTGCGGCTGAACCGCGGCGAGCGGGCTTCCTTGTGGGTGATCGTTGTTGTGCGCAACGATCGTGACTTGGTCGGGGGGCTTCCCTCACCCGCAGAGGCCTTCCCCGCAAGCGCGGTTACGGGGACTGGTAGTAGATGACGACTACGATCGCCAGCGCGTAGAGCAGGATGTTGAGCAGGAAGACCGTGTCTCGCAACATCGACTCGGTCGGGCTTTCGGCGTCGCTCTTGCCGCCGGTGATGCGCAAGAAACGAAGGACGCCGAAGCCGACGAAGGGCACGGTCAGAATGAGGCCCCTCGTGCCGAACGCCTCGACCGCGTGGGGTGACTGGGTATAGGCGGCGTAGACGACGATGGTGGCGACAGCAAGACCGGTCAAGAGTCCGCGCAGTACGCCGGGGTGATAGGCGCCGAGCACGGCTCGCTGCTCGGTCCCGCGTTGGCCGGCGACCCGAAGCTCGTGCGCGCGTTTGCCGAAGCCGAGCAGGGCCGCCAGAAGCACCGTGCAGGCCAGCAACCAGCCCGACGGTGGCACCGGGATGGCGAAGGCGCCGGCC
>JANNNO010000235.1:0-9787 GCA_031398585.1 Myxococcales bacterium | reverse complement strand
TGCCTGGCCGGGAGGTTGGCGATCGATGCCGGCCACGCGCCTGGTCGGCAACTTGATGTTGTCGTGGCTGACGCGGCTTGCGACGGGACTTCCCCACGTCTTCGATTCGCAATGCGGGTACACCGCGGTGGGGTCGCGCGGGCTGTCGCTCATCCTCGAGGGCGAGATGTTCCCGCGATACGGCTATCCCAATCACTTGCTGTTGCGGCTCGCGCGGCAGGGCGTGCGCGTGCTCGACGTGCCGGTGCGGCCCGTCTACGGCCCCAGCTGGCGTTCGGGGATCCGCATCCGGAAGGTGGTGGGGCCCCTGTTGCGGCTGCTGGTGCCGGCGGCCACGCGGCAACTGCTACGCAAGGTTGGCAGCCGCTCCAAGGCGCAGTCGACCGTCGTGGGTGCGAGTGCCGCGGCGGGGGCGGCGACCGGACGATCGACGGCCGCCGCGCGCCTCGGCTCGGCGTGAAGATCCTCGTCGTCACGACGTCGTATCCTCGCTGGCCGGGCGATGCCGCCGGCAATTTCGTAGCGGCTCGGGTCGAGCGGCTTCGCCAGGAGGGCCACGAGGTGATCGTGCTGGCGGCGGCGCCCGCGCAGGTGAGCGAGAGCACGGTGAGCGAGATCGCGGTGAGCGAGATCGTCGTGCGGTTGGGAGGGCCGGCGACCGCCGCGCTCTTCGGTGCCGAGGGCGCGCCTGAGAGATTCGAGGCTGCGGCGGGTGCGGCGTGGTTGGGCGCCATCGACTTTTGGGGCGCGCTCGTGCGTGAGCTCAGGGACCGCCTGCCCCGTGTGGATGCCGTCGAGTCGCACTGGCTGGTCCCCGCCTCGCTCGCGATCGCTGCGCTCGGGTACCGCGGACCTCATCGCGCTCACGCGCACTCGGGTGACGTCGCTCTGCTCGAACGTCTTGCCGGGGGCCGCAGTCTGGCGCGAGCTCTGTTGGCCGCGCGGGCCGAGATGGTGTTCGCAAGCCACGACCTGAAAGCTCGGTTCACGGCGCTCGTGTCTGGGCACGAGCCGCGACGAGCGTCCCTCCTGGCGACAGCGCGGGTCGAGCCGGCCCAGAGCGAGCTCGTTGCGCGGCCGCCCGCCCGTCTGCCGTTTGCCGAGCGTCGTCGCCGTCAGAGCGTCGCCGGCCTCGCAGCACCCGTGATTCTCGCAGTGGGACGTCTCGTCGCGATCAAGGGGCACGACCGCCTGGTCCGGGCGGTGGCGCGCTTGCCGCGGCAGACGCGTCCGTCGCTGGTCATCGTGGGGGAGGGGCCCGCCTGCGCGCGGCTGCGCCAGATGGCGCTCGATCGGGAAGTGGATCTGAGGTTGACAGGCGCCGTCTCAGTCGAGGAAGTCGGCCGTTGGCTCACGCTCGCCGATTGCTTCGTTCACCCCAGCCGCCAAGTTGCGGGGCGTAGCGAGGGCACGCCAGTCGCGGTGCGAGAGGCGCTGGCAGCCGGCCTAGACGTGATCGCGACCGGGCACGGAGGGGTTGCCGCGCTGGCCACGGAGCCGGCCATCGCTGGCCGCCTGCGCTTGGTGCCAGACGGTGACGCATGCGTCACCGAGCTCGCTCGCGCCCTTTCGGAAACACTGGCAGCGGTCGCTGAGCCCTCGCCGAGTTCTACGATTCGGTGACACTCGAGGTGACTGTCACCGACTAGAAACTCGCTCGTCACAGGCGCAAAAAGCCCTGCGCGGAGGCGCTCTTGACGCGCTCACATGGATACCCCGCTTCGCACTTGAGGGACGCAACTGCGTAGGGAATGCGCCGGGGGCCAATTACGTTTGAAGACAAAACCGTGAAATCTTTGAGAAACGCAGAGTCGCACTGAGTCGGGCACATTCCATGCTGTCAACTCTTCGTCACATGGGCCCGCTCGGGTCCCGGAGTGTCGATGAAGGTCAGCAGAGCTCAACCAGATGTTTCGGTCGTGCTTGCGGTGCGCAACAGCGAAGACGTCATCGCGGGTGAGATTCGACGCGTCGTGACACATCTCCGCCAGTTTGGCCGCCCCTTCGAGATCATCGCGGTCAACAGCGGCTCCTGGGACACCAGTTTCAAGGTTTTGCGACTGCTCGCGGCTGATGTGCCGGAGCTGCGGGTTCTAGAAAAGGATTTGACCGGCCGCGCCCTCATTCGAGGCAGTGCCGAAGCCTTGGGTCAGACCGTCGTTCTCATGGACGGCGATCGCATTCCGACTTCGTTGGCGGCCCTCGGTTGGACTCTCTCGCGCCTTGCCGCTGGCAAAGAAGCCGTCGTGGTTCGCGGACGTTTCATTGCCGCCCGCCGCCTGCCTGCTCTGCCGGCGATTGCGCGCGCCCGTGGCCGCGCCGATGCTTTCGAGCGGAGCTTCGAGCGGGAGGCCCAGGAGCTCGCGCTCGAGGTCGTGGGGACGGCCCGCAAGCCCGCCGCCGGGTTGTTCGCCCCCTTTTGGCGTCTGCTCGCCGCCTAGGCCACGCCGCGTAGGCTTCGCCGCAACCGGGTTGGGTCTCGCGTTGCGGCCAAGAGCCGCGCTGCAACTCTGCTAGAGTCAACGGCGATGTTGTCGATGCTCGTCGCGATCGTTGGTCTCGCGCTGCTCATCGTCGTCCACGAAGGCGGGCACTTTCTGGTGGCCCGGCTTTGCGGGATGCGGGTCGAGCGCTTCTCCATTGGCTTTGGCAAGCCCCTCGTCTCGTTCAAACGAGGCGACACGGTTTATCAGATCTCGCCGATCCCGCTTGGCGGCTTCGTCCAGATCACGGGCCTGAACCCGCACGAGGAGTTCGACGCCAACGATCCTTACGTCTATCCCAACCGGCCGCGCTGGATGCGCCTGGCGGTTCTGGTGGCGGGACCGGGCGCCAACTACGTCGCCGCGGTCGTGCTCGCGCTCGGCATCTTCGTCGGGTTCGGCAAGCTCACGGCAACGCACGACATTCTCAAGGTTCGTCCCAACAGCCCCGCCGAGGCGGCAGGTCTCAAGGCAGGCGACGTGCTCACCGAGGCCAACGGGCAGCGGCTCAGCCACGAGCGTCCCATCAGCGCCGTGGTTACCGAATCGGCGGGCGGCCCCATCGCACTCAAGTACCGCCGCGGCGCCGAGGAGCGTTCGCTCACGGTCAGCCCCCGCAAGGAGAGCGAGGGCGTCTGGCGCATCGGCATCGAGACCAAGCAGGGCTTCTTGCCCATCCCTTTGCGGCAAGCGGCTCGCGAGGCGGTGGTCGTGCCAGTCCTCGTCACCGGCGACATCCTCAGGGGCATGTACGAAATGGTCGTCGGCAAGCAGGCAGCCAACCTCAGCGGCCCGGTCGGGATCGCGCGCGAGATGGCCAACGCCGCCGATCAGGGCGCGATGCCGTTCCTGCGCCTCCTGATGTTGCTGTCGGTCTACCTCGGGATCTTCAACCTCTTGCCGCTGCCGGCGCTCGACGGGGGTCGCGTTCTCTTCCTCGGCATCAACTCGCTGCCGATCAAACAGATCAGCGCCAAGACCGAAGCGGCCGTGCACATGGTCGGGCTACTCTTGCTCCTCGGTGTCTTCGTCCTGGTGACGTTCAAGGACATCAAGGAGATCGTCGTCCGGTTCGTGAATTGATCCGGTGAACCGCCGCCCAAAAAGCCGCATTCACGCCGGCCTCACCCGCGAGCGGGCCCTCGTCGGCACGCCGTACCTAGGCGATCGCTCGCTGCGGGCCGACTACGAACGTGAGATTGCGCCGCGTACCCGGGCGGCTTTGCAGCGGATCTTCGCCCAGGTGGGAGATCGCTGGGGCCAGGTCGGGCGCGTGCTCGATCTCGGCGCGGGCACCGGCGCGGCCAGCGCGGCCATGCGGGAACGCTTCCCGGGCGTCGAGGTGACGTCGGTGGATCGGGTGGCCGCGGTGGCCGGCGTCGTGGTCGCGGATCTGCGCCGCGAGGTGCGTCCCCGAGGGGTTGTCGGCCGCTTCGATCTCATCGTCGCCGCACACCTGCTCAACGAGCTTTCGGGATCGATGACGGTGGTCGAGCGCGCAGCCATGGTCTTTGCCTGGGCGCGTGAGCTGCTGGCCGAAGGCGGGCGCATCGTTCTCGTCGAGCCGGCTTTGCGTGAGACGACCCGTGATCTGCTGGCGATCCGGGATCGCCTGGTGGCAGCGCACTTCCAGGTACTGGCGCCGTGCTTCTGGCAGGGCGCGTGCCCCGCGCTGGAGCGCGAGCGCGACTGGTGTCACGACAGCGCGCCGTGGCTGCAGGAGCCCGACGGAGGATCCGCACGCGGGCGATCGCGGGTCGACTTCGCCTATCTGGTGCTTCGGCAGGGGTTGCCAGGCGATGACAGGGTCGACGACAAACGTCTCTTTCGGGTGGTGAGCGATCCGATCGTGGAAAAGGGGCGTCTGCGCCTCTACGGCTGCGGCCCGGCGGGGCGGCATGCGCTGGTGCGGCTCGACCGCGAGGAGAGCGACGAGAATCGTGACTTCTCGCAGGCCGGTCGTGGCGACGTGATCGTGGTGACCGGCACCGAGCGGGCCGGCGATGGGCTGCGCATCGGCGGCGGCTCGCGCGTCGAACGTCGCTGAGCGGCACTCAGCGCCCGCCGTGTCGCGAAGGGCGCGGTGGCGTCGGCGTCGAGGTTACGAGGCCAGCGCCGTGGGGTCGATGATGAGGCCGCGGCAGCTGCCGGCGCCGCAATGACAGGGGATCGCGTGCTCGACCGCGAATTCGTAGTCGTAGGTGATCTCTTCGCCGGCGGCGATGTCCCTCGCTGCGACGATGCGAGCCGACACCACGCCGGCGTCGTCAACGTCGGTATGGACCTCGCCATTGGGGGCGCACGAGTGGTTGATCCAGCGCGTCTGATCGACCATGTCGAAGTAGAGCTCGTCGGTCACCCAAAGGCAGTACTCGTCGTCGACGACCTCTTCGAGCCGCAGGGTCACACCGTCGACCTCGGCGATCATTTCGCCTCGCTGGAAGGCTCGGGTGGCGACGACGCCGTAACCGTGGATGTTCGAGCGGATGACCCTCAATCCCGATAGCGCGGGCATGCAAGGATCACTATGCCTTCAGTCGGGGCCGTCGTCAGAAAATCGTACGCGAGGTTCGCGGGGCCTCAAGCGGGCGGGCCGGAGAAGCGCTGAAACTGCTTTTCCACCAGGCGCCGGTAAAGGCCTTCTTGTGCCACCAGGTTGGCGTGCGGGCCGCTCTGAACCACGCGGCCGCCGTCGATCACGACCACGCGGTCGGCGCCCATCACGGTGGACAGGCGATGGGCGATGATGAGGGTCGTGCGGCCGACCATCAGCCGTTCGAGCGCTTCTTGGACCAAAGCCTCGCTCTCCGAATCGAGCGCGCTGGTCGCCTCGTCGAGCACCAGTAGGCGCGGATCCTTGAGCACGGCGCGTGCGATCGCGACCCGCTGCTTCTGCCCCCCCGAAAGCTGCACGCCGCGCTCGCCCACGGGCGTCTCGTAGCCCTCGGGCAAGGCGGTGATGAAGACGTGGGCGTTCGCGGCGCGCGCGGCTTCCTTGACCTCGGCGTCGGTGGCCTCGGGACGGCCGTAACGGATGTTCTCGGCGATGCTGGTGGAAAAGAGGACCGGCTCTTGCGCGACGGCGCCAATCTGACGGCGGAGCCAGCGCGGGTCGAGCGCGCGCAGGTCCTGGCCGTCGAAAGTGATCTGTCCGGCCTGGGGGTCGTAAAAGCGGGCCAGCAAGGCCGCGATGGTCGACTTGCCAGCGCCCGACGGGCCGACCAGGGCGACCACTTCCCCGGGGGCGAGCGCCAGTTCTAGGCCCTCGAGCACGGTGACGTCGGGACGGCCGGGGTAGGCGAAGCGCACGCCCACGAGGTCGACGCGGCCCGCGGCGCTGGCAGGCCGAAGCCCGCCCGAGGGAGCGATGTGCGGTTGACGATCGATGATCTCGAAGACGCGTTCGGCGGCGCCCGCTGCGCGCATGAAGTCGGCCCACAGGTCCGCGAGGCCGCCGAGGGCAAAGGCGACGATGAGCGTGTACATGAGGAACGAGGTGAGGGCGCCGATGCTCATCTCGCCGCGTGCCACCATGCGGCCGCCGTACCAGAAGACGATGACGGCGGCGGTGTAGCTGGCGAACGAAGCGGCGGCCATGAACGTCCCGCCGGCAACGATCCGCCTGCGCGCGAGGCCGAACGCCTTGTCGATGGCGCCGTGGTAGCGGTGAGACTCCTTTTCCTCGGCGTCGAAGGAGCGGACCGTGCGCAGACCCGCGATGCTCTCCTCCGCGATCTCGCCGGCCTTGGCCAGGGCGTCCTGGACATCTCGGGCAAGGCGTCGCACGCGGCGGCCGTAGATCACGGCTCCCAGCGCGACCGCCGGCACGATGGCCAGCATGAGCGCCGTGAGCAGCGGCGACGTGTAGAAGAGAAACGCGACGCCGCCTGCGGCCTGCGCGCCCGAACGCAGCGCCATCGACACGTTCACGCTGACCGTGTTCTGCAAGACACCGGTGTCGGATGCCAGGCGGCTGGTCAGCTCACCCGTGCGGCGCGCATCGAAGAAGCCGACCTCCTGGTCGAGGATCGCGCGGTAGAGACGTTCGCGCAGGCCCATGACGATGCGCTCGCCGGCGATGTTGAAGGCCATGTAGCGGATCGCGATCGACACGCCGAAGACCATCGAGATGGCCGCCATGAAGAGCGCGACTCTGTCGATGGCGGCGGTCGAGCTGCCGGCGAGGGCACCGTCGATGACCGACCGCACGCCCTGGGGAAAGACCAGCCCGGCGCCGCTGCCGAGAATGAGGAACACCGTGCCGAGCAGCAGGCGTCTCCATTGCGGGCGCGCGAGCTCCACGATGCGGCGAAACGTGACCCGCGTCTTTTCGCGATCGGGACGAGCGCTGGCCGAACTCGGCGCGGACGTCGACGGGGGTGAAGACGCCGGCTTGGATGATGAAGTTGACGGGGGCGGGGACGCGGGGGGCACCGGGGCGGCTGACACGGCCGTAGGTTGACCCATCCGCAAGCCCCCCGCCAGCGCGCAAAGTCGGGCAGGAGGGAGGAGGAAAAGCCGTTTACAATCGCGCGGTGAGCCTCGCGACGTTGCTTCTCCTCTCGGCCGCCGGACTGCTCCAGACCGATGGTGACTTCTCCGGTGCACCCGGGCAGAGCTTCGCCATCGACGTGGCGCGCACGCCGGCGCGCATTTCGGGTGCGGTCAAACGCTTCGTCCCCGCTGGGGCCGAGGGCGGCACGATGACCGTGAGACTGCGCGGCAGCATGCTCGCGCCGCCGGGCAAGGCCGGCGAGGTGCTGTTCGACCTTCGCAAGACGTCGCTCGGACAGGTGCCGTGGAGCAACCGCGCGCGCTTGAGCGCAGAGGTGCGCGTATCGCCCTCGATTGTTGGCGAGGGCAAACGCAACTGGTACCGGGCGCACAGGGCGCGCCTCTTCGTGGCCGATGTGCGCGGTCGCCGGGTCTATCTGCCCAACATCTCGATCGTCGATCGCCCCAAGGCGACCGACGGGTGGCTGCCGCTGGGGGGCATGCCCACGGCCGACGTGCCGATGCCGATCGGGTATCAGGACGAAGGCTTCGATGGCAACCGCGTCGTCGGCCTCGGCGTGAACGTGGAAGCCTTCAACCGCGAGGGCGAAATCGTCGAGGGCACGGTCGAGTTGCGCGGCCTCAAGGTGAGCTTCGAGACACCGATCACACCGCGGGTGATGCCGCCTGACCCCGCGATCAATGCGGGCGAGGCGGCACGTGCAGCCGCCATGAACGAACGGCTGCGCGCGCGTTGTGGTCTTGGCGACAAGGAGATGGCCGTCGGCGTGAACCTGGCTTGGCCGACGGCGCGCTCACCTGCGGGCGAAGACTTGCAGCTCTACGGTCGCATCCTCGATGGCGGCACGCGCTGGTTCGACAAGCTCTGGGACATCGGCGAGCCGCTAGTTGCCGAATCGTTGCGGACCGACTTTCGTGAGATCCGGGCGACCTTCGGCCGAGGCGCCGTCGTGCGCTTGTGGCTCCTGGCCGATCTGCGATCCGGCATGGAGTTCGATGCCGCGGGCGACGTCGTGAAGGTGACGGACCGGGCGCGCACCAACATGAAGGCGCTGCTCGACCTCGCGGTTGCCGAGGGCGTGGTGCTGATCCCGGTGCTGCTCGATTTCGGGCTGGCCGATGGCGTGAGCCGCACCGGGCCCGACGGCGCGTGGCAGGTCAACGAACGGCCCGACCTCATCACCGATGCGGGAAAACGGAAAAAGCTGGTGAACGCGCTCGAGGCTTTCATGCGGCCGTTCGCGGGGCATCCCGCGGTCCTCGCGTGGGACGTGATGAACGAGCCGGAGAATGCCGCGGCCGTGGTGACGCCAGCGCACTTCGCGGATGTACAGGCGCTCGTGCGCGAGCTGGTCGACGCGGTTCACCGGGTGGGAGATCTCGCGACGGTCGGACATCACAACGTCATCGATCCACAACGGTTCTTCCGCGGGCGGGTCGCGAGCGATCTCGGGCAGGTGCACTACTACCCGTTTCTCGAGACGCGGCCCAACCAGACGCCGTTCGGTGAGCGCATGGGCCCGACCTTCGGACCGTTGCCGGCCGGGTGGGGCGAGTTGCAGGTGATCCGGGGGCAGCTGGCGCGGCAGCTGTCGTCGGCATCGAAGGCCGGGCATCGCCTGTTTCTCTATTGGGCGTGGCGGGGGCATCAAGAGACAGGCGATGGCTTCGAGGTCAAACCGCACGCTGACGAGATCAAGGCGGCGCTGACACGTCTGCCCGGCTGGACGAAGCGCAATGATGGCGAGGGCGCTGGTGCCCGAACGCCGGGCAGGCCGTGATCGCGAATTCGAGTTTACAGGCCGCTGCCGAGGCGGAGCGGGCTGGCATCCCGCGCAGGCTGGCGACCTGGGCCAGGACGATGGCGCGGCTCAATCGCTACCTCAGCGAGGATGTTCTCGGCGGCCCTCGGCCGTTCAAGTTGTCCACGGTGATCAACGTCCAGAAGGGCGGAACCGCGCTCTTCGTGGCGGCGCTGATGATGGCGAGTGGAAATGACGGCCTCGGCGCCTGGGTCTACCTGGGGCTTCACGGCTCGTACGGGATCTGCTGGCTGCTCAAACACGCGGCGTTCGCGGATCGGCGCTGGGACAAGCGGATCACCTGGGGCGGAGCGTTCGTCAGCTGGCTGCTGGTTCTGGGGCTCTACTGGCTGGCGCCCGTCATCTTGATCACCGACCTGCTGGGTCCGCAGCAGGAGCCGCCCGCCTGGCGGATCGGAGCGGCGATCGCCGTGCACACCATCGGTGTCGTCATCATGATGGTGGCCGACGCGCAGAAACACTTCACGCTGCGCCTTCGCAAAGGGCTCATCGACGACGGTCTGCACCGCCACGTCCGCCACCCCAACTACCTCGGCGAGATGATGGTGTACGGCGCCTATGCGCTGCTGGTCGCGCACTGGCTGCCCTGGGTCATCCTCGTTTGGGTCTGGACGCAGGTCTTCCTGGTCAACATCGTGATGAAAGAGCTTTCGCTGTCGCGGCACCCGGCATGGCCGGCTTACCGCGCGCGTACCGGGCTGCTGTGGCCGCGCCTGTTCGGCGGGGGCTAGCCCGTATCGCGCGCTGGCTTGCTCGATGCGCGCGGCGGTCATGCCAGCCGGCGCACGGAGACCCGTCGGCGTCCGTGCGTCGGCTGCTGCGAAGCGTGCGCGACGAGGTGGGGTGGCGTGCGCGACGACGACGTGTGGTCGCGTGCGCGACGACGAGTGGTCGTGTGCGCGACTCTGGTGCCGTGGTTGCGAGCGCCGCTGTCGCGACGGCTGCTGCCGCCGTCGCGTCGACCGC
>JANNNO010000519.1:0-7046 GCA_031398585.1 Myxococcales bacterium | reverse complement strand
GGACGTGGCCGGCAACGAGGGGGTCTTTACCAGCGCGGACCGTGGCACCACCTGGCGGCAGCTTGTATTCCAGGTGCAGCTTGAAGTCCTGGTAACGCCCGTCGCTCACGATGTCGACGCACTTCGGTTTCGACTCGAGTGCCCCGCCGACCTCTTTCCAGCAGGCGCCGTGCAGGCCGTCGCGCAGCCGCCACCCGATCAGGCCGCGCGAGACCAGTGGCACCGCCTTGCCCCAGGCGACGCGCGTGCGACCGCTGAATTTCGGCGGGCGCTGCCCGAGGAAGGTCAAGGTCGGCTGCTCCGGGGCTTCGGCAGCGCCTTCGAGCAGGCCAAAGCGAATCTTGGCGCGGTAGGTACGCGGTGGGCCCGCGTCGGGGGCGGGATCCGTGACCAGCTCGAGCTCGTTCTTTTTCCAGGCCACACGAGCCAGCGGCCGCGGCCGCCCCACTCGTTCGCACAACCGACCGCCGAGCTCGCCGGTCTTGCTGTCGAAAGTGACCTCGAGCCAAGACGGGAAGGTGCTGCCGTCGGGACCGGTCACGGCCAGATTCCAGCGTCCCACGACCGGGGGAGGGCGTCGCGCCGCCAGCGAAACGTTGGAAGTGACGAGGCCAGAGAGGATCACCAGGCCCAGAGCCGCAAGCCGGAACATGCCCGTGCGGTTCTACGAAAAACCACCACCGTCGGCCAAGCGAAGGTTTCCCAAAGTACGAAAAAACCCGGGCCACACCGCGGCGTCGTCACACGCGAGTCGCAAAATGAGCGCATTGGCGACTGGGATTGGCGGGCCAACGAGCCGGCCCCCGCGCGCAGTCCCGGCACGTTGCCGACTACCAGCGCACCCCTTGTTGTAGGCCCAGGGGGGGCGAAGCGCGCGGGGCGCGGCTAAGATGGCCTTGGTTTCATGCCTCCCGACGACGATCTCGGCCACGACGAAGGCTGGCCCCCCGGCCTGGTCGCAGTCGGCGGCTCGCTCGACGCCGACACGTTGACGCGCGCCTACCGCGCGGGTGTGTTTCCCTGGTCGTCGGATCCCGAGATCACCTGGTGGTCGCCGGATCCGCGCGCGATCTTCGATCTGTCGACATACCGGGCCTCGCGAAGTCTTCGCAAGAGCGTGCGCAGAGCCGGCTGGACCTTCACCATCGACAAGGATTTCGAAGGCGTGATGCGCGCCTGTGCCGAATCGACGGTTGCCCGACCGAGCACCTGGATCAGCGAGGACTTCATCGCTGGCTACACCGAGCTGCACCGGCGCGGCCAAGCCCACAGCGTCGAGGTCTACGAGGGGCAGGAGCTGGTGGGCGGTCTATACGGCGTGACGTTCGGCGCGTTCTTCGGTGGCGAATCGATGTTTCACCGGCGCACCGACGCGTCCAAGGCGGCCGTCGCCTTTCTGGTCGAGCACATGCAATCGCGCGGGTATCTCCTGCTCGACGCGCAGGTACCCAATCCCCATCTGATCAGCCTGGGCGCCGTCACGATCCCGCGCCGTGAGTATCTCGAGCGCCTCGAGCTGGCGCTGGCCAAACCCGCTTCCTTCGCATGAACCGACCTCGCCCCGCTGCTAAGATGCGGGGCTTGCTGCATCGGCGCGTGATCGCATCCATCTGGCCGGTGGTCACCCCGGTGCTGCCTGTCTGCGTGCTGGCCCTCGGCTGTTTGGCAGCCGCCGCCTGCGCCAACAAATCGAATCCCAACGGGGCGCCCGCGTCGACCGGCAGGCCACCCGCCGCGCCGGTGGTGTCGCCGCCAACCGCGCCGAACCCGCCGCGCGTGGAGCGACTCGCCGTCGAGGTGGTCAACAGCTTCCCTCACGATCCGGCCGCCTTCACCCAAGGGCTGCTCTGGTCGGGTGGCAAACTCTACGAGAGCACCGGGCTCGAGGGCCGCTCCACCCTCCGCCGTGTCGATCTCACGACCGGTCGCAGCGAGAAGCTCACCGGCTTGCCCGACGAGATCTTCGCAGAGGGACTCGCCCTGGCCGGCGACGAGCTGATTCAGCTGTCGTATCGCAACGGCCGCGCGTTCGTCTACGCCTTGCCCACCTTCGCCAAGCTGCGCGAGCACCCGTACAGCGGGGAAGGCTGGGGCCTCACCTTCGACGGGCGCCGCCTCGTCATGAGCGATGGTAGCGCCCGCCTCGTCTTTCGCGATCCCGCAAGCTTTGCCGCCAAGGGCGAGATCACCGTCATGCACGCGGGGCAGCCTGTCGCTCGCCTCAACGAGCTGGAATGGGCCGAAGGCCAGATCTTCGCCAACATCTGGATGACCGACACCATCGTGCGCATCGATCCTGAGAGCGGCGAGGTGACGGCTCACATCGATGCCGCCGGACTGCTGGCGGCGAGTGAACGCGCCGGCACCGACGTACTCAACGGGATCGCTCACGCCCCCGAACGCGGCACCTTCTTCATCACCGGCAAGCTCTGGCCGAAGCTCTTCGAAGTCCGGTTCGTCCCGCGCTAGGGCACCAAAGACGGTGAACTAGGGTATTTCGCAGACGAAGCGATTGCGATCCGAGCACTCGCGGTTGTACCAGCGCCCGTCGATCTCGAGCGCCACGCAGTGCTGCACGCGCAGCAGGTTCGGCTCGCCCGGCGCGAAGTCGCGGTAGCTGAGCGGTTCGCCGTTGAGCCAGGCGAAGTCCCCGCCAGCGCTGCCGATGCGAGCGCCGATCCACCAGGGTCCGGGAAATCGCTGCGACAATCGCTGTTGCTCGCCTTGGTTGCGGAACATCACCAGGCGACCGCCGTTCTCGGCACAGATCGCTGCCGCCCCATCCCAGGTCAGGCGTTCGGCGAACCGTCGATAACTTGGGGCTGCGCCTTGAAGCCGCATCCAGCGCGGCCGCTCGCAGACGAACTGGCGTTTTTCGTCACAAGGCGCGGCCACCCAGGTCCCTTGCGCCGACTGCGCGGCACAGATGAAGCTCGGATCGCGCCGCGGCTCGTGCACCGCCCAGTGAGACGCCAGCAGCCGCTCGCCGCTGACCCAGGCGAAGTCACGCACGCCGTTGCGCTCCTCTTGCCGTAGACCAATCCAGGCGCTGCCCTCGATCCCCTTGATCAGGTGATCGGTGACCAAGCGCCATTCGGTGTCACTGCCGTAGGTCGCCAGGTAGCCGCGCTTCTTGCCGCAGACCTCGGACGCTTCGCTGTAAGTGCGCGCCTCGGGTTCACGCCAGTAGCAGTGTCCGTTGTCAGCCGACGAAAACGATGTGGGCGAGGTAGGGCAGAGCAGGCACCCGCCCCCGCAGCCGTCGCTCTCGTTTCGGTTGCCGTCGTCGCACTCTTCGGCGTAGGTGCGCCTCACCCCATCGCCGCAGCTGGCGAACACACAAGTCGTGAGACATCCGTCCTCGTCGACGCGGTTGCCATCGTCGCACTCTTCATTCCGTTCCACTTCCCCGTTGCCGCACGTCGCGCCGAGGCCCAGACTCTGGTGCAGGCGCACGCGCGAAAAGAGCAGCGCGCCCGCGCCGAAGCCAAGCGTGAGCACCAGCGCCCCAAACAAGAGGCGCCTGGGTGCTCGCCCGCCGATGCCTGCGGACGGTTCCACAGGATCGGTGGGTGGTCGAGGGTGAGACTCCCCGGCGTCCATGTGCGGGACTCACTCTACATCGACGACGGGGCCTGCGCCTGCCGCCGGCGGTGGCAACACCGCACCGTCACTGGGCGCTGCCCTGCGTGCTTCGCTGACGCGTTTTCATCAACCATCGCGTCGCTTTTCACAAAAAAGATCTGGTCAGGCGGCGTCTGGAACTGTCGATGAGGAACGACTCGAGCCGATGGTTTTGGTTCGCAGGAGGGCGTCATCATGCAGGTACCCGCGAAATACGACAGCTTCACGATCTTCGTCGCCGCCATGGGTGTCGTGATGTTCGGCGTCTTCATCGTCGCCATCTTCGGCGCCAACGGCTGACGAAGGAGGGGGGCGCGGGGATCTGACGAAGGTCCCCCGCCCACTTCGATTCGCTGGTTGGCGCCCGCTAGACGAGGCCGGCCTGGGCGAGCAGCGCTCGCGTCGTCGCCGGGCGCCCGCGGAAGGCCTCGAAGATCACGGCCGGCGGCTGGCTCCCGCCCTGGGCGAGCACGGTATCCCGAAAGCGCCGACCGGTCTCGGCCAGGCGTGCCGGGTCGTCGAGTCCGGCTTCTTCGAAGGCCGAGAAGGCGTCGGCGGAGAGAACCTCGGCCCATTTGTAGCTGTAGTAACCGGCGGCGTAGCCCCCGGCGAAGATGTGCGAAAAGCCGCAGAGGAAGCGATCCTCGGGCAGGGGTTGCATCACGGTGTTCTCCGCCGCCACACGCGCCTGCAGCGCCATCACGTCCCCGGCTTCCGGATCGAAGCCGGCGTCATGCAGCTCGAGATCGAGCGTGGCGAAGTAGATCTGCCGCAGGAACGCCGAGCCCGCGCGGTAGGTGCGCGCCGCCGCGACCTTGTCGAAGAGCGCCTCGGGCAGCGACTCGGAGGTGGCGTGGTGTCGCGCGAACGAGAGCAACGTCGGCCGGTGATAACACCAGTTCTCCATGAACTGACTCGGCAGCTCGACCGCGTCCCATTCGATGTTGTTGCTGCCGGCGGCGCCCGGCTCGTCCACCGTGGTTAGCATGTGCTGAAGCGCGTGCCCGAACTCGTGGAACAGCGTCTCGACCTCCCGGAAGGTCATCAGCGACGGCTTGCCGTCGACGGGCGGCGCTTGGTTGCAGACGACGTAGGCGGTGGGCAGGCGGACCTCGCCGGTGCTCTTGCGCTTGCGATCGATGCAGCCTTGCACCCAGGCGCCACCGCGTTTGTCGGCGGGACGGCTGTAGGGATCCAGGAAGAAGGTGGCGCGCGCCTTGCCGTCTTCGTCGCGCACCGTGAAGGTCTTCACGTCGGGATTCCAGACCGGCAGCGAGCCGGGCGTCTCCTCGATCACCACGCCGAACAGACGCCGAGCGAGCGCGAAGAGACCAGCTAAGACCGCGGGCAGCGGGAAGTAATCGCGCAGCTCTTCTTCCTTGTAGGAATAGCGCGCTTCACGCAACCGTTCGGCCCAGAAGGGCACGTCCCACAGCTCGAGCTGGAAGCTGGGATCCCCGCTGCGCTCGCGCGCAAAAGCCGTCAGCTCACCGAGCTCTCTCTCTGCGTGCGGCCGGCTGGCGGTACGCAACTCGTCGAGCAGACCGCGCGCGGCCCCCACCTCCTTGGCCATCTTGCGCCGCAGCCCGAGCGCCGCGTACGACGGGTAGCCGAGCAGTTCGGCCTCTTGCTTACGCAGTCGCAAGATCTTGCGCAGCAGCGGCTGATTGTCGTGTGGATCGCTGGATGCGCGCGTGACATAGGCGCGGTAGAGCGCCTGGCGAAGGTCGGACCGCGTGCTGTGCTCCATGAAGGGTATGTAGAGGGAGCCTTCCAAGGTGATGCGCCAGGGGCCGGCCTCGGCGGTTGCCGCTTCCAGGCGCGCGTCGCCTGCGGCGTTTTGCCGCGCTGACTGCGCCGCCGCGGCCAGCGTGCTCGGCGGCAGACCCGCCACATCGGAGGGGTCGCGCAAGACCAGCGCGTAGGCCTTGGTTGCATCGAGCAGGTTGTTGGCGAAGCTCGTCGCCGCTTCGGCCAGCTCGGTCTCGATGGCGATGAAGCGCTCTTTCTTTTCGCCTTCCAACGCAACGCCGGCCAGCTCGGCGTCGACGATGCTCGCTTCGACGATGCGCTTTTTGGAGGGCGACAGTTGCGCCCATTCGGCGCCCGCGCGCAAGGCGACGAACCCGTCGTAGAACGCGCGGCTCTGTCCCAGCGCCAGCGCCGAGCCGACGACCTCGGGCTGGACCTGCGCCTCGGCGTCGCGCAGAGCCGGGCTGTTCTTGACCGACAGCAGGTGGTGCACGATGCCCCACGCGAACGAAAGCGGTTCGCCGAGCTCGCCGAGCGGTTCGCACAGCCCTGCCCAGGTCGGGCTCGCGGTCTTTTCCAGTTCCAGCCGCCCGCTGTCCTGACGAGCCACCAGCGCCCGGATCGCCGGGACCACGTCTTCGGTGCGAATCAGGTCGAAGCGTGGCGGGGCGTCGCAGCGAGAAAAGGGGCTGTCGGGGGGCAAGGGGGCGGGGGCGCGGTCCGGATGCGACATGGCGCACGAGCATAGCCGCGCAGAGGCACGGCCGCACGACCGACCGGGCGCGACAGCTTCGATGCTCGAAATTGCGTCGTGGCGGCCTCGGCGAGAGCAGATGTTCTGCCGGGTTTGCCCCACCGCCGCGGCGTTGCCAAGGGCAGGGGTCTCGGGTAGAAGGTCGGCTTCCTTGCGGCGTCCGGGGTCCCCTCACGGATGCGTACGTCACCGCCTGTTCCCTCACGAGGAGTCCACTGATGAACCGTCTCACAAGGAGCTCTTGCCTCGCGCTCGGCCTGCTGTCGGGCAGCCTCGCGTTCGGCGCCGCGTGCGTCGAGCAGACCGAAGAGAAGCCGACCGCGGAAGACATGGAGGCCATCAAGAAGAACCTCCTTAGCGCCGCGCCCGCGCCGAAGTTCACGGTGAACGCCGACCTCGACGGCAAGGTCGTCTATCTCGGCCTCGACACGACCGCCAATCCGATCGAGCCGGGCAAGGAATTCAAGCTCACGCACTACTGGAAAGTCGTCGCGGCACCGGGACCGGGCTGGCGTCTGTTCACCCACCTCAACGGGCCGAACAACCAGCAGTACCTCAACGTCGATCACGGTCCGATCAACGGCAAGTACCCCGTGTCGCAGTGGAAGCAAGGCGACATCATCCGTGACGAGCACTCCATGCGGCTGCCCGCTACCTGGCCCCACGACAAGGTCGTCGTGCACGTCGGGTTGTGGCGCGGTCAAGAGCGCATGAACATCGTCACGGGTAACAAGGACGCTTCGGGCCGCCTCGTCGCCGCGACCATTCCGGTCACCGTGAAGGCGCCGCCGCCCGGTGCCGTGGCCAAGCGCTACGTGGCCCGCAAGATCACCAAGCCGAACAAGCTCGACGGCAAGCTCGACGAGGTGGCGTGGAAGGAAGCGCCGTCGTCGGGGCTGTTCGTCAACACGATGAC
>JANNNO010000516.1:0-4206 GCA_031398585.1 Myxococcales bacterium | reverse complement strand
ACCTTCCTGCCCGCAGTTGACCCCCGGGGCACCCCCTAGGCAGTCGGAAATGCGAGCAGAACTCAAGATCTGCCACCTCCTGGCCGCTGTATCTGACCGGTGGGCAAGATCCAGGACTCGATCGATCGGCAACTCGACGCGCAGCCGCGCGAGGTGATCTACTGCACCCGCTGCGTGATCTCCAACCAGCGGCCGCGCATCACCTTCGACGAACGCGGCGTCTGCAGCGCCTGCCGGTTCGCCGAAGAGAAGCAGACCCGGATTGCATGGCCGCGGCGGCACGAGGAGCTGGAAGCCCTGTGCGCCAAACATCGCCGCAACGACGGCCGCTACGACGTCATCGTCCCGTGCAGCGGTGGCAAAGACTCCGCTGCCGTCGCCCACAAGCTCAAACACCAGTTCGGCATGCACCCGCTCACGATCACGTGGGCGCCCTTCGTCTACACCGAGGTCGGCTGGGCCAACTATCAGCGCTTCATCGGCAGCGGCTTCGGGAACATCATGGCGTCGCCCAACGGGCGCCTGCATCGCAAGCTGGCCCGCATCGCCTTCGAGGCGGTCGGCGACAACTTTCAGCCTTTCACCTACGGCCAGATGGCGTTCGGCTTTCATCTCGCCGTGCAGATGGACGTCAAGCTGATCTTCTTCGGCGAAAACGGCGAGGCCGAGTACGGCGGGTCGAGCAAACACAACCACCGCTCGCACATGCCGCTCGAGGACTGGGCCGAGCTCTACTACAAGGGCATCACGGTCGACGACCTCATCACCTGGGGCGAGGCGCGCGGCGTGCTGACTCCCGGCGACTACGATCCGTCGGACCTGACCTTCTATCGACCACCGGCGATGCAGCTACTGCGCGACCGGGGCATCGAGATGCACTGGTTCTCCTACTACCAGAAGTGGGTTCCGCAGGAGAATTACTACTACACCGCCGAGCACACCGGCTTCGAGGCCAACCGTGACGGTCGCTCCGAAGGCACCTACTCGAAGTACGCCAGCCTCGATGATCGCTTGGACGGCTATCACTACTACATGTCCTTCATCAAGTTCGGGATCGGCCGCGCCACCAGCGACGCCGCTCACGAGATCCGGGACGGCCACCTCACGCGTGACGAAGCGATCTCGCTGGTGCATCGCTACGACGGCGAGTTCCCGGCGAAGTACTTCCAAGAGTTCCTGGAATACACCGGCATCGACGAGGCGGCGTTTCACCGCATCGTCGACCGCTACCGTGCGCCTCACCTCTGGGAGAAGGTCGACGGTCAGTGGCGGCTGAAGTTCCGCGTGAAGTGATCCCGACGCGGTACTCGCCGCCCCCCCTCAGCGCTGAATGCGGGCCGAGCCGCCCTTGGCAAAGGCGCGCACCTGATCGACCGAGGCCATCGTGGTGTCGCCCGGGAAGGTGGTCAGCAGCGCGCCGTGGGCCCAGCCGAGCTTCAGGGACTCGTCTGCGGTCTCGCCGTTGAGCAGCCCGTAGATGAAGCCGGCAGCGAACCCGTCACCGCCACCCACGCGGTCGATGACGTCGAGCTCGGCCGTCGGCGACACGTGATTCTTCCCGTCGAGCCAGGCGACCGCCGCCCAGCTATGACGGTTGGTGGAGTGCACCTCGCGCAGGGTGGTCGCGACCGACTTCACGTTGGGGAACTTCTTGGTCACGTGCTCGATCATCCCGAAGAACGTCGAGGGATCCAGCTTCGAGGTCGCCGCGACCTCCGGGCCCGGGATGCCGAGGCCCTTTTGCAGATCCTCTTCGTTGCCGACCAGAACGTCGACGTGCTCGACGATGCGCCCGATGATCTCGGCCGCCCGCTTGGCGCCCCCCGAGATCTTCCAGAGCTTCTCGCGGAAGTTGAGGTCGAAGGAGGTGATCGCGCCGGCCGCCTTGGCCGCCTTCATGCCTTCGATGATGAGCTCGGCCGTGGTGGGCGAAAGCGCCGCGAAGATGCCGCCGCTGTGGAACCAGCGCACGCCGGCGCCGAAGATCGCCTTCCAGTCGAAGTCACCCGGCTTGAGCTGCGCCGCCGCCTCGTTGCAGCGGTTGTAGAACACGACAGGGGCGCGCACGCCGTGGCCGCGGTCGGAGAAGACAGTCGCGATGTTGGGCCCCTGTACGCCGTCGTGCTCGAAGCGTTTGTAGATCGAGGCGACGCCCATCGCCCGCACCCGCTCCGCGACGAGATCGCCGATCGGGTAGTTGACCATCGCGCTGGCGATCGCCGTGCGTGCGCCGAAGCAGTCCGAGAGGTTGGCAGCGACGTTGAACTCGCCGCCGCTGACGTGGATGGAGCAAGAGCTGGCCTTGCGGAAGGGGATGATCCCCGGGTCGAGGCGGTGGATGAGCGCCCCGAGGGAGAGGAAGTCCAGGGCCGCGTCGCCCTTGCCACGAATCGTGAGACCTGATGCCATGCCGTTTCGTACAATCTCTTGAAGTTCCCCGCAAGCGGCCACGCGGGGGAGTCGACCGTGCAAACGTTTGAGGCGCCCGTCACCGGCCGGGGTCGGGCCGGCGGGGAAGCGGTCTCATGGCTTCTCGCGGCAGTCGCTCTGAGAGGGCACGTCGGCAAAACCTTGGGGCCCGATGGTCCACCAGTTCGTGTTCGCCCGCGGCGTCTTGCCGGATGAATCGAATTCCAGCGCGCCCGAGAGGCCGATGTACTGCACTTCTTGCTTGTCGCGGAGCAGCTGCAACCCCTTGCCGAGCTGGTCCCAGCGGACCTGGGTACCGCCGGGGTTGGTCACCGCGCCGATGTGCGGCCCGAGGCCTGCCCCGGTTGGCAGGGTTCCCTCCCGGGCCAGCGCCCGTTCCAGGGCCAAGATGGCTGCGGCCGTCGCGTCGTAAAAGGCGTAAGCATCGTCGAGCGGTGCGTCCTGCCAGCGCTCGGCGAACTTGGCGCGAAAGGGGATCGCCGTCGCGACCGTGCCCGCCGAGACCCCCCGGGCCCCCTCCATCATGCCGCTCGGGATGGTCTCGAGCAGCGCCGGCGTATGCAGCGTCGGCGATAGGAACCACTGCCCCGGATTCTCGAGGGCTCCCGTGGCAGCCAGGGCATAGAGCAGCGCCGAGGCCGCGGGAGGCAAGGTGGTCAGGATGTAGGCATCGGCGCCTGTGGCCTGGATGGCGGCGACGATGGCTTCGCTCGGCGGCTCGTCGATCGGCAACAGCATCTTGGGAAAGCCGTAACGGCGGCTCAGCTCGTAGGAAAGAGAGCTGTTGTAGCCGTTTGGATCCGCTATGACGAGCGGCCGCTGGTAACCGGCGGCCAGCACCTGCGCGCGCAGCTCGCATGCCACGCGACCGGCGGTGGCGCCCATCACGAACCAGGAATGCGGTTTGTAGATGTTCGAGTCGGCCGTCGCGTAGCTCGGCAAGATGACGGTCCGGCCGGCGAGCAGAAACTTGAGCTCGACCGCCAGCTCGGTGGTGTCCGGGCCGATGAAAACCGCGGCGCCAGCTTCGATCAGCTCGCGCGCCCGCGGGGAGACTTCGCGCGAATCGCTGCGGGTGTCGCGGGCCACGACGACGACCGCCTTGCCCCCGACGCCGCCCGCGGTGTTCGCGGCCTCGACCGCCATCAAGACCGCCCGCTCGGAATTGATGCTGTTGGCGGCCAGCGGGCCCGAGTACGAGAGCAGCAGACCGATCGGGATGCCATCGGTCCGCGCCGGGTCGGAACAGCCCGCGGCCGCCAGAAGCGTCACGAGCGCCAGATCCAGCGCCCCCAACGCCGTCGTTCGTGCACCCCCGAGCGGCCGCGCGCGCATGGGAATCAGTCCCGAAACCGCGTGATGAGATCGTTCGAGGTGGTCTGCATGTCCCTGAGCGCCATCTCGATGGTCTTCTGCTTTTCCACCACGGCGTAAAAGTTGTTCACGAGCGCGCCCGAGACGCCGTCGATGGCGCCGACTGGTATGTAGCCCAACCACTGCCCGTCCTCGAGCAGCCCGCGCACCTTCGGCAGCGACGGGTGGGTCATCGTGGCGCCGAGCGCCCGCAGCGCTGGCAAAGCCCCTGTGATGCCGAGCCACTTGCGCATCACTTCAGGGTTGAGGGCCATCGACTTGGCAATGTCCCAGGCAACCGCCTGATGGCGGCTGGTCCGCGGCACCGCATAAGCCCAGCCCGAGTTCTGAACGAACACGTGGCGATCCCCCACCATCGGCGGCAGCGGCGCAAAATCGAAGCGCCACGTCGTGCCCGGCGGC
>JANNNO010000419.1:0-16077 GCA_031398585.1 Myxococcales bacterium | reverse complement strand
CGACCGACGCCGAGTCACGCGAGAAGAAAGAGCGAGTCGAGGACGCGCTCAGCGCCACCCGCGCGGCGGTCCAGGAGGGCATCGTTCCCGGCGGCGGCGTGGCCCTGATCCGTGCGCAAAAGGCGCTGGACGGTCTCACCTTCCCGGACGAGCGCCGCTACGGTGTCCAGATCGTGAAGCGGGCGATCGAGGAGCCGCTGCGGCAGATCGCCAAGAACGGCGGCTTCGATCCTTCGGTCGTCGTCGAGCGCGTGCGCAATGGCGAGGGCAACTTCGGCTTCAACGCCGCGACCGAGACCTTCGAGGACCTCGTGGCAGCGGGTGTGATCGATCCGGCCAAGGTGGTGCGCGTGGCCTTGCAGAACGCAGCCTCGGTAGCCGGGCTCATGCTGACGACCGAATGCGTGGTCGGCATTCTGCCCAAGAAGGGACCTGCCGCCTCAGCTCCCGAGGCGCCGCCCCCCCAGAGCGACGAGTTCGACGACCATCACGACGACGACCACGATCATTGATCGGGTTCGGGCTCGGCACGATCGTGGCTGAAATTGCCTGATCTCACGCTCGTCCTGCTCACGCTTCTGTGGGGGACGACGTTCAGTCTGGTCAAAGGAGCGCTCGCCGGAACCACGACGGCGGCGCTCCTGCTTGCTCGTTTTGCCATCGCCACGCTGGTGCTGGCCTTGCTCGCGGGGCGGGGCCGCCCGGCGCAAACACCGGGACTATTCCGCGACGCCGGCGTTCTCGGCGTCCTGATGGCCGCCGGCTTCGTTCTACAGACCGAGGGCCTGGTGCACACCACCCCGGCGCGTTCGGCCTTCTTCACGGGGCTCACCGTGCTCTTCGTGCCGTTCGTGAGCTGGGCGATCTACCGACGTCGGTTGTCACTGCCGGCGTTCGTGGCAGCCGTGATCGCGGCCTTCGGGCTGGCGCTGCTCACGCATCCCTCCGCGCGCATGCCGCTGGTGGCGACCGCGGGTGGCGATCTGTTGAGTCTCGGTTGTGCCGTCGCGTTCGCCTTCCACATCGTCTGGACCAGTGAGTGGTCCCAAAGGCACGATCTGGCGCGCCTGACGCTGGTCGAGATCGCCGTGGCGCTGGGCGCTCTCGGCATCTACGCGCTCTTCGCGCCGCTGACGATGACGCCCACACCGGGTCTCATCGCCACGCTGGTCTTCCTCGGCGCCGGGATGACCGCGGGGGCCTTCTTGCTTCAGAACTGGGCGCAGCGGCGCGTGACCCCTGTTCGCGCCGCCCTCATCTTCACTCTCGAACCCGTGGCAGCGGCGATCTTCGCCTGGTTCCACCGCGGCGATCGCCTCACCGCGCTCGAGCTCGCCGGGGGCTCCCTCATCATCGCCGGGGTCCTGGTCGGCGAGCTCACCACCGCCCTCACGCCAAAGCGCCCCGCCTGAAGCGGGGGCGCTGCCGGGAGGGCGGGCGAGTGGTTGCTACTTCCAGGTACCGCCGGCCGACGAGCAGGCTTGCATCGCGGAGGTCGGGTCGGTGCGCTTGTAGTAGTGGGTGGTGAGCGTGCCGAACTGAGTCTGGCGGACGCAGCTGCCGATGCGCGGGCCGTCGATCTCGAGGGGACAGGCCACGAGGATCATGCCCATGTTGGGTTCGCAGTGATTGCGGACGTTGGCGTCGGTATAGTCGAGCGCGTAGTCGTGGCAGATGCCGGTGCCGGGCGGGATCAGGCAGCCGGCGCGTACCCCTGCCGTGGGGCCAGACGTGTCGGCCATGACGTCGCCGCCCGCATCGGGTCGAACGTCGCTTCCGCCGTCAGGAGCGCTGGCGTCGGGACCGCGGGTGTCACTCGTGTCGGGGCGAATGTCGCTGCCCGCATCGCCCGGGGGCCGGTCGGCCAAGGTGTCGACGGGTGGGGGCGTGGTGTCGGTTGGCGACGCCGTGTCGTTTGCCGTGCCGACGTCGCCGGGTTTCACGTCCGCAGCGCCAGCCTCCGCGGGAGGAGGGGTGCCGGAATTGGAGTCACCGCCGCAGCCGCCTCCCAGCGCTGTCAAAGCCGCCATCACGAACACCACGATCCCCGATCCGCGCGCGCTGCCGAAGCGATGCCTCTTCATGGATCCGACCACCTCCAAAGACGTCGATGATCGGTCAGAGCTGCTGCCAGAACAAGCACGAGGCTTCAGCGCCGCAGCAAATTGGGGCTGTTTTGCCCATCTAGGCCGTCAATGCGTGAGCGGGTGGGGCGCTGGGGTACATCGACCTTCCGGGGCCCGCTCCCGAGCCGCCGTCTCCACGCCGCCGGCATGGCGACGGCGACCTGGTGTATGACAGCCGAGATGTCGTCACTCGCATCGCAATCACCCCTCAACGGGCGTCGGGTTCTCGTCACCGGGGGCGCCGGCTTTCTCGGTAGCTTCGTGGTCGAAGGGCTGCAAGGTCGCGGGGCAGGCGAGATCATCGTTCCGCGCCGGCGCGACTACGATCTGGGGGACCGAGCCGCGTGCCGGCGATTGCTCGCCGATGCGCGACCCGACGTCGTCTTTCATCTGGCCGCACGCGTGGGGGGCATCGGCGCCAACCGGGAAAACCCGGGCCTCTTTCTCTTCGAGAACGCCATGATGGGCCTCGCCCTGCTCGAGGAGTGTCGCCTGGCCGGCGTCGCCAAGACCGTCATCGCGGGCACCATCTGCGCCTATCCGAAGTTCGCGCCGATTCCGTTTCGCGAGGACGATCTCTGGAATGGCTACCCGGAAGAGACCAACGCGCCCTACGGCATCGCCAAGAAGCTTCTGCTGGTGCAAGCGCAGGCCTATCGTCAGCAGTACGGCATGAACGCCGTGATGCTCTTCCCGGTGAACCTCTACGGCCCGCGCGACAACTTCGATCTGCAGTCATCGCACGTGATCCCAGCGATGATTCGCAAATGCATCGAAGCGCGTGATGCCGCCGAGGCCGAGATCGTGCTTTGGGGCGATGGCAGCCCGACGCGGGAGTTCCTCTATGTGCAGGACGCCGCGGAGGGACTGATCCTGGCGGCCGAGCGCTACGACGATCCCGACCCGGTGAACCTCGGCAGCGGGCATGAGATCGCGATTCGTGATCTCGCGGCCGAGATCGCGCGCGCCACGGCATTTGCCGGACGCATCGTCTGGGACACGGCGCAGCCCAATGGCCAACCGCGGCGGCAACTCGATGTGACGCGCGCGCGCGAACGCTTCGGCTTCACCGCCGCCACGGGGTTCGCCGAGGGCCTGCGCAAGACCGTGGCGTGGTACGAAAGCTCCCGAAAGGGCGGCCTGGGCGCCTGAAAACATCCATATGAAGAAAGCATTGATCACCGGCATCACGGGGCAGGACGGCTCGTACCTGGCCGAGCTGCTGCTCAGCAAGGGTTACGAGGTCACCGGCGTCATCCGTCGCTCGAGCTCGCTCAACACGGAACGGCTCGATCCCGTCTATCAAGACCCTCACGTGCCGGACTACCGCCTGCGCCTGGTCTATGGCGATCTCGACGACGGCAGCTCGCTCGCCAATCTCGTCACCAAGATCCGACCTGACGAGATCTACAACCTCGGCGCTCAGAGCCACGTTCGGGTGAGCTTCGAGGTTCCCGAATACACGGTGAACACCGTCGCGATGGGCACGCTCCGCCTGCTCGAAGCGCTGCGCGAGCTTGGCAGCGGCTGTCGCTTCTATCAGGCGTCCTCCAGCGAGATGTTCGGCGCCTCGCCGCCGCCGCAGAACGAGGAGACACCGCTGAGGCCGCGCAGTCCCTATGCGTGCGCCAAGGTCTTCGCGCACCAGCTCTGCCAGAACTACCGCGAGGCCTACGGGCTCTTCATCTCGAGTGGCATCCTGTTCAATCATGAATCGCCGCGACGGGGTGTTCCGTTCGTGACCCGCAAGATCACGCGCGCCGCCGCCCGAATCCGACACGGGCTCGATCAGAAGCTCTTCCTCGGCAACCTCGAGGCCAAACGCGACTGGGGATTCGCTGGCGACTACGTGCAGGCTATGTGGCTGATGCTTCAGCAAGCCGAGCCCGACGATTACGTCATCGCCACCGGGGAATCGCATTCGGTGAGAGAGGTCCTCGACGTGGCTTTCGGCGCGCTCGGCCTCGACTGGAAGCCTTACGTCGAGATCGATCCCCGCTACTTTCGCCCGACCGAGGTCGACCACCTCTGTGGCGATGCTAGCCGGGCCCGGGAGAAGCTCGGTTGGGCCCCCAAGGTCGGCTTCCGTGAGTTGATCGAGATGATGGTGAGGGCCGACGAAGAAGACGTGCGCGAGACCATGGCCGGACGCGCGCCCAAGGCCTGACCCGGGCGCACGCGCTCTCATTAGCGCATTGCCCGGCTGATCTGCCCTAACGTCCGGCGACGACGGCGTCCGGCGAGGGCGTGACCGGCACGGGCGTTTCGAATTGCCCTGCGATCCCCGTCGAGACGTTCCCCACTGCATCCACCGCACACAACCGCGCGTAGATCATTTTGCCCGGCGCCACACGCTGGGTGACCGTCTGTTGAGGCCCCGACCAGAGCACGGCGCCGACTCCGCAGCGCTCGGGGACCGGCCCATCCTCACGCGTGACCAGGCGGTAAGTGCCGATGCCCGAGCCGTAGTCCTTGACCCCCACCCAGGTGTAGCTGGCGACGTTGCTCGCGACCTTGACGCTCAGCTTGCCGCCCGCAGGCGGGGTCGTATCGAGCCCGACCGTCGCGCTGGCTGGCCGCACGCTCACTTGCCCTGCGGCGTCCTTCCACCAGGCACGAACGGTCTTGGGGCCGTCGCCTCCGGTCAGCTGAACGACGACCGCGCTCGAGAGCGATCGCCAGGCCGTGCAAGTCGCCGCCGTCGACACGCAGACCTGGGTCGCCGTACCGCTCTTGACCGGGACCGAAGCGGTGACCGTCGCGCTACGCGTGTGGCGAACGCCTCCGTTGAGTACGAGGGCACCCACCGGCCCTCCCAGGGGGGGAGCTGGCACCAGCACCACAGGGGGCTGCGCCGTGGTCTTGTGACCGGCCACCGCCGCCGCCACGTCCAGCCGAGGGCGGACGAGGCCGTTGCGCGGGTCACGCACGGGTGTTCCCGTCGAAGTCAGGCGCTCCACGAGTGCGTCGATGGGCTCGGCGGGCAGGGCAGCGCGCAGGATCGCATAGGCCCCGGCGACGTGAGGCGCCGCCTGCGAGGTGCCCGTCATGGCAACGCCGCCGCCGACAATCGCCACGCCCGGGGCCAGCAGGCCCAGCATCGACGCTGCATTGGAGAAGCACGCGATCTGATCCGGCCCGGTGGTGGCGTCGGTACAGATCGGAGCGGCGAGTCGCCCGATCGACGAGTCGTAGACAGCGCCCACCGAAAGGGCCTTCTCGCTGCAAGCCGGCGTGGCGATCGCGGCGATCTTGGCCTCGTTGCCAGAAGCAACGATCGAAAGGATGCCCGCTGAGCGCGCCGTCGCGATGGCGATGGACAGAGCGTCGAGGGTGCAGGGGGTTGTGTAGGCGCCGCCGCCGAAGCTCATGTTGAGAGCGACGATGTTGTGCCGGGTCCGGTTCTGAATCGCCCAGTTGATTGCCGCCAAGATGGTCGAGGTGCTGGCGGTCTGCCCATCGAAGACATCGAGCGCCGCGATCCGCGCGCCGGGCGCGACGGCCGCTATGATGGCGGCCACGTTCGTGCCGTGAGCGCGCGAGTCGTCCGCCAGCTTGTCGTCGGGCGCGAAATCCGCCGCGGCGATCACGCGGCAGCCTGGGGCCCCCACGGCGGCACATGAAAATGGTGCGCGTCTCCAGTCGGTTCCGGTATCCAGCACCGCCACGGTCGCCCCCGTGCCGATCTTGCCTGCGCTCTCCATCGGCGGCTGGTTGATGAGCTCGAGGTTGGGCGGAACCCGGGTGATGCCATTTGTCGTCGTCCTGAAGGTGCGTTCGCTCTCGAGGTGCAGGATCTCCGGCGCGGCCGCCAGCGCAGTCAACGTTTCGGGCGACTCGATGCGGAGCTGCATCACCGGCAGATAGCGAAAGCGTGTGCCGATCACCGTCACTCGCCCCGGCAGCCGGGAGACCAGCCGCTCCTTGTCTCGATCGAGGCTCTTCTCGAGCGTCCCCTCGCGAAGGCCGCGCCGGATCTCCCGCATGGCGAAGGCGGGCGTGGCGCGATCGGCGGCAAGCACCGCCAATACCGTCGCGGGGCGGCCCCCGCGGATTGCGGTCAGCATCGCCTCGAGCGCAGCCGGTTCGATGGTCAGGGTCGGCGCGGGGACTCCCTCGTCCCCGACGCGAGCGGCATCGGCCGCTGACTCCGTCGTCCCGTCACAGGCTGACAGAACGCACAGCAGACTCGCCACGCATGCCGCGCGTCCGCTCGCCGAAGATCCCTGATTCCGCACCATCCACGAACTCGTCTCCTGGTGTTCGGCTCAGGCGCGCGTCTCCTGGAGTCGTCAGGGAGGCAGTGGCCGCTGGAGCACCCGCCGTACGCCGGGCCACTCCAACCACAGGTCGGTCAAAGGCCGACTGCCGTGAGCTTCGTGCTGGGTGTGGGTCAGGCGGAAAAAAGCGGCGTAGCGAACGTGAGGGCCGTGGTTGGGTGCGATCCCGTGTGCCAGCGCGTAGTGCGCCAGCAGGCCGTCCCCGGCGCGGGCTCGGATCATCCTGGGTGCCCCCAGCGACAGATCGGGAAAGCGATCCACCATGGCCGCGGGGCCGTGACGGCGAAAATGTGCTTCGACCACCCGATGCGATCCGGGCCAGACGGTGAAGTTGCCCCGATCGTCGTCGTCCACGTCGCTGAGGAAGACCGCCGCCAGCGCCGTGAAATGGTAGAGCGTGCCGGGCGGCACACCGTTGCCCGGGGTCGAGATGCCATCGATGTGGGGAACCGCGGGGCCGCCCGGGTCGGCGCTCGGGAATCGCAAGGCGACCTGACCTTCGCTTGGCCCGCGCACCTGGCCTACGCCGATCGCGCTTTGTGCGGCCTGCCAGAGGGGACTTGCCGTCAGCAGGTCCATGATGGCGGCAGAGGCACAGATCTCCGGCGTGAAGGTGCGCGCACGGAATCCCGGCAACCCGTCCTTGTTCATCCCTTCGCTGCCCAGCGAAGCGTTGATGGCGCGCAATGCACGGTTCCGCATCGCCTGCGACACGATGCCGGGCAGGATCACGTAGCCGTCTTCGAACAGCGAGCGGAGGGCTCCGTCCCCGAGACCGGCGCTCGCGACAGCGGCTCCGCTGGCTCCGTCCGCGACCACGCTCAACTCTTTTTCCGCAGGCTCTTCACTGGCGGGAAAGAGGCCACGGGCAGCTCCAGCTGCGAGGGCGGCAGCTCACCCGTGTCGCGAAACCGCGCCAGACGTTCCAGCGCCGGACCGGCAGGTGAAGGCAGGGTCACCGTGGCGTGAATGCGGTTTTCACGCACCAGACGTTGCCCGAGGCCCGGCGATCCATCGCACCCGAGGATCGGGACATCGTTCAAGGCGGGCAGTCCACGCCGCGAGGCCACGTCGCGCAAGGCCTGCCGGGCGCCCAGCGCCATCTCGTCGTTCTGGGCGGCGACAACCGCGGGCAGAGCGTCCTCGTCGATACGCGTGAGCCAGTTGTCGAGCACGAGCCGCGCCCGTTCTGTGGTCCAGTCCGCCTCGAGCAGCGTGAGAACGAACTCGGCACCGAGCTCGCCCCAGAGCCCCTCGACTCTTCGCCGTGCCGCCGAGCTGCGCGCCGGCCCGGTGATCGCCACCACCGTGCCCCCGGTTGCCAGGGCTCGGGTCTGCTCGGCCTGGATGCGCCCGATCTCGGTCTGATCGGGCGAGACCGAAAAGATTGGGATCGCGCCGCCCCCCGCGGCGCCTTCGAGTGCGGGCGGAGGTCCGTCGCGATTGAGCAGCGTGAACCCGACCCCGGCCTTCGCCGCTCTCGCGGCCAGCTCGGCCAGCCCATCATCACGCACGGGCGAGATCAAGATCGCGGCCAGGTCATCCACGACCGCGGCATCGATGGCCGCCGCGATCTGCGCCTGCTGCCGGGCCCAGTCGTTTTGTGCCGCCTGGGCTCTTACCTCGAAGCCGAGGCGTTTGCCGGTGGCGATCGCTTCGTCCCGGACGCGTTGCTGAAAATCGTTGTCGAGGCTGCGGAGGAGGAGGGCGATTCCGCGGCGCATTCCCCTGATTGTGCCCCACCGGCGTGGGTTGCGCATCGGCTGTCGCGCAGGGACGCGCCCAGTTCGACGCACGAGGCCGCAGGGCTCAGTCCCGCGCGTAGATGTCGACGTCCTTCGTCTCTTTGACGAACACCGCTCCGATCACGAGCGTCATCGTCGCCACCACGATCGGGTACCAGAGCCCGGAGTAGATGTCCCCGGTGGCGGCGACGATCGCGAATGACGTGGTCGGCAAGAAGCCACCGAACCAGCCGTTCCCGATGTGGTACGGCAACGACATCGACGTATAGCGAATGCGCGTCGGGAACATCTCGACCAGCATCGCCGCAATCGGCCCGTAGACCATGCAGACGTAGACGACCAGCAAGGTCAGCAGGGCGATGAGTGGCCAGGTCGCCACCTTGTCGGGATCTGCCTTGGCGGGGTACTTGGCCGTCGCCAGGCCCGCGGCCAATGCGGTCTCGAAGGCGGCCGCCCTCACCTTCGCGTCGGGCGCAGCGCCATCGTACGACTCGATGACCGTGCTGCCGATCGTCACGCGTGCCAGGGTCCCCGCCGGCGCTTCCTCGTTGCTGTAGGGGATGCCGCGTTTGACCAGCGAGGCTTTCAGCACGTCGCAAGCCGACGTGAACTTCCCGGTGCCGGTCGGGTTGAACTGGAACCGGCAATCTTCGGGATGGGCGACGACGACCACCGGCGATTGTTCGATGGCCGCCTCGAGGTCGGGATTGGCGAAGTGGGTGATGGCGCGAAAGATCGGAAAGTAGGTGAGGATCGCCAGGGCGCAGCCGGCCAGGATGATCTTCTTGCGCCCGATGCGGTCCGAAAGCGTCCCGAAGATGATGAAGAACGGGGTGCCGAGCACCAGCGAGGCCGCGATGAGCAGGTTGGCCGCCTCGAGGTCGACCAGCAGCGTCTGGGTCAAGAAGAAGAGCGCGTAGAACTGTCCCGTGTACCAGACGACTGCCTGCCCCGCGGTGAGGCCGAAGAGCGCAATCAGCACCACCCGCAGGTTCTGCCAGTTGCCGAAGCTTTCGCGCAGCGGATGCTTGGAGCCCTTGCCCTCGGCCTTCATTCGTTTGAAGACCGGGCTCTCGTTGAGCATCAGGCGGATCCAGATCGAGATCAGCAGCAGCACCAGGGAAAGGCCGAACGGGATGCGCCAGCCCCAGGATTCGAAGGCGACGGGATCCATCCAGCGCTTGCACGCCAAGATCACGAAGAGCGAAAGGAAAAGGCCCAGGGTCGCCGTGGTCTGGATCCACGCGGTATAGGCGCCGCGTTTGCCGTGGGGAGCATGCTCGGCCACGTAGGTCGCCGCGCCTCCATATTCACCGCCGAGCGCCAATCCCTGCAGCAGGCGCAAGACGATGAGGATGATGGGGGAGATGATCCCCAGAGCCTCGTAGCCGGGCAGGATCGCGACCCCGCAGGTGGACACGCCCATGATGACGATGGTGATGAGGAAGGTGTACTTGCGGCCGACCAGATCGCCCAGCCGGCCAAAGACCAGCGCGCCGAACGGTCGAACCGCGAAGCCCGCGGCGAACGCGAGCAGCGCGAAGATGAAGCGCGCTCTTTCCGGTACGCCGCTGAAGAAGTGCTTCGAGATGTATGCGGCGAGACTTCCGTAGAGATAAAAGTCGTACCACTCGAACACGGTGCCGAGCGACGACGCGAAGATCACCTTCGCCTCTTCGCGGCTGACGCCTGGGGTGCGGGTGCCGGTCACAGCGTCTGACATGGGACCATCCTTCTTCTTCACGGCTGTCCAATGCGGGGGGCGGATGCGAGCGGCGCGCATCTTCGCCCAAGCCGGGTCCTGAGTCTCGCTTCTTGAGTCGGCTTGGGACTACGCAGCCGCGGTCGGCGTTTGGTAAGGTGGGCAGGTCATGCGGTCGTCTTCGCAGGGTCTGCCCGTCGCCCCCGCCGGCAGCCTGCCCTCAGAGCCGGCCGAGCTCGAGCGTGCTCTGCCCAAGCTGTCGACCTTGCGCCGTCGCCACGTCGACGAAGGCCGTCCGTTGCCCACCGATCTCGAGGCCCTTCTGAGGGCCGATGGCCGGGCATCGGCGCAGCAGCTGCTGGTGGCCATCGAGCGCCGTCGACGCGCCAATCGCTCGGAGGGCCAGCGCCTTCGCGGCATGCTGCGCTACGAATCGACGCTCTGGGCGCGTGGCCTTTTGCGGGTCGCCGGTGTCGACGAGGCGGGCATGAGCCCCCTGGCCGGTCCCGTGGCGGCCGCCGCCGTCGTCTTCGCGCCAGGCACGCGCATCCCCGGCGTCGACGACTGCAAGAAGCTCGATCCGGGCACGCGGTCGCGCCTCGCCCCCATCATCCGCGAGCAGGCCATCGCCTACGCGGTCGCCTTCGTCGAGCCCGACGAGATCGATCGGCTCAACATCTACTGGGCTGGCGTCGCAGCCATGAAGCGCGCGCTGGCCGGACTCGCCGTCGAGCTCGAGCACGTGCTCATCGATGGTCCCGGCCGCGGACTCAAGGACATCGGCGTCGAGCACCAGGGCATCATCGGCGGCGATCGCCGCAGCCTCTCCATCGCGGCCGCTTCGATTCTAGCCAAGACCGCCCGGGACGCGCGCATGTGCGAGCTCGACACGCAGTACCCCGGCTACGGCTTCAGCCAACACAAGGGCTATCCGGTCAAGCAGCACCTGCGCGCGCTCGCGCGTCTGGGTCCTTCACCCGTGCATCGTCAGTCGTTCGCACCGGTGAAGAACGCCCGGCGCCCGGCAACCAGCGATAACGCTGCAGACACACCCAGTCCGGGTCACTGAATCGGGGCGCCGGTCGCTTCGCTGGCCAGCGCTCCGCTCGGAACCACCTTCACGTCCGACCACTTGTGGCCGAGGCGTTCGAAAGTGTCGGCCGAGTAGATGTACCGCTTCTGCCCGTTCTCGTAATAGTAGACGGCCTTCTGATCGCGCTCGCGCATGAGGGTTCGCTCGGGCGGGCGATCACGCAGAAAGCCGAGCGCGCCCGGCGGCACCACCTCGACCCGATCCCAGCTGTAGCCGAGGGCGCGCAGCTCGTCGCCGCTCTTGATGTGGAACTTGGTGCCGTTCTGCACGACGTAGACCGCTTGGTTGCCCGCTTCTCGGTAGACGAAGCCGTCCTTCGAGGCGCGCTCTTTCAGTTCCGCCTGGGGTGTCGCCGGTGGTGGCGGTGGCGCTGCGATGGGTGGCGGCGTGAAGACCGGTGGCGGAGGCGGCGGGGCGTTCGGCTCGTCCTGGCTGATGGTCTCGAAGCGCGGCACCGAATGCCCGCGCAGCTTGGCCGCAAGGCGCGAGCGGGAGTCGCCGTCTGCGGCGGCACTGGGCTCGGCCGAATCGCCGATTTTCGACAGCGTGACGGCCAGGGTCACCAGACCGGCAACGGCGACACCGGCGATTCCGATGGTCAAGGGACTGATGCGCACGGCTCTTGTCTCTTCTTTCTAGTCCAAGGAGGCCCAGGTTTCCAATACGTCTCGGGGCTCCTCTCATCGACGGCTCGCCTCTCGGGGTGTATTCGGGTCGGCGGTGTCATTGTGCTCCCTCGTGCCACGTCGTGCCACGTCGCGCCGACCAACGGGGCCAATGGGTCCGGTGTAGATTGGAGTCGATGACCGCGTCCGCCCCTTCGGAAACCAAACCGAGCCTCGCGCATGGACTCCTGTTTCGCACCTGGCGCTCCACCGATGTCGAGGCCCTCTGCAAACACGCCAACAACCGGGCGGTCTGGCGCGGTCTGCTCGATCGCTTCCCTCATCCCTACACGCGCACGGACGCCGAGCGATGGATCGCGCTCAATCATGCGACGCTGACGGCGCCGCAAAACTTCGCCATCGAGCTCGAGGGCGAGGCGATCGGCGGGGTGGGGCTGGATCGCCGCCAGGACGTCTTTGCCGGCACGGCCGAGATCGGCTACTGGGTGAGCGAATCGTTCTGGGGACGCGGCGTTGCGACCGCGGCGGCTGCGTTCATCAGCGACTATGCCTTCGGCAGCTTCCCCATCGAGCGCCTGCAAGCGGGCGTTTTCGGCGGCAACCGCGCTTCGGTCCGGGTGTTGGAAAAGGTCGGGTTCCAACTCGAGGGCCGCCTGCGACGGGCGGTCAAGAAGGACGGCGAGTTCACCGACCTGCTGATGTTCGCTCGTCTGCGTAGCGATCCGCCACCCGCGTTGGGCGCCTGAAATCGTCAGGGACCCACAAGGCAGCGAGGCCGCGTCGTCACCGACTCGTGGGGCCCAGCAGGCGTCCGCGGCTCTCCGCCTGAGAGCCGATGGGTCTGCGCAAGACGATGGTCTGACCCGCGCGGCGTCCGTGCTCGAACACGGCGGTCGCGTGGTACCCGATCGACCGCCCTGTGCTCTGCCGCGGATGGCGCGTCTTGAAGTAACGCTCCAACGCGGGATCGCCGGTCCAGATCAGACCTTCTTGCTGGTAGGCGCGCGCTCCTTCGGCCAGCTTGTCTCGAAAGCCCATCATCACGCCGAGGCGAAACCGGCGCCGCTCTTTGTCTCCCCGCAGGCCCGCGCTCCGTTTGTGATTGAGCCAGAGTCGCTCGGATGTCTCGAGCAGGTAGCCATGCACCCAGGAGGCGACCTCCAGGTTGGCGGCGGTGCCGCAGATCTCGAGCACGCGACCTTTGCGCGCGCGGCGGGGATCGTAAGCGCCTACCCAGATCACCTCGACGAAGAAGTGCTCGCTGAGGAGGCCGCCGAGGATCTGCTCGGCAGCCTCGACGCGCGCGCGCGGCACGCCGAGCTGGCGGAAAGCGAACCCGCGCTGCGCGGTGATCGCGGCCGCCGCGAGGTTGTGTTTGAGCATCAAGCGCTGCGCTTCCCGCATGGCGCTCTCGGCCTCGTGCAAATTCGGACTGTCAGCGAGCGCCAGCAGACGGCCGATGCGACGCAAGATTGCGGGTGTGTCGCCCGACGCATCTCCCGCTGGGCTGGTGAGGCCCGCGGCAGCATCGCCAGCTTCAGCATCGCAATCGGTCACCTTTGTATGGTTCACGTCGGCTGCCGCTGCGGGCCGCGGCGATCCCGTCGCGGCGGCGTCGATGCCGCGTTCCCGACAGACTTCGGCGAAGGCGGGGCCGTGAGCCGTCTCGTCGGTCACTCGCAGCACCTCGTGCACGTACTGGTGGGCCATCTCGTGCTTGAGGACCTCGATCACCTCGCCCCATGGCCGATCGAGCACCAGAGTCCGCGCGAGCGAGAGTGTCCGTCGCTCGAGGTTCCACAGGCCCAGCTTGCCGCGCGCATCGCCGAGCTCGAGAGCGGGGCGGCGCAGGCGCGTTCGGAAGTGTGTGAAGTTCACCTGGTCCCAGGCGTCGACCAGCGCTTTGAGTAGCGCTCGTTCGAGCTCGGTGGACAGCGTCTCGGCGTCGGGTTCGGCGGTCATGACAACGCGCGGGTCAAGGGTGATCCGAAGCGCACGAGGGCGCCAGGGCCTCAACTACCTGGTCGTGCGAGCGTGATGCCGGCGTCCGAAGCGACCACCTGCAAGACGCCGTTCGGGTCTGGCGCGGCCGTCGCCTGCTGCGCTGCCGCCGACTGCACCAGGCGCGACAAAGGGAACCAGGTGATCGTCGGCGCCCAGAAAGGCAGCTCAGCCGAGCGCGGGCGATCACCAATGCGCGTGACGCGAGCGTAGACCGCGACGCCGATCGGAGGCGGCAGCGGACGCAAGGTCAACAAGGTCGCCTCGATCGCGCAGGAGGCCGCGTCCTGCTCGAAGGTTTCGCTAGCGCCGCTAGAAGCCGTAAAAACGACCTGCACCTTTCCCGTTCCCATGGGCAAGCAGCGAAGCTGACCGAGGGTGGTCGGGCCGTTGACACGCGCATGGCCATCGATGAGCCGCGCGAGACCCAGCAGGGAGATGGCGAGCACCAGCGCAACCCCCGCAAGAAAGGTGAATGCGGCGTAGGTACTGCCCGGGCGTGGAACCCGCGGCCGATCGATCAGCCCCGCCAGCGCTCGCACCAGCATCCAGAGCAGCAAAAGCGCGCACGCGGACGCAGCCAGCACGCCGAGGATCAGCAGCAATGTCGGGTTGGGTTGCCATCCGGACTGAGCGATGGTGACCGCCAGCGGAGCAACGGATTGCGCCAGAGCCTGCACTCAATCCCAACCTAACAGGACGACGACGACCTCCACAAGCTGCACGCCGTCGCGACGCCGACGACCCGCATCGGTCATTGGCCGACGGGACGGTCGTCGCCATCGCGCGCGGCCGCCGGGCTCTCGTCAGATCACCATCCAGCGCCGTGGCAGGAAATATTCCTCGTAGACCCGCAGCGCATAGCGATCGGTCATGCCGGTGATGAAGTCGGCGATGGCGCGTGAAAGAGGCTCCCCATCGGGAAGTCCTTTGGGCCAATGCTTGGCGCGGAACTCGTCGGCGTGCCCGTGGAAGTACTGCCACAGCTCGCTGAGGATGCGTTGGGCGCGCTCGAATTCGTGGCGGATCTCGTCCCGCTCGTACACGGTCTCGTAGAGGAAATCGCGCAGCGAGATCAACGCGGACAGCACCTCCTCGCTCATCCGGATCTGGCGTTTCTCCTCCAGCTTCGATGTTTGCACCACGTCGAGCACCATGCGCGAGATGCGCTCGCTGTGCGTGTCGCCCAGCACGGCGAGCACGCTCTTCGGCACCTGCGCGTAGGTCAGCACGCGGCCACGGACGGCATCGTCGAGATCGTGATTTACGTAGGCCACGATGTCGCTTATGCGCACGATCTGTCCTTCGAGCGTCATCGACATCAAGTTGGGATTGTCCGAGATGATGTGGCCTTTGCCCTTCGAGTGCTTGAGGATCCCGTCCCTCACCTCGGCCGAGAGGTTGAGGCCGCGGCCCTCGCGCTCGAGCACGTCGACCACACGCAGCGACTGCTTGACGTGGTGAAAGCCATCCGGCATCAGGCGAGCCAGAACTTTTTCTCCTGCGTGGCCGAACGGCGTGTGGCCAAGGTCGTGACCCATGACGATCGCTTCGGTCAGCGATTCGTTGAGCCGCAAGGCCCGCGTGATCGTGCGTGCGATCTGCGAGACCTCGAAGGTATGTGTCATGCGCGTGCGGTAGTGGTCACCCTCGGGCGCGAGAAAGACCTGCGTCTTGCCGCCCAGCCTGCGAAAGGCCTTCGAGTGGATGATGCGATCCCGATCGTGCTGAAAGATGGGCCGCGTCTCGTCGAGCGGTTCGGGCCGCTGGCGCCCCTGGCTGTCACGGCTGCGCTGGGCAAAGCGCGAGAGGACCTTGTCCTCGTCGGCTTCCAGCTGCTCGCGAATGGTCATGCTTCGAGAGTAGCAGAGTATACGGATGTTCAGGTCATTCCCGCACGTCGGCGTCCCGACGGCAGGTCGCCGACCTTCCAGGTCGCCGCCTTCAACGACCGGTGAGGATCTTGGCCGACCGCTTGGCCGCCAGGCGCGCCGCCTGCTGACGGGAACGGCGCAGGCGCTCGTTCCACTTGTGAGTCAGCGTCTCGCGCGGCGGAATCATCGCATCGGCGAAGTAGCGCAAGGGATCGTGGAAAGCGTTGTCGACCCGAACCTCGAAATGCAGGTGCGGCGGCGATCGTCGCACGCCCGATCGACCGACGAGGCCGATGGTCTCGCCGGCCGCGACCGCCGCGCCCTGCGCGACGAAGTAACGCTCGAGGTGCATGTAACAGGAGACGACCCGCCCCGACGTGGCAGCCGCTGCCGTGTGCCGGATGCACAGATAGATGCCGCCCACGCCGAGAGGCCGCCGCGCCCAGCGACCGATGCGCGCCGGTGGGATGCCGCCCTTGCGCGAATTGCTGCCCGTGTTGACACCGGCAAAAATCACCGTGCCGTCAGCGATCGCCCGGACCGGCTCGCCGACCGAGGCCACCACGTCGAGTCCGCGGTGCCGGCGCGCGCCCCCGTCCCGATCGTCGCCGGGGCCGCTCGTCGCCACGC
>JANNNO010000415.1:0-65972 GCA_031398585.1 Myxococcales bacterium | reverse complement strand
CAGGCAACTGTTCGGGCTGAACCGGAGCAACTGGCCCGGCGACCAAGCTCTCCCACGGGCGCGAACCCACAGGTCGTACGGTCTACCGGGCCAGCCCTCGGCCCAACCTTCCTACCCCAAACTCAACATACAAGGTCGCCGCCGGAGGCGGCGGGTGAGGGGCGCCGCCGTCACGCGATCGCCGGCACGTCCGTGGCCCGCCTCGCATCGCCGCTAGTTCGTCGCCGCAGGTTTGCTTCGGGTGAGCTCGACGCCGGTGGCGACCAGCCGCACTTCGGGTGCGGTGCCATCGGGCTTCTTGCCGACGAAGACGGCGCCCTCTTCCTCGTAGTGCCGAACCGCTGCGGCCGACAGCGTGTCGATCTCCACCACGCCCTGCACGCGAGCTGTGGCACCGGCCGAGTCGAGTGGCACGAAGAAGCCATAGTCCTTGAAGGTCACCCGGCAACCAGGTTTTCCGTCGGCCAGGCTGTCGGCCAGCTCCATCCAGCAGCCCTTGCGGGTGCACGCCTTGCGGACGTGCCCCTGCAAAGTGACGGTCTTGCCCTTGTGGGGCTCCGGGTTCGCGATCACTTCGGCCACCGCGATCGCGCCCTGCTTGCTGTCGAGGGGCGCCCCATAGAGCGTGGCAGCGCCACCCATGGGCGGCGCGGGGCTACCCGCCGCCGCCGTCTTGGCTGCCGTGGCACCGGTGGCGGGAGTTGGCGGGGAGACTGTCGAGGTCGGCGCCGTCGAAGTCGTCCGGTTGCACCCCAGCCCCGTCGACATCAGCCCCAGCACGGCCGCGAGCGCGAACCCTCGCCGTCTTCGCGAGCGGCCACCGGTGATACCGACCTGGGAAGATGAGCCGGAAGATGAGCCACGAGGCATGGCAGCGAGTATAGCCGGCCCGCCGCCTCCCCGGCGTGCTACGCCGTGACGTCCCTGCGGGAGAACACGGCAAGGCCGACGGCCCCTGCCGCGAGCCCCCAGGCTGCCAGCACCAGCACCGAATGCAGCAACGTCATGCCGTCGACGGGCGGCGGGACGCCAGAATAGAACTGCGCCAGCGGCAAGTTCGTCACGAAGAGCCACTTAGCCAGCTCCCAGTCGTTGGCCATCTGCCCCAGCACCGTGCCCGCCGCCAGAACGGCGATGAGGGTGCCCATGGCGGCCGCAGTCGACTTGAACAGCACCGAGAAGGTCGTCGCGATGATGCCGATGATCAGCGCGCCGAACCAGGAGAGTCCCCATGTCGCCAGCGTGTCGAGCCACAACGGCGCCGAACGCACGCCCGACAGATCCACGCCGCCGGCATCGAAGCGAAATCCCGTGAGCACCGGCGCGGAGAACCCACGCCAGCCAAAAGCGAAGCCCGCGATCGCCCACGATAAGATCGCCGCTGCAGCCACCAGCAAGGTGGAAAACCCTGCTACCACCAGGTACTTCGAGAGCAGCACTTTCCAGCGCGCCACCGGCCTCGTGAGCAGCATCTTGATCGTGCCCGCGCTCTGTTCGGACGAGACGAGATCCGCGGCCAACACCGTCACCAGCAACGGCAACAGTAAGGTCGCCGCCACGATGGCAAAACCGCGCGAGTAGAGCGGCCCGGTGTGCTGGTTGGGGTTGATGTTGCGTTCGAGGTGGTACTTGAGCCGCGCCGCCTCGAACTGCTGCATGCGGTTCCAGCCCACGAAAATGCGACGACGTTGTGCCCGTCGCTCGGCATCGTGCATGCGCCTTTCCACTTGCGCCCGCCAGTCGGTCTGCGGACCGTCGTTGCGGCGAGCGTTCTCCTGCTGTCGGTGCTGCGCCCAGACCGATATGGCAAGGAAAATCACCAGCACCGCCAGCACCAGCTGCGGCCGCCGCCGGCGCACCATCTTCAAGGTTTCGTTCTCACACAGTCCAAGCCAGACGGAAGCGCGCACGATGGTCTACCCTCCGATCGACGTTTGCCGAAGCTAATCCCCGACGGTCTCGCCGCCGGTCACGTCCATGAAGACCGCTTCGAGGGATCGCCCTCCTGCGGTGAGCTCGGCCATGTTGCCCTCGGCGAGCACGCGGCCTCTATGCACGATGGCGATCCGATCACAGACCTTTTCGACCTCGCCCAGCAGGTGGCTCGACACGAACACGGCGAGGCCCTGCTTGTCTGCCAGCTGCCGCACCAGCCCCCGCAACTCGAAGATACCGGCCGGGTCGAGGCCGTTGGCCGGCTCGTCGAGCACCAGCACGGAGGGATCGCCGAGCAGGGCCTGCGCGATGCCGAGGCGCTGCCGCATGCCGAGCGAATAGGTGCCGACGCGATCGCGCAGCCGCTCACGCATGCGCAGAAGCTCACAGACTCGCTCGATGCGATCGAAGGCCGCCGGGCCGATCATGCGCGCAGCGTGTTCCAGGTTCTCGCGACCGGTCAGGTAGTCGTAAAAGTCCGGTGATTCGACGATGCAGCCGATCTGGGCCAGCGCCTCTTCCCGCTGGTTGATGAGGTCGTACCCCGCCACCAGCACGCGCCCCGCGGTTGGCCGCACCAGGCCCACCAACATGCGGATGGTGGTGGTCTTGCCGGCGCCGTTGGGCCCGAGAAAGCCGAAGACCTCCCCGCGGTGGAGGCTGAAGGACGCATCGATCACCGCCTGCCGAGCGCCGTAGTGTTTCGCGAGGTGCTCGGCCTTCATGACCACGCGGTCGGCATCGGCGGTCCCGATGGTTGCCGGCGTCGTCGGCGCCGAAACCGCCAGCGGATCGGCGCCGGGTGGAGCTTGCGTCATCGTATGGCATGCTAGCGCACGTGCCTCCACGACGCCTCCTCGGATGGTGGTTGCCGGCCACGGTTGGAGTGGCCACCGCCGTCGTCTTCACCACCGGTTTCGCGCTCGCCCTGACCGGCGGCTTCGGCGAGGTTCTGGCGCCGATTCCGCCTGGGGACGAGGTCGCCACCAAGAGCAACGCCTTGCGGGTGGTCGCGCTCGGCGATTCGATCAGCGTCGGCATCGGCGATTCTCGCGGCGGCTACGTGAATCGCCTCGCGAGCGCGCTGCGCACGGGTGGCCGAGAGATCTCGATCAACAACCTCGCGGTCAACGGCGACGAGACCGACGACGTGCTCGCTGTGATCAAGGGGGCCGAGGCGCGGCGCCAGCTCGCCGCCGCGGATCTCATCCTCGTCTCGGCCGGCGGCAACGATCTGTCGCACGGTCTCCGATCGATGACCGGGGACGGGACGTTCCCGCCGGTCGAGGTGCGGGACCGCGCCCGGGAGAACCTACGCCGCCTGCTCACCGAGCTTCGGGCCATCAACGCCAACGCCACCATTCGCCTGCTCGGCCTTTACAACCCCTTCGACGTCGTCGAGACCGAGGCCGCCGAGGCGCGCGCGCACCTGTTGGAATGGAACAACGCCGTGGAACGGGCGGCCGTCACCTTCCCCGGCGTGCTGGTGGTGCCAATCGCTGATCTCTTCGCCGGCCGTCCCGGCCTGCTGGCCGGCGATCGTTTTCACCCCGGGCCGCGCGGACATCAGCTAATCGCCGAGCGGCTGCTGGCGTCGCTGCCCTACGAGGTCGAAGAGGATCGGGATCGGCGTCGCTGAGGTCCGAGTCTTCGTCCGAAACGCACCGCCTGTCGGCAATGATTGTCTAGAACAACGAATCGCAGGCACGCGCCGGGTACCTCTGCGCTCCGGGGCCGACCGACTATCGCGACGGCACCCCGGGCCGTTGCCAACGAAACCCATACCGCGCACGGCGAAACGGCGAGAGGGGACCGTCCAGTTGCCCAAGCTCGTCAGGCGTGAGGCCGAGCTCCGCGAACAGCTCGCGCTGGGTGTCGCGCTCACCTTCGCCCTGATTGATGATCAGCAGGACGCCGCCGGGGGCGAGCAGGTTGGCCACGTGGCGCAGCAGCTTCTGCGGCGTGAAGTAGCGATGAGGCAGCCCCCAGGCCCGTAGGGGGCCCTCGTGCACGAAGGGAAGGATCCACGTGATGACTGCGTAGCTGCCGTCGAGAGCCTCGACCGACCCGGCGAGATAGCGGCAGGCTGGATAGGCGCGGGCGATCGCGCGGCCATGGGCGGCCCGGGTGGAGAAGTCGATGTAGCGGCGATGGGCGTCGAGCTCGACGAGATCCCACGGGCGGGCTGACGCCGCGATGAGGGCGGGCAGAATCGACCCATTTTTGCTGCCCACGTCGAGGCCCGGTCCGCCGGGAAGCCCCGTGGGTAGGATCCGCACCATCAGATCGAGCAGGTGCAGGTTTTCCTGCATTTCGAGTGGCGTCAGAAGCTCGGGCCAGCGCGACAGATCGTGCTCCGCTCGCAGTCTGACAGCGTGCTCGCGCGCGGGGCCCGGCAGCCGATCCGTCGCGCGTTCCCAGCTGCGCGCCGGCAGCTTCCACGCCGGCATCGACCAGGGCAGGGCGTTGCGCAACCAGAACGTCAGCCTCCTGGCGACGTTCGACAGCGCGTCGACGACAGAAGGCATGGCGGCATCGTACACGTCAAAGGACGACCGGGCAGCTGCCCCCCCGCCGCCTCGCCATCCAGGCGTAACCCGTTACGGCGGCAATGGTGCGGCGAGACCATTGCTACTGATAACCCCGGAGCGTTTCTGACGCGTAAATGCCCCATTTCTTCGTTCGTCGGGGCGTCCCAGGGGATGACCAAAAGCCGAAAGCGCCAGTGAAGCTCGCGGTTTTGAACGGGGCCCCGGCCGACAGGTCGTGTATAAGCCTGGCATCGTTTTCACGACGGCCTCGGCGCCCGGTTCTGGGATCCGGTGGTTGGAAAGGGAAAGATGCGCGCACGATCGATTAGCGGCGTGAAAATCGGTTTCGCCTTCGCGGCGGCCGGATTCCTCCTCAGCGCCGGTTGCACACCCCCACCGGAAGGGGGAGGCACTTTGCCCGAGCCCCCGGCCAATGGCCAAAAGGGCGGCTCCGGCCCCGGCGCCACTGGTGGTCGTAGCGGAAGCGGTGGCAACGGCACCACGCCGCCCGGTGCCTCTGGCGGAACCGGTGGCACCTCGACGCCGTCCGCGGGGACGCCAGGTCGGGTGACCATTCGCCGCCTCAACCGCGCTGAGTACGACAACACGGTTCGCGATCTCCTCGGGCTCGATCTCGGCCCGTCCAAGATGTTCGACTTCGTGGAAGACGAATTCGGCGACGGCTTCAACAACGACGCCGACGTCCTGTCGCTCTCGCCGATCAGCATCGAGAAGTACCTCACGTCGGCGCAGTTCCTGATCGACAAGGCGCTTGACCCGGCGCCCGCCAACGCCGCCGTCCGCAACCGCCTGCTGGTCTGTACCGCAGCGATGCCGGCCGCCGAAGCCGATTGCACCAACCGCATCCTCGAGACGTTCGTCACGCGTGCGTTCCGCCGCCCGGTGGAGAAAGCCGAGCTCGAGCCCTACGCCGCGCTGGTGGCGACCGCCAAGGGCAAAGGCGAGACGTACGAAGCCGGCCTCAAGGTGGCGCTGGCCGCGGTGCTGGTCTCGCCAGACTTCCTCTTCCGCGTCGAGCTCGATCCCAAGATGGGCGACTCGCGTGCGCTCGACAACTACGAGGTCGCTTCGCGGCTTTCGTACTTCCTGTGGGCCAGCATGCCCGACGACGAGCTCTTCAACAAAGCCAAGGCTGGCATGCTGACGGGCGACGAGATCGGCAAGCAGGCGCGCCGCATGCTGGCGGATCCCAAGGTCAATCAGGGCTTCAACGCCGCGATGATCGACCAATGGCTACAAACCGGCATCCTCAAGTTCGCCGAGCCCGACGTGAAGTTCTTCCCCAAGTGGCAGGCGCCTTTGCGCGCGGCCATGGAGCAAGAAGTCCGCACTCTCATGGGCAGCGTTCTGTCGGGACAGGCTTCGGCGCAGGACCTGGTCAAAGCCAAATACGTCTACGCAAACAAGTCGCTGGCGACGTACTACGGCCTGCCCGGTGCGGCCGCCCTCACCGAGGACAAGTTCAGCAAGGTCGACGTGACCGACAAGCGCCGTGGCGGCCTGCTGCGCACGGGTAGCTTCCTCGTGCTCACCTCGCTCCCCGACACGCATTCACCCACTCGCCGCGGCGTCTGGATCCTCGAGCGTCTGCTCTGTCTGCACCCGCCGGCGCCGCCCGCGATGATTCCGGCGTTCCAGCCCAACAAGATCACCGAGGGCACGCTGAGGCAGAAGCTCGAGAAGACCCACTCGGGCATGGGATCGAGCTGCATGGGGTGCCACGCCTTCATCGATCCGATGGGCTTTGCGCTCGAGAACTTCGACGGCGCCGGGCTCTGGCGCGACACCGACAACAACCTGCCCGTCGACGCGACCGGCCTCATGCCCGGCACCGGCGAGAAGTTCAACGGCGCCGAGGACCTCAGCGAGCTGCTGGCCAAGGACCCGCGCTTCCCGGCGTGCATGGCCAAGCAGGTGCTGACCTACGCGCTCGGCCGCAAGATGAAGGACGGCGACCAGGCCGCGATCAAGGAGATCGGTGAGAAGTTCGCCAGCGGCGGCTTCAAGGTGCCGACGCTGATCGAGCTCGTGGCGCAAAGCCCGCTCATGACCACTCACCGCGCGGACAAGGAGTAATGGCCATGAACGGATTTCGGCTTTCCCGTCGTGCAGTTCTCCGCGGTGCTGGCGTGGCGATGGCGCTGCCCGCGCTCGAGATCATGGAACCGCGCCGCGCGCACGCCCAGGCGGTGGCGCAGCGGTTCCTCTGCGTCTATTCGCCCAACGGCTTCGTGATGGACAAGTGGCGCCCGACCGCGGTCGGCGCCACCTGGGAGATCCCGCCGCTCCTCTCCGCGCTGGCGCCGTTCAAGGGCGACTTCAGCATGATCTCCGGCCTCGGCAGCTACCCGGCCAGTCTCACGACTGCGTTCGGTGGCTCGCACACGCGGGCCTGCGGCGCGATGCTGACCCAGTACCCCGTCGGCTTCAAATCGACCGGGATCATGAACGGGATCTCGCTCGACCAGATCATCGCCAACGCGTGGAAAGAAAAGACCAAGTTCCCGTCGATTCAGCTCGGCGGCAAGGCGTCCAGCGCCGGCGGCAACTGCGAAGACCAGTTCAGCTGCGCCTACAACAACAACATCACCTGGTCGGGCCCGACGACGTTCCTGCCCAAGCAGGTGAACCCGCGCGAAGTGTTCATGCGCCTGTTCGGGGCCGGCGGCGGGGCGCCGATGCCGATGGTTCCGGGCAAGCCCGACAACCGGCCGTTCTTGCAGAAGAGCATCCTCGATGTCGTGCGCATGCGTGCGGACGCCTTGCGGATGCGCGTTGGAAAGACCGACAAGAGCAAACTCGACGAGTACTTCACGTCGGTGCGCGAGGTCGAGATGCGCATCGAGCGTGAGCTCGGCGGCGGCGGTCCTCCCAAGCCGGTGGCCTGCATGCCGATGGCGCCGCCCGCGACCCCGGCGGAGTTTCCCTTCAAGGAGAACCTCGATCTCCTGTCGGACCTGATCGCGCTGGCGTTCCAGTGCGACGTCACGCGGGTCGCGACGTACATGTACGAACACTCGTTCTCGGACGCGCGTTCGTTCGCGTTCTTGCCTGGTGTGACCGCTCGTCACCACGCCATCACCCACCGCATGGACGCCGATGCGCGCCGCCAGGAAGAGCTGATCAATCGCTTCTACATCGAACGGTTTGCCTACCTCATGGGCAAGCTGAAGAACATGAAGGAAGGCGATCGCACGGTGCTCGACAACTCGATCATTTATCTCACCAGCGAATTCGGCGACGCCGGCGGTCACAACATGCGGGACCTGCCCGTGCTCGTCGCAGGCTCTGGTGGCGGCAAGCTGAAGAAGGGCCTGCACATCAAGTACGAGCTCGACGCCGGCGCCGGGACCGGCATCGACGGCAAGGGCAACCCCAAGGACACGCAGTTGGCCGCCCTGCACCTCAGCACGCTCGCCGCCCTCGGGATGCCGAAGGAGTCCTTCGGCTCGGACGACAAGGGCATGCCAATCGCAACCAAGCCCCTCGCCGAGCTCATGGTCTGACCCCGCGCCCCGAATCGGTTACCGCTTCACGCACTCACTGCCCGCTTATGGAGGCTAGAATGAATACCCGCTCGCAGTCCCCGCTTTTGCTTTCGTTGATCTTCACAATGAGCGCCGCTGGCCTTGCAGCTTGCGGCGGTGATAAGGGCGCCAATACCGTCCCCGTCGCGCCTCCTGGCTCGAACGGCGGCGCGTCCGGCAACAAGGGTGGCTCGGGCGGCAGCAAGGCGAGCGGCGGCTCGGGCGGCGGCGGCACTGCCAGCGGCGGCGCCACCGGAGCTACCGGCGGCGCTGGTGCCCCTGCGGGTGGCGCGGGCGGTGCCGGTGGTGAGGGGACGGCGGGCGCAGGCGGAACTCCTCCCGCCGGCGGCGCGGGTGGCAATGCCACGACTCCCGACACGGCCGGCCCGACGACCGAGACCGGTCCCGCCGCAGAGACGGGGACGCCCCCGCCTGCGACCGGCGACTGGATGGGCTACCCGGGCGTGAGAGATCTCTCGCAGGTGGCGGCGACCACCGGTTGCGGCAAGCAGCCGGATCAGGCCGCGGGCATGTGGAAGGCCTACGACATTGCCAACATTCCCACGCCGGTCGGCCAGCGGGATAACGCTGGCGACGGGACCCGCAAGTACTTCGTGCGCCTGCCGCCGAACTACGACGTCAACAAGAAGTACAAGGTCCTCATCGCCGCCTCCTCTTGCACGGGCGGGAACCAAAGCCTCGCCGCCATGGGCGACGTCGGCGACGTGACGGACGGCTCCGGAGGCGCGATCTTGATCTCCCCGGTGGTCGAGCCGGGCGTCTGGGATCGCGACCAGTGCTACGACGACAAGGATCCCAACTCGATCGAGCACCCGTTCCTCGAACGCTTCCTCGCGCAGGTCGGGGAAAAGTACTGCTACGACAAGAACAAGGTCTTCGTCCAGGGTCACAGCAGCGGCGGCTGGTACTCGAACATGATCGGCTGCACCCATGCGAGTGAGTTGATTCGAGGCCTCTCCTCGAATGGTGGCGGCATCCCCGATACCACCTCCGAGCGAGCCAAGTGCAACGGTAAGCCCACGCCGGGTCTCTGGATCCATCCCACGGGCGACACCGAGCAGCCGATGGCGGCCCGTCGTGCGGTCAGCCGAGCGCTGGTCGTGAACAAGTGCATGGGCGCCGGAACCGACATGAACGATGAGTCTGCTTGGCAGAAGGCGCCCTCCGTGGCATGGGCCGAAGGCGGTGGAGTGGGCTGCAAGAAGTACATGTGTCCCGCGGCGTTCCCGGTGATCTTCTGCCAACCTGGCGGTGGTCACCAGAACCTCAGCTGGCACACCGACGCGGCCTGGGCGTTGTTCAACTCGCTGCCGTAATCGGCGTTCGTTCGCAGGAAGACGTGAGGATGGGGGGGCGTAAGCCCCCTTTTCCTTTCCGCTATCGACCTCCGAAGCGAGCGCCGTGCAAGAGAGCCGCTGCCTGGCGGGGCACTGAAAACGCTTGCTAGTCCAAGTCTGAATCAGGTAGGCCCGTTTGCACGGGAGTGATGGGGAGAGGCTCGACGGGGTGGTTCAGCTTTCCTGACACTCACAACATGGTTCGTCAGCTGACCTGGAGACCCGATCGAATGAGCCATTTTCACCGTTGGACTTTCTTCGCCTTCGCCTTCGCATTCGGGGCTCTCTCCCCTTCCTTGGTCGGCGCTCAGACTCAGACCGAACAGGCGTCTCCCAATCAAACCGTCGCGGCCACGCCGCCGGCTGCCGATCGCTGGCAGATGCGCTTTTACGGGTTCGTCGAGCTCGATGCCATTCACGACTCGACCCAGAGTTTCCTCGAGGCTTCGCTCAACACGCCGGTCATGCCGCGTGGCACCTACCTCGGCGACTACGGGCGGACCCAGTTCACAGCGAAGAACAGCCGTATCGGGTTGATCGTTGCGGCGCCTGCTTACCGCCGCATGGAGGCCAGCGGGCACATCAATTTCGATTTCTTCGGCCTGCAGCCGACCGATGCGACCGAGAACGACTACAACGTCGTCGGTACCATGCGCCTGCGGCACGCCTACTTGCGGCTGCGCACGCCTGTTCTCGATTTTCTGGCAGGGCAGCATCCGTCACTTCTCGGCTGGGGTGGAGCGGGCTTCTATCCCGGCACCGTCGCTTTCCTGGGTACGACCGGACAGATCTATCACCACGGTCCGCAGGCCCGGATCTCGAAGACGCTGGGACAGGTGTTTCAGGTAGAGACCGCTCTGGCGGTCGCTCGCCCAGCACAGCGCGACGCCGAGATGCCTGACATCGAAGGTGGATTTCGTCTCGCCCACCAGGGCTTGCAGGGGCGCACCATTCAGGGCAACGACCGGCCTGAGCTGGTTCCCCTTTCGTTTGGCGTGTCGGCCCTCTGGAGGAAGTTCGCAGTGACGGAGTACCGCGAGCTCCCTCGGCGTCCGATGGAGGAGACAGGCTGGGGCGTGACCGCCAATGCCTTGATTCCGATCCTCCCCGCGAGCGACGCCTCCGATTTCTTCAACTGCCTCACGCTCACGCTCGAGGCCTCCATCGGTACCGGCATCGCCGATCGCTATTCGTTTCTCACCGGCGGCGCGAAGTTTCCCTCGCTCCCCAATCCCGGGGGCCTCGGCATTCCGCCTCTGTTCATCCCCAACGTGGACAGCGGCCTGGTCACGTACGACTCCGAGGAGAACCTCAAGACCATCAACTGGCAGGCGTTCGTGATGGGGGCGCAGTACTACCTGCCGGTTTCGTTCGCGCGGATCTGGGTGACGGGGCTCTACGCTCGGCTGTGGTCCGACAACCTGAAGGACCTCACGCCGCTGACCAACCAGGGCAGCATCTTCACCAAATCGACCTATTACGATGGAAGCTTGTTCGTCGGGATCACGCCCGACCTGCATATCGGCCTGTCCTATCAGGTCACGGAGCAGGAACGCGGCAATGGCACCCTTCCCAGCAACACTCGCGTTCACGCTGCAACCAACCTTTTTTTCTAGGGTCGCCGGATGGTCAAACTTCGTTGGCAATCGGACAAGCGCATGAAGTCGCTCTATGAAAACAGCCTGGTCGCGTGCCTGGCGCTGCTGCCTATGCTTTCCTCCTGCAGCAAGGGCCCGGTGTGCAGTGAGCTCGACAGCTGCGGTGGCAATCCCGTCGACAAGTGGGCGCAGCTTCCACGCGGCCAAGAGACGCCTGGCACCTATTGCCAAGAGGTCACCCACACTCCTCCACCGGAAGCGCACCTGCGCGACCAGCCACTGCCGGTGGGGCGCCAGCGGCCTCCCGAGCGAACGTCGGCCGACTGGTGCTCCGAGCTGATCGTCACTTCTGACATGAAAGAAGCGGTGAAGAAGCACAACTACTGGTGGGAAGACCTGCCCTATGTGACGGGGTTTCTCGAGTACCAGCCAGGCGGCATCTACCGAGCGAATCTCACGCGCAAGGGGTTTGTGGACCGTTGGTTCTCGCAGACGTGCCTTCGCAAGTACGGCTACTCGGGGGATTGCACTCAATTCCAGACCGATCTCGAGAAATCGAACGAAGGCGCCGGCGAGTACAACACCTTCAAGTGCTCGGCGAACGCCAGCCGCGGCGGCTGTGACTGCAACTTCGAGATCTTCGAAGTGAACACCATCCTCGGCGCGTACTCGCAAAGTGGTTCAACGATCACGCACTTCCCAGCATCCCCGACCGCGCACTACTCGCAGGCTTCGATGTGCGTGAAGGGCGACAAGCTCCAGCTCAGTGGCATGAACAACAGCTTTCTCTGGGACCGTCCCGGTCTCCGATCGATCGAGTTCGTTAGAATGGATTGCAACGACGGCAAGCTCGGACCGGGGGAGCTGGGCGTCGACTGCGGGCTTGGTTGCCCCAACGCCTGCCCCGCGTCTCCGTGACAGGTGCGCTGAGTCGACTCCGTACCTCGAGGCTTGCGGCGCGCGTTGGCGCAGCGCAGCCGCCGGTGTGAATGACTCTTGTCCTTGGCAATGATTGGATTTTCCGGCGCTGCCGAAAAGCCCGGTTCGGTGTGCGCAACTTCACGCTCGGTCTGACCGACCATTTGGTAGAAGCTTCACGCCTACCGTCATTTTGACGGTGCGGGCGGCTTTTACCTGTGGTCGCGTTGGACGAGAGGGAGCTTACGGATGGCCAATCGAGTGAATCGCGAGGCGCGAACCATGGGGTGGCTGTTCGGAGTGGCGGCATTGGCTGCGACGTTGGCGGGCGTGGCTTGCATCCAACCGAATCGCGCCGATCCGGCCGATACCGCACCGGCGACCACGCGTCCGGGCGCCAGCGGTGGCGGGTCGGGTGGCGTGGATGGCTCTTCCAGCCGAGACGTCCCGGCGCCTTCTGGCCCTGAGAATTCCAGCGGCGGAGCCAACGGCGGCGCACCTCCCCCGGCGGATCCCAGCTGCGAACCCGGCTTTCACCGATGCGCGGGCGTGTGTGTCGATGGCAAGCGGCCCGCGCATTGTGGCGTCGCGTGTGATCCCTGTCCGTCGGTTACCGGCGGCGAGGCGACCTGCGATGGGCTCAAGTGCGGCGTCTCTTGCCCGGCGGGCAAGAAGGCCTGTCCGGCGACCAATTCCTGCATCGGCATGGATGAGATCTGCGACGGCGCTTGCCCAGCGGGCAAGAACGCGTGCAACGGACTCTGCGTACCAGCGACCGAGAAGACGGCGTGCGGATCCGCCTGCGTTCCCTGTTCCAATCCCAGCAATGGCCGCTCGGAATGTGATGGCACCCAGTGTGTGATCACCTGCAATCCCGGATTCCATCGCTGTGGGGATGCCTGTGTCGACGACAAGCTGGTCGCCCATTGCGGTGTCTCGTGCACGCCGTGTCCCGTGCCCACCGGTGGCACCGCCACCTGCGACGGAACCAGCTGTGGCACGTCCTGCCCGATGGGCAGCAAGGCGTGTCTCGGTGCCTGCATCGGCGCTGACAAACCTTGTGATGGGCAATGTCCGACCGGCCAGCATAGTTGCAACGGCAACTGCGTGTCGGACAGCGACGTCAACAGCTGCGGGACCTCGTCATGCATGCCCTGTGCGGCGCCGGCCGGCGGCAAAGCGACGTGCGTGAGTGGCGCCTGCGACTTCGAGTGCACCACCGGGACCAAGTGCAACGGCAAATGCGTGAGCACCGAGAATTGCGGCAACGGAGCCGATGACGACTGCGACGGGCAAGTGGACTGCGCCGACCAGCAGTGCGCGGCGGGTACCACGTGTGGCGCCAACAGCGTCTGCCGCGCGGCCGTTTGCGTACAGTTGAAGGAGCGCGGGGAGACCTGTGGCAACACGGCCGAGTGCCGCAGCGGTAGCTGCACCGGTGGTCGCTGCTGCAATTCGGGCGAGAAGTCGTGCGACGGGCAGTGCCGCGCGAGCAGCTACTGCTGCGACGGGACCTCGTGTCCCATCAGCAACGGCAAGGGAGCCTGTTCGGGCGGGGCGTGCCAGCGCAGCAGCTGCAACTCGGGCTACAAACCCCAGGGCACCAACCAGTGCGTCGATGCTTGCTCGGGCGTGAGCTGCCCCGCGTGCCAGCAGTGCGAGGACGGGGCATGCCGACCCAAAGCGGCCAACGCCGCCTGCTCGGGCGGCAAGTGCGACGGCAAAGGATCGTGCGTCGAGTGCGGTGGCGATGGCGCCCCTTGCTGCGACAACGGAACTTGCAACTCGGGCAGCCTCACCTGCGGCGATCGCTTGCTCGGCACGCCGCCGTCGTATCGCTGCTCGGCCTGCGGTCGCGACGGACAACTTTGCTGCCGCGCCCGCAGCGGCGCAACGGGGAGTTGCAGCGGTGGGCTCACGTGCGGAGGCAACGGCCGATGCGCGGATCCCAAGAAGATGACCGGCGCGGTCTGCGGGAACAACAACGACTGCTACAGCTTGCGCTGCCGTGGTCGCTGCGAGAACGACTCGTCCAAGAAGTGCGAGGCAGCGGGCGATTGCCCCGTCGAGGGCACCGGCAACTTCTATTCGTGCCTGGATCCGTTCAGATGTGACTGACAGGCGCGACGCCGCGGAGCACTCCCTACCTCATTGGTGGGATCGAAGCGGCAGCTCAGGTAGGTTTGACGGCGTCTTTGAAAGCCTTCTTGCCAGGCGTTCTGTCACCGATCCGGTTTGAGTTGTCGCGCGCTTCACTGCGCGACGTCGTGTCGTGAGCTGGGCGTCTTGATCCGCGGCAGCGAGCTCGCGGCCGAGCGGCCGGTTCGCTTCACGTCCGGGTGGCGGCGAGGACTTCGGCGAGGCGGGTGCGGGCGTCGTCGTTGAGGTCGTAGGTCTGTTCGTCGCGGTGGCAGCTGCGGCAGGTGAGATCGAGGCCGCGATCGCGCGCTCGTTTCACCATCGCCTTCATCGCGAGCTTGGCTCGGGGCAGACCGCCCTCGGAGCAGGCGCTGGCGACAAAACCGAGCTCGGTGGCGTGACGACACGGCTCGACGCTGGCGCTGCCGTTGGTGCCCGTGATTTCGCGAAGCTCATGCGCGCCCGCGAGCGCGGAGTCAGCGGCGTGATTCGTGCGCGCACGCGCGGCGACGGCGAAGAGGCCGAGCGCAGCGGCCGCCCCGATGAAGGCAAAGCCGAAGACGACGGGAACCCGACGCGGCGACTTCTTGGGCCTGACGGCGTTGGCGATTCGTGCCTGCAGGGCAAGCGAGGGGTGGGGTTGTTCCACCGCGGCGCCACGCAATCGTCGGGCGACAGGCGCCAGTTGCTCTTGCAACGATCGGCAGGCGACGCAGCTGGCGAGGTGGGCTTCCAGGGCTGGAAGCTCCTCGGCGTCGAGCTCACCGTCGAACCGGGCGCTCAGCGCCTCGAACGCGTCTTGGCACCGCATCACGGAGTCTCCTTTCGTAGCAGCTCGATCCGAGCGGTGCCGAGCGCCGCTCCCAGCAGGGCGCGGCCGCGCGCGACGCGCGAACGGACCGTGCCGATCGGACAATCCATGACCTCGGCGACCTCGCCGTAGCTCATCTCTTCCACGGTCACCAGCAACACAGCCGTGCGGAACTCTTCGGGCAGGGCACTCAAGGCACGCGCCACCTCGTCGGAGTAGCCGTTGTCGGCAAGCTGCGGATCGAGATGGCCGGGAGTACCGGGCCCGAGGGCGCTTTGCAGGGCGCGCGCGCCTTCACGAGCGCGGCGTTCGCTCCAGAGGTTGTGCAGAATGCGAAACAGCCACGCACGCGCACACTCCGGGTCGCGCAAGCTCGGGTAGCAGCGGAACCCTTCGAGGTAAGTCTCTTGCACCAGGTCCTCGGCCTCCGCTTGGCCGGCGGCCAATCGACACGCCGTGCGGTACAGCGAGCCCATGTGGGGCAACGTCAGCGCCGCAAACTCCGGTCGTGTGTCGTTGGCAGAGCTCAAGGCCGTGGGATCAGTCTGCCCGGGGCGGGGGAAAAGTTCCCGCAAACTGGTCGGCAGGTCTTTTTTTCGGGAGCAAGGGTGAGTGCTGCGTGGCGTAGCGGACGATTCGGTGGGGCTGGGATCAGGATCAGGGTGCCGGGGGCGCAGGCGTTGGTTCCGGCTCGATGACGAGACCGAATCGATCGCCGCGCGTGCGGCGGATCTTGATGACGAGCCAGCGGCCTTCGCGGTTTTCCCAGAGTTGTTCGACCGTGGTGCGTTTGATGCGCGCGTCGCGCTTCATGTACCACTCGAATTTCGCGACGACGTTCGCGCGCTTGGATTGTTCGAGGAAGTTGATCGACGTCACCTCGAAGTCGGCGACGACGAGCTCGGGCTCGAGAGTCTGCGCGCGCGACAGAAAGCCGGTGGCCTCTTCGGCGGACATCGATCCTGCCATCGAGTCCCAGCGCGCCCAGCGCCAGTCGTCGTTGAAGGTGAGTGCGTGGCGCTTGAGGTCGTCTTCTCGCCGCTGCGTGGTGCCCATGCAGGCGCTGCTGAGGGAGGCGAGGGCGAGGGCGAGGATGGGCAGGATTTTGGGCAGGATGGTGGGCAGGATGGTGGGAAAGATCCGACTGGCTGTCGGGCGGACGAAGCTGGCGGCGCTGCTGCGAGCGATGGGCGAGCGGGCGTTCGATGGTGCGCTCAAGCGCTGGCTCCCGGGGTGCGGGCGATGACCACGCGCTCGATGTCGCCGAGGTCGCGGGCCGTGCTCACGGAGGCATAGCCGGCCTGGCGACAGAGGGTAGCGGTGGCTTCTGCCTGGCCGTCGCCGATCTCCAGAACCAGCGCGCCTCCCGAGACGAGCTTTGCGCGGGCCTGGTCTACCAGCTGGCGAACCAGGTCGAGCCCATCGGCGCCGCCGTCGAGCGCGAGCTTGGGTTCACGGCGGACCTCAGGCGCGAGACCTGCGATGTCTGCCGTCGGGATGTAGGGGAGGTTCGAGACGATGACGTCGAAGCGACCGCAGTCCTGCAGCGGCTCGGTGAGAGCGCCCTCGTGAAACGTCACCGCCAGCCCCAGTTGTCCCGCGTTTGCTCGCGCCACTGTGAGGGCGCCGTCCGAAAGGTCCACCGCGTGCACCTCGGCGTCCGGAAGTTCTTTCTTGAGCGCGAGCGCGATGGCCCCCGAACCAGTCCCGATGTCGACGAGGCGAAGCGTGCCCCCCGTGGGCGCCGGGGCGGGCACCAGGTCATGTGCCGAGCGGGCTCTCGTGCCCGCGGATGAATTTGCCAGGGCCTGGGCTGCCAGCGAGTGGTCGGTGACGGCCATGCCGGCGGATCCGTCGTTTTCACTGACGCCTTCGCCACCCTCGTTCTCTCGTCGGGCTTCGGCCAGCGCCGCGGATCGGCCGCGCCGCCGTTTGCGGTGACTCACCACGGCTTCGAGATCGAGCACGGCTTGCACCGCGGTTTCGGTGTCCGGACGCGGAATGAGGACGCGGGCATCGACGGCGAGGTCGAGGCTCCAGAATTCTTTGCGGCCGGTGATGTACGCGACTGGCTCGCCGCCAAGGCGCCGTTTGACGAGCTCGCGGTAGGCGGCCTGTTCATGCGGCAGCAGCGGACGGTCGAACTGGGCGTAAAGAGCAATGCGCGCGAGACCGAAGGCTTGCGCCGCAAGGAGCTCGGCGTCGAGGCGCGCACTCGGGATCCCCCGCTCGGTGAAGCGTGCTTGGGTCCAGCGCACGACCTCGAGGATCGTCCAGACGCGCGCACCGGCGTCGGCGGCGCCTTCACTGGCCGCGCGCGTGGGGCCTTCGGGGGGCGGGGGGGGCGTCGACGACACGAGCGACCGACTCTAAACGCGAGCCGACGGCACGCCTACTTGATCCGCAGGCGGTCGACCGGAACGCCGCCGATGAGGTGTTCGTCGACGATGGCGGCCACGTCCCCGCGCGTGACGGCGCCGTACCAGACCTGCTCGGGATAGACGACCACCGTCACGCCGCGGGCGCACTGGTCCAGGCAGCCGGCCGCGTTGGCGCGCATGCGCCCCTTGAGTCCCTTGTCGTGCAGCAGGCGTTTGAACTCTTCGCGCACCCCTTCGGCGCCCTTGCTGGCGCAATCGCCTTTCGGGTTGCCCGGTTCGCGCGCGTTGGTGCAGATGAAGACGTGGCGGTCGAGAAGAGGCGCGGCCATGCCCTTTCGTAGCCCTCCGGCAGAGGGGACGCAACTGCGACGATGCCCGCCGCGTGCCGGACTCGGTTGCCGGCTTGGAACTGTCGCTATCGCGGGGGCGCGCTAAGCTTGCCGCGGATGAACCGCGTCGCACGGCTCTCGCTCCGCACCGCCGCCCTGTTGGTGGGCGGCGCTTTGCTGGGAACCGCCGTGAATGCCGCCCGCCGGGGCGGGCTCGAGCCCACGCAGTTCGCGGCGGCGACGTCATGTGAAGTCCCGCGGGCGCCCGAGACTGGGGGCCTCGGGGCAATCGACGTCGTTCCGCCGACGCACGCGGCGCACCTGTGCGGGGATCCCGGGGTTCTCGTAGCTGACGCTCGGTCGGCCGAGGCATTCGAACGCGGCCACGTGGCGGGTGCGATTCACCTGCCCTGTGCGGCTTCGGGCGATGTGGTCACGCGGGCGCTCGGCGCGACTGCCGACAAACACACCTTGGTGGTGTACGGGGGCGATACGAACGATGCTCGCACGGTGGCGACGTCGTTGCGGGCACGGTTGCCGCGCGCGGATCTTCGCATGATGGTGTTGTCGGGCGGCTTCGAGGCCTGGAGCGCAGCCGGCCTGGCCTGTTCGTCGGGACCTTGCCCCGATTGCCGGGAGCAGGTGCGTGGCGAACGTGGGGCGGGCGGGGCGCCTGCGGCCGGGCGCGACGAGGGGCGAGGGGCGCGATGAGCGGGATTTTCGGCGACCGCGGTGACGCGTCGGAGTCCGAGCCATCAGGGTCGGCTTCTGGTTCGGGCCCGACGTGGCAGCGACTGGACGTCGTTGTCTTGGTCGTGCGGCTGGGACTCGGTGGCTTGTTCATCGCGGCCGGGGTTTTCAAGTGGGATGACCCGGCTGGGTTCGCGCAGGAGATCGCGAATTATCAGCTGGTCCCGGGGCTTGCCCCCTATCTGGCGGTTGCGCTTCCGGCGGTGGAGGTGGTGGCGGGGGCGGCTCTGCTTTTTGCTCCCCTGGCCTGGCGGGCGGCGGGGGCGGCGGCGTTGGCGGTGCTCAGCTTCGCCTTTTTGGTGGCGGTCGTGGCTGCCGTCGTTCGCGGGCTCGATATCAGTTGTGGCTGCTTTGGCGGAGGCTCGGCGCCGGTGTCGTGGCTGACCGTGCTGCGGAATCTGGGGCTGGTCGCGGCGGCGGTTTGGTTGGTGGTGCGGCTCGAGAGGGGGCAGGCCGGAGCCCCTCACCCGCGGCGCCCTTCGGCCCCCGCGACCTCTCCCCGCTGACGCGGGGCGAGGTGAAGAGCAGAGGCCGCGGGGCGGACAGAGAGGCGCTGGGCCATTGAGAGGGGCGGGGGGCGTGGAATTGTTGTCGATTTTGCCCGATGGGGGGTGGATGTGGGGGTGTACGTGTCACGACAAGTCATCGAAATGTATGGCTTTTTGTCTGATTCGTTAGCACTCTCGGCGTCCGCTTGACAGGTCTGCTGGCGTGGTTACAGCTACGCAGCCGTTCCAACCCCCTACGGAGACATCGATGCCGGTTTACGAGTACCAGTGCGGCGCCTGCGCTCATCAGTTCGAGGAGTGGCAAAAGATCAAGGACGCGCCGATCAAGACCTGCCCCAAGTGCGGCCAGGATGCGGTCGAGCGGCTGATCAGCCAGACCGCGTTCATGTTGAAGGGCGGCGGTTGGTACAAGGACCTGTACTCGAGCTCCAAGAACGGTTCGGGCGACGCCAAGGCCGAGGCGAAGTCCGAGACCAAGACCGAAGCCAAGTCGGAATCGAAGTCGGAATCGAAGGGCGACTCTGGCGCTTCGTCAGCCGCGGCTTCCGCTCCGGCCAGCACGGGTTCCTCCGGTTCCTCGTCGGGAACCGGTTCGTCCGGCTCTAGCTCCGGCGGTTCCAGCAGCACGGCGAAGTAGCCGCGCAACCATTTACGACCCGCGCAGCTGTGCGGGGATTTCGAGACAAGGAGAAAAGAGACATGAAACTGCGACCGCTTTACGACCGCATCCTCATCAAACGCGTTGAGGAAGAGACCAAGACCGCCGGCGGGCTCTACATCCCGGACACGGCCAAGGAAAAGCCTCAGCAGGGTCTGGTCGTTGCCGTCGGCAACGGCAAGCTTCAGGACGACGGTTCCATCCGCAAGCTCGAGCTCAAGTCGGGCGACAAGATTCTGTTTTCCAAGTACGCCGGCAACGACATCAAGATCGACGGCGAAGAACACCTGATTTTGAAAGAGGACGACGTGCTCGCGGTCATCGACTGACGCGACCTGATCGACCACCGCGACACGAAAGGGACATTCACATGGCAGCCAAAGACATCGTCTTCTCCACCACCGCCCGCAATCTGATTGCCAGCGGCCTCAACCAACTTGCCAACACCGTCAAGGTGACGCTGGGGCCGCGCGGCCGGAACGTCATCATCGAGAAGTCCTGGGGTTCCCCCACGATCACCAAGGACGGCGTCACCGTCGCCAAGGAGATCGAGCTCGAAGACAAGCTCGCCAACATGGGCGCGCAGATGGTCAAGGAGGTCGCTTCCAAGACCTCCGACGTCGCTGGCGACGGCACCACCACCGCCACCGTGCTCGCGCAGGCGATCTACAACGAGGGCGCTCGCCTCGTGGCCGCCGGTCACAACCCGATGGACATCAAGCGCGGCATCGACGCGGCGGTCCTGAAGATCGTCGAGTCGTTGAAGGCGCAGTCCAAGCCCACCAAGGGTAAGACCGAGATCGCTCAGGTCGGCACCATCAGCGCCAACGGCGAAGCCCAGATCGGCGAGATCCTCGCCGAGGCGATGGAGAAGGTCGGCAAGGAAGGCGTGATCACGGTCGAGGAGGCCAAGGCCATCGAGACCTCGCTCGACGTCGTCGAGGGCATGCAGTTCGATCGCGGCTACCTGTCGCCCTACATGGTGACCGACGCCGAGCGCATGGAAGCCGTCCTGGAAGACGCCTTCGTGCTCATCAACGAGAAGAAGATCTCCAACATGAAGGATCTTCTCCCCGTGCTCGAGCAGATCGCCAAGAGCGGCCGCCCGCTGCTCATCGTGGCCGAAGAGGTCGATGGTGAGGCGCTGGCGACCCTCGTGGTCAACAAGCTGCGCGGCACTCTCAACGTCGTCGCCGTCAAGGCGCCGGGCTTCGGCGATCGCCGCAAGGAGATGCTGAAGGACCTCGCCGTCCTCACCGGTGGCCAGGCGGTCACCGAGGATCTCGGCATCAAGCTCGACACCATCACCTTGAAGGACCTCGGCCGCGCCAAGCGGATCGTCGTCGACAAGGACAACACGACCATCGTCGAGGGCGCGGGCAAGAAGGAAGAGATCCAGGCGCGGGTCAAGCAGATCCGCACCCAGATCGGCGACACCACGTCGGACTACGATCGCGAGAAGCTCCAGGAGCGTCTGGCGAAGCTTGTCGGCGGCGTTGCCGTCGTCAAGGTCGGCGCTGCGACCGAGTCGGAGATGAAGGAGAAGAAGGCGCGCGTCGAGGACGCTCTTCACGCGACCCGCGCGGCTGTCGAGGAGGGCATCGTCCCCGGCGGCGGTGTGGCTCTGGTTCGCGCTCTGTCGTCCATCGCTGACCTCAAGTTCAGCGATGACCGCCAGTACGGCGTGAACATCATCCGTCGCGCGGTCGAAGAGCCGCTTCGCCAGATCGCTGGCAACGCGGGCGTCGACGGCTCGATCGTCGTCGAGAAGGTCAAGAACGGCACGGGCTCGTTCGGCTTCAACGCGGCCACCGAGAAGTACGAGGACCTCGTCGCCGCGGGCGTCATCGATCCGACCAAGGTCGTGCGCACGGCCCTGCAGAACGCCGCTTCGGTCGCGGCTCTCATGCTGACCACCGAGGCGCTCGTCGCCGAGCGGCCCAAGAAGAAGAGCGGCTCCGCGGGCCACCAGGCCGGCGGCGGCGGCGGTGGCGATCACCACGACGACTTCTAGTCGTCACCACGGCTCGGCGGTCGCCTCACGGCGGCTTCGAGTCGGCAGGGCTGCCGGAAACTACCGTTGGCCCGCGAGGGGGTGAGTCTTCGTACTCGTCTCATCGTCGACGGCCCCCACCCACCCATTTGGTTGGGCGGGGCCGCGGGGTTTGGGGGACTCTCGCCACCGCGGAGGCTCCTCGGACGGGTAGGGCGGGCGATGGGGGAGGTTGGTATCCCCCGTTCGGCGCAATAACCGACCGGCGCTGGGCGAGGCGGATCACTTCTTCTGGCACCTCACATGAGGCGGGCCGGCGCAGGTTCTTGCGGCCGACCCGGGCGCCCGTTGACCCCGTCACCCAGGAAGACGATGAAGCGAATTGGCCTCTTGGCGTGGCTGGTGGCTGCCGGTTGCAGCGGAAGCATCGGCGGCGAGCCGGAAAAGCCGGCTGGCAATCCCGGCGGGGCGAGTCAGCCCGGCGGAGGCGCTGCCACGCCGGGAACCAGTGGGCCTGCGGGCCCGAGCGGCGGTCCTGGTACTCCTGGCAGCAACGGTGGAGGTGGCCCAGCGGCGGCAGGCGCGTGCGACCCCGGAAGTTTGCCGAGAGCGCGGACCTGGCGCCTCACCAACGCGCAGTTTCGCAACACCGCCAAGGCGGTCTTCGGCTACGTGGGGCCAGCCGCGCTCGCGTTGCCTCCCGACGGGCAGCCCGACGGCTTCGCCAACCAGGCGGATCGGCTGAGCGTTCCGTCACTGCTGGCGTCGCGCTATCTCGTCGCCACCGATGAGATCGCGGCCAATGTGGTCGGGCGCAGCGGCGAGTTCCTCAAATGTGGGGTCGCCGATCTCGGCAGCGGCACCTGCCTGCGCGATTTTCTCGCCTCCGTCGGCAGCCGCGCGTGGCGACGTCCCCTCACGGCCGCCGAGCTCGACAAGTACGTCAAGCTTCACGCCACGATCGTGGCGGCAAACGGCGGCGACGGCGGGGCCGCCTGGAAGGGCGTCGTGCAGGCGTTGCTCCTGTCGCCCAACTTCCTCTTTCGCACCGAGCTCGGTGGGGGCGCAGGCGGTGCGAGCGGTGCCCCGGTTCGCCTCACCGACCACGAGCTCGCGTCGGCGATCTCGTACATGATCGTCGACGGACCGCCCGACGCCACGCTGACGGCGCTCGCCGATGCGGGCAAGTTGGCAGACCCCGCCGCGCTGGCGGCCGAGGCGCGGCGGCTGCTGCGAGCCGGGGATGCGGCCGGGACGGTCGGCAGCTTCTTTCGACAGTGGCTGCACTACGACACGCTGGAGTCGGCCAGCAAGGACGCGGCGGCCTTTCCGACGTTCACCGCCGAGGTCAGTCGCGACGTGATGGCCGAGGCGCAGGCCTTCATCAACGGCATTCTTTTCGATCCGGCGGGCGACGGCAGCTTCGTCACGTTGCTCACGGCCAAGCACGCCTACGTCAACCTGCGGACGGCGCCGCTTTATGGAGTCACCGCGCCAGGCGCGGAATTCGTCAAGCGCGACTTGCCCGCTGGACAGCGGCGCGGCCTGCTCACCGGGGCGGCGTTCATCGCCGGTGCCTCGGATTCGGACGACACCAACCTGCCCTCGCGGGGGCGCATCGTGCGCGAGCAGCTCCTGTGCGCGACGGTGGCGCCGCCACCCGGGAATCCGCAGTTCGAGGACCCCAAGATCACGCCGGACATGACCAACCGCGAGAAGCTCAATGTGCATACGACCAACCCGGCATGCTCGAGCTGTCACGCGCTCTTCGACGGCATCGGCTTCGCTATGGAGCAGTACGACGCCATCGGGCGCTACCGCACCACCGACAAGACGAAGACCATCGATCCGACCGGCACGTTGCCGCTTGGCAACGAAACGTTGAAGTTCACAACGTTCGTCGACTTCGTCGATCAAATCGCCAGGCGCCCCGAGACCTACGAATGCATCGCCTCGCAGCTCAATGCCTTCGCGACCGGGCGCTCGCACGCGGAGATCCCGCGGTGCGAGCTCGACGCCAACACCAAAGCGTTCGCCGAGGGTGGTCACGAGTTGGACGCGCTGGTCACAGCCATCGTCACCTCACCCTCGTTCGCGCTTCGCCGCAACTGAGCCCGCGAGATCTGCCATGCCAACCAACAACGTCACGCGACGATCCATCCTCCGCGGGCTCGGTGCCGGCAGCGTGCTGCTGGCGGGGGTCAACCGATCGGTCATGGCCCAGGAGACCGGCAAGGCCGTGCCCCGGGCGGCGTTCTTCTTTCACGCTAACGGTTCGCACCCCAACTGGGCGCCGACCGGATCGGGCACCAGTTACACCCTCGGCCCGGCGTTGAAACCGATCGGTGATGCTGGCGTCACCGGCGACGTCACCATCCTGCGCAACCTGACCCTAGCGCGAAAAAACGTGGCGCCGCCGGCCCCCGCCAATCCGCACCACACGACCACCTATTCGGCCCTCGGTGCGGGCGTTCCCACCAGCTTCGACCAGGTCCTCGCGCAGCAGATCAAAGGGACCACGCCTCTGCCCTCGCTCGAGCTGACCATCGGCACCACGGGTGGCGCGGGCGGCAAGGCGGCGTCGCTGTCGCAGGTCGACGGTAGCTTCTTGCCGGGCGAGAAGAACCCACTGGCCGCCTATCAGCGCGTGTCATCGAAGCTGGCACCCGGCGCGGCGACGATGCGCGATCCGGCTGCGGCCGAACGCAGCTTGCGAGCCGGCAAGAGCGTTCTCGACGCCGTGCTCGACGACATCAACCTCTTTCGCACCCGCGCCGGTAGCGCCGAGAAGCCCAAGCTCGACGTGTATTTCGAGTCGGTGAGGGATCTCGAGAAGAACCTCGGCAGCTTCGCCAGCGGCGTCACCGCGGCGCCCGCATGCGGCCAGGAGCGACCGCCCACCAGCGCGACAGGTTTCTCTGCCGAGCTCAACGATCTGCCCGACGTCGATCGGCTATTCCTCGATGTCATGGCCATGGCCCTGGCCTGTGGCGCCACCCGCATCACGTCGATGATGTGGGGAGGCGGGCAGTGCAACCAGCCGATCGCGAAGTTCGGCATCAGTGACTGGCACGGCACTTCGCATGGCGGCGCTGGCGGGGCGGCGGGGGAAAAGATGATGCAGATGCAGGCGCACCTGGCGGGCGACTGGGCCTACTTCATCACCAAGCTGAAAAGCTACGGCGTGCTCGATCAGACGGTCACCGTCTGGGGCACCCAGAACGGCGCCAGCACCAGCCACGACGGTAAAAACACGCCCTTCTTGCTGGCGGGACGACTCGGCGGCGCGCTCGGCCCTGGCGGTCGCATCATCGATTGCACAGGTCGCAACCACAACGATGTGTACATCGCCATCGCGCGCGGCTTCGGCATGAACGTCGACACCATCGGGCACGCGCCCTGGTGCATGGGTCCGCTGCCCGGCCTGCTGGCTTAGACACCGAGAGGGTCTGCCGGAGGATCTTCGGGGACGAGCTCGTACCAGCCCGTGAGCAGCAGCTTTTCGCCGGCCGTCACCATGTTGCCCCGGTGCGTGTGCGTGAAGGCCGCCGGGAAGATCACGACGTCCCCCGCGCCGAGCTTGATGCGTTTGCCGAAGTAGAGGAACTCGAGCTCGCCGCCCTCGTAGTCGTCATTGAGGTAGATGCTCCAGGCGAGCACGCGCTTGGCGTTGGTGAACGTCGAGCTCTCGAAATGCCAAGCGTGGTAGCCCTCGCCTTTGCGCGTGAGCTGCGCCTTCAAGTACCAGCCGACCAGAGTGAAGCTGGCGAGGATGTCGAACTCGTCGACGTAGCGCTTGAGGCAATCGAACAGCGCGGGCAGCACGGTGGCGCGATAGTCCGAAGCGTCGACGTCGCGGATGTCGCCGATCTGAAGATCGTCGTGCACCGTCTTGGGGTGCCCGCCCTCCGCGCGGCGGGAACGCCCGAAACCCTGGGCGAACGCCCCTTTGAGGTGGGCGGTCAACGCCGCGGCATCCGCGACGGGAAAGGCGGCCGGGTAGACGCGGATGAAGTCCTCGCGGTCGTCGACCATGACGGGCTCACCCTAACACAGCGCACGAAACCGCGGTTTCGTGGGCCGACCGGGCGAAGCGAAAAAAATCGTTCCGAGAATGTCGATCGCCTGGTTGGCGCTTCGTCGCTGAGGTATCCCGCCGGGACTCCCCCGGTCGGCAATCAAGGAGAATGCCATGCGTTTCATCATCACCGCCCGTCGCGACGACACCAATCCTCAGATCGACCCGCCCTTCGACGAGAAGCTCTTCGCCGAATACATGAAATTCAACGAGGAGCTGCACCAGGCCGGCGTGCTCGTCGCCTCCGAGGGGCTCACCTCCGGCGCTCCCGGTGCGCGCGTGGCGGTCTCCAAGGGACGTCGCAAGATCGTCGACGGCCCGTTCGCCGAATCCAAGGAGCTCGTCGGAGGCTTTTACATCATCGAAGTTCCGTCGTTGGAAGAGGCCAAACAATGGGCCCTGCGCTGCCCGACCGGCTTCGGCAGCGACGACATCCTCGACATCCGCCAGCTCACCGGCAGCGCCGACATCCCCAAGCCGCTGCTCGATCTCGCCCGCTCCGTCGCCCCCAACTGGACGGCCTCGTTCGGCAATCGCTGAGTCCCATGCCTGCCGCACCAATCCGTGCTTCTCCCTCGCGGGGACAGGCCGCGGCGGCAGCTGACGGGTGAGGGGGGCGACCGAGCCGGTCAAGTCGCGCCCATTCGTATTCGTCGCGCGCACGCGCAAGCGGCGTGTGCTCATCCGTCGCGCGATCGCTCTGTTGACGATCCATCAAGGATCTAGCGAAAACGAAAACGGGAACAAGTGCAGCCACTCGCGTTCATGGTTCATGAAGAAGAGCGACAGCACGCCGAATCGATCCAGCCAGACACGAACTCGAACCGCCGCGCTGTCGGCCGTGCTCATGCTGGCCGCGACGGTCTCGGCCTGTGGCGGAGATCCTTCGTCACCCCAAGGTTCGAGTCCCGCTCCGGCGGTGGCGACGCCCAGCGGGACTTCGCCGATGTCTGGGCCCGTGGCCGTCAAACCCGCTGACGCCGCTTGCGCGCTCGTGACCATCACGGAAGCGGCGGCCGCCTTCGGCGAGGAGATCACCCGAACCACTCATCAAGACGCGCCGCCGCCCACCGACGACACGCCAAACTACTATTGTCAGTACTTGGGAGCGGAGCCGACCGCGCGCTTCGCCGCTGTCTCCTTTGCACCGTATCGTTCGTCGACCCTCGAGCTGCTGGCCAAGGGCGGCGAGGAGAAGCTCTCCGGCGTGGGCGACGTGGCCTCGTATCACGTCATGCTCAAGACGGTCTTCATGCTGAAGAACGGTTTCCTCTATGGAGTGTCGGGCAACAATCGCGACGCGCTCATCGCGATGGCCAAGGTGGCGGCGACACGCATGTAAGGGAGCGTTCCGCGAGTTGGATTGCCCAGCCAGTTGTCGCTCACCTCAGCAGGAGTCTCACCCTTGAAGCCATCATCGACGGACTTCGCCCGCAGCGGCGCCTCTGTGCGCAGCAACGGCGCCTCCCGTAGAGCCGTGCTCCGGATTTTTCTCATCGCACCGGGGTTCACCGCCCTGGTACCCCTCTGCCCGCCTGCGCTCGCCGGACCTGAGTTGTCGCCAGACAACTACTTGCTCACCGGCAAGACCATCGATCAGTGGTTGGCCTTCATGCGCGGCGTGCAGAAGCTCGCGGCCTCCGATCCGGCCCTCGCCCTTCGCTTGAAGGAACAGCGGCGCAAGGAACGCCGGGGAGACGGCGACGAGGGAGCCAGTGAGGAACGGCTCGGCGCGCGCACCGAAGAGGGTATGCGGCGAGAGCCGAAGATCAGGATGCTGGTTGAAAAGATCGGCCTTCGCCCTGCCGAGTTGGAGCTGGTGACCCTGATCGTGCCCTTGACAGCGATGGCGGTGCAGCTGCGCAAGGAGCATCCGGCACAGAGCCCGAAGTTGAAGCCCGGATCGGCGGAGGCGAAGAACTTTGCTCTCGTCGAAGCGCGGCTCGCGGAGATCACGAAGGTCATGTCCGAGCTGAGCGGAGCGTCCGCGCGCGGTCGGTCGGGCAAGCCCGAAGCGCCGCCGGACGAAGACGCTTTCCCGCTGCAGTGACTGCGCCGCACGAACGTTCGTAGGCGTTTCGTCTGCCGAACGGCACACCCCTTTTGGGGATTTCGCGCTTCCTATCGCGTCGAGGTCCGCTAGGCTGGCTCCGCCGTGACGCTGACCTCGACGACAATGGCGCCGTACGTCCTGATCGTTGTGTTCGTCATGGGGACGGCGTCGTCCTCCTGCACCGGAACCGAAACGACGCTGTCGTCATCGGCGGCGTCCTTCCGCGGTGAGCTTGCCAGCTACGTCGTCAACCGGGGAGCGCGGACCGAGATCGAGCACCGCTTGCGCACGCCGGACGGTCGGCTACGCGGTCTGCTCTTCGCTGAGCCGATCGACATTCCGCCCGGGACCGCGCTGAGGGTTTGGGGCCGCGAAGTGGGCGAAGCCATCCGGGTCTCGAGGTTCGAGATCGATCGAGATGCTGCGCATGCCGCCGACGGCACGAGCTCCTTCGAGGCGGGAGCCTCGGCGTTGATCGGGGGCCCCGCCAAGCCGACGCGAAAGTGGGCCTTCGTGTTGCTGGATATCGACGGCGGTGGCAACCCGATCGACAAGACCGTCGCGCAGTCCGTGCTGTTCGGCGCCGATCGCACCGATTCGATTCGTTCCTACTTTCGCGAGGTCTCGCACGGGATCCAAGATCTCGAGGGCGAGGTGTTTGGGCCGATCCCGTACCAGATGGGCGGGCGTTGCGACACCGATCGCGTCGCGCAGACGCTGGTCTCGAAGATCCCGGGGCGGTTCGACCAGTACCTTTGGTTCTTCGGCACGCAGCAGGCGGCCTGCAACTGGGCCGGCATCGCGGAGCTGGGACGTGCGGACCGGCCCACGCGCCACAGCTGGTACAACTCGTTTCACAGCTGCACGGTGCTGGTGCAAGAGCCCGGGCACAACTTCGGCATGGTGCACTCGTCGGCCATGCGTTGTGCGGTGAACGGACAGCCGGTTCCGATCGCGTGGCCCGACCAGGCGGGCGCCGACTGCCAGCATCAGGAATATGGCAATCCCTTCGATCCAATGGGCGGCGGGCAGTGCTTTCACATGAACGGGATCCAGAAGGCCTATCAGGACTGGATCGGCGGCTGCAACGTCATCAAGGTCGCCGAGAGCGGCTCGTACACGATCTATCCGCTCGAGAGCTCGTGCGATGGGCCGCAGCTGCTGCAGATCCCCTTTCCGCAAGGGCGGTCGTTCGGCGGCGCGGGACGCCTCACCAGCTACTACCTCGAGCTGCGCGCGCCCATTGGACGAGACGCTCGCCTCAGTCCCCGGGTTTTGGTGACGGTGGCCAATGACGTGCGCGAGGCGCGTTTCGCCGGCAACAACAACTGGCTGCTCGACATGACGCCCGAGACGAACCGCACGGGCGACGAGGCGTTGCCGGTCGGCAAACTCTACGAGGACACCCTGCCGGGTGGTCCCAAGTTCAAGGTCGTATCAGCCGACGCGAGCAAGGCGGTGATCGAGGTCGAGATCGGCGGGCAGCCGGCGGCGGGCCGCGCCGGCAAGGCGATCTGTAGCGACGGCAAGACCGAGCACGCACCCACGGCGAGCGTCCGCTGCGTGGCACCCGCGGCGCAGCCGACGCCCCCGGGGATGCCGACTCCGGGGGGCTCCGATGGTGGCGCGACGGCGGGGGATGCGGGTGTCGGCGATGCCGGTGCTGGGCGACCGGGCGCGGGACCGATCGATGCTCAGACCGGGAACGGCGGCGGCAACTCGAGTGGTGGTAACGGTGGCAGCAGCAACGGCAGCGGTGGGGCCGGCAGCGGCGGTTCTTCCGGCGGCGGCACGCTGCCCGGTCTGCCTTTGACGCCACCGGCGCCGGCCGCGAAACCCTCGTCGAGCGGCTGCCAGATGGCGCCGGAGCCGATGCTTCGCGGATCGCCGTCATTGCTCTTCATCGCGCTGGCGTCCCTGTTGATCGGTCTGGCGGCCCGACGAAAGCGCCCGGCCCGCGGATCTTGATCGAGACAGCCGGGCCGCGGAGGGCCGCCGCACCCCGTGTCCAGCATCTGACCGTGATCTTAGTGAACTCTCGATAGGTGGCCTGAAGGGCAGTGACGGTGCGGAGCAACGTCGCCCCAATCAAGTCGCCGCCAACGTCGCCGAACCGGCGTGGCCCTCTGCCCTGCAGGGTCGGGATGGAAGTTCGTCGCAGACGCGGGAAAGCTCGACGGCCAAGGCACGGTCACCCTTCAGCGGAAGGGCTGCATCGTGGCCAGAACGGTCTATCGGAAACGCAGAGTCGATTTAGAGATCGCGACTTCGTCTTCTCCGTATCCCTCTTCCCTCAACATGTTCTTGATCGATCGGGTTAGTGAACTATCAATCTTGCAACCCATCGTGATTGATGAAATCGGCAGTCGCGCTTCGCCAAAATGTTCAGGTGAGATCTCTCGGAAGGGAACTATTCGCTCGCCGAGCGATCTGGCACGGAGCTTCGAGATGCCATGGGTACCATTCCCGTCCACCCAGATGAGACGCGACTCTCCTTCGGCGCTGAAGTTCTGACCCTTCATCCGCGGTGCCAGAGAAGCGAGCTTCTCGAGAAACAGGTTGATCGCTGATTCTGCCGTCTTCTCTGTCAATGCGGCTTTCAGCGATTCTTCTATTTCTTGCGCTTGCTCCTTCGGGCTGTAAACGACTGGTCCGAATTGTGACTGAGGATTTCGGCCCAGGACGGCTCCACGAAATCCGACAGCGAAGCCGCGTCCACTTCGCCCAAAATGTGTCCAGTGTTGGCTTTCCTTCTGCGATGAGCAGAAGGACACAATGAAGGACTCACGGAGTTCCACTTCAGGATTTCCGAGCCGATCAGCCAGGCCGTCCATGACCTGCTTTTTCAGAGTGGGGACTCGCGGGTCGGCGGAGTCGCGACAATATCTCCGCGCCAGCCCAAGGCAGTGGCGAAGTTCCTGCGCATCCTCGAGAGCGGTTGTACTCGAGGCCCAAAGCCGTTGAGAGGTGAGAATCCCGAAAAGCGCATCTGGAGTGGTGAAGTGAAAGACCTCGCCTTTTGTCTCCGGTAGATGGGTTGACACGTCTAGAAATCATAGACCGAAATGGCGTTGGCGAGGTGGATCGGGGAGCTACGCCACGTCAGAAGAGAGCGTGCGCCCGACCGCCCCCCCGGGGCGCCTACGCATCACGACCAAGGGCCAGGCCTCGCCTCGGGTGCTCCGCAGCCGCGATGCCAAATGGTTGTCGAGCCGTGACAACGCCTTCGTCTCGCGGGCCCTCTTTCCCATCGACGAGCCCCGCCCTGTCGAGTTCTATCAACTGGAGCTTGGCCCGGGAGGCGAGGAACAGGCCGATCCGCACCCGCCCGGAACCAGCGAGAACATCGTGGTCACCGCCGGCACTGTCGAGATCGGCGTCGACGGTGTGGCACAGCGGCTTGAGGCCGGCGACGCGATCCTGTTCGGTGCCGACGTGCCGCACTGGTACCGCAACGTCGGCGAGGATCGGGTCGTGATGTACCTGGTGATGACCTACAGCAAGGAGGTCGCGTGATCCCGACGTGTCGATCAGAGCCAACGCAAAAACGGTCGCTTGCCGGTACTGGTGACGAGAGCGCGGGCGCGCTGGCGGACTCGGGGATGCTCGTGTCCGCGGGCGGCTAGACGCAGCTGCTGCTGGGCCGGGGCGCCTAGCTCGTGCAAGAGCGATTCGGCGTCCGAGGCAGCACGGCGGCTCTGGAGTGTGGCGATGACGTCATCGATCACTTCGCGATCCTGCCGCAGGCCTGGTTGCACCCGCATCGCGCGCCGGAAGTACGCGACGCTCTCCGCATAGCGCTGCCGCGCAAGAGAATGACGAGCGAGCGCCAGCGGGACGCGTGCGTCGTGGGGGCGACGTTCGAGCTCGGCGTGAAGGCGCTGCCAGAGCTGGCGATCGGTCAGATCCGCGGAGGTGGATGAGCCTCGACCGGCGTCAGCGGCAATCGGTGTGGTCGAAGCGAAGAGCGGCCCTTTTGGCGGCGCCTCTAACCCGGCTTGATCGACAGACGGAGCGGCCGCCTCGCCCGACGTCACGTCGATCGGACGCTCGATCGGACGCTCGACCGCGGGTCCAGCGGGACCTTCGCTCGTCGGGCGGAAAGTCATCACCAAGAGAAAGGCCACGATCAACCCCGCCGTGGCCGCCCCGGCGGCCTGCCGGATGTGGAGGGGCAGGGCCCTCCATGTCGCCGACGCTCGCGTGAGCAAGTCCTTCGCCCGGCATCGCCCGAGCACGACGCCCGCACGCAGGGATCGGCTCGCGCTGGCAAATACCGCCTTCGTGCGTCGCCCTGTTTCCAGGCTGCGCGCGAATGCTGCCAGACAGCGCATGCGTCCAGGCAGCTTCGCGGCCTGACGACGGAGGAACGAGAGGAAGATGTCGCCGTAGGGGCGCAGCTGCCGTTGCATGGCGCGCGTACCAGCCGCAGCACCCCGGACAAGGACCCCGAGCGTCCCCACCGCCCGCATGACCGTCGGCCCGCAAGCGACCACGCGTCCGCGGACCCGCTGCAGCGGTGGCAGGACGCGTTTCGCGATGCCACGACGCCACTGCCATCGGTCAGGGCGCCACGAGGTGGCGGGAACCTCCTCGTGGAACCAGGCATCGCCAACGTCTCCGGCGACGTGACCGTTCATGTCTTCGGCGGCCGGCGCCCAGACCGCGATCTCTGTCGCGTCGAGCATCTCCTCCACGTCAGCATCGACTCGTCGATCGTCATGGCGTCCGTCGCTCCCCTCCCCATCGCCGGGCTCCTCGATCAGGGTCACCCAGCTGAGATCTTCGGCGGCGAACGCCGGCAGCATCTCCGGCACTTCGTCGAGAGCCACCTTCATCTCGATCGCCGAGCCGAAACGCTCCTGCGGCGACTTGGCGAGCGCGCGTCTCACCACGGCCTCGAGTTCACTGGAGAGCCGGAGCCCTGGTGCCTTGGCCTCGAACGGCGGAGGCGGCATCTCCTTTTGCGCCAGCAGAGTCGCGGGCAAGCTGTCGCCTTCGAACGGTTTGCATCCAGTCAGCAGTTCGTAGAGCAAGATCCCTACGGAGTAGATGTCCGCGCGCACATCGAGAGGCGCTGCGCTGAACTGCTCAGGCGGCATGTACGACGGCGATCCGACAGTCATGCCCGCGGTGGGGTCGATCTTTCGCCCGACCAGCGCAGCGACGCCGAAGTCGACCAGGCGGACCTGTTCACCCGCGAGACCGGTGGCGGTGGCCACGATTACGTTCTCGGGTTTGATGTCCCGATGGACGATGCCGTTGTCGTGCGCGTGTGCGAGACCAGCCAGGATCTGGCCCACGATCCCGATCGCCCGCGCAGGATCGAAGTGACCACCCGACAGCAGATCACGCAGCGTCGATCCGTCGACGAAGTCCATCACCAGGAATGGCTCGCGATCGATGCCCACGTCGATGACCGATACGCAATTCGGGTGCGCCAGGCGGCCCATCACCTGCGCTTCGAGCTCGAACCGTTGCAAGAACGTCGGATCGCCGACGGGCGCCCGAAGCAGCTTGATCGCGACCTTGCGCCCGAGGCCAAGGCGTTCCCCCCAGAAGACTCGTCCCATGGCGCCTTGGCCGATGAAACCCTGCACGCGATAGCGCGCCTGCAACACCCCGACCGATCTCAGGATGCTGCGCCGTACCCGTTGCGCTGCGATCGGTCTGGTCCATCTCGTCCCTCCGGCGGCAATCGCCCACTCATGGCTACGAGCGACCCCCGGGTAGGGATACAACCGACGTTGGCGCGCTCGAGGAAATCTGGTCGCGGCGCCTATGGACACCAGTCGGTCGGCGGCCCTCACGCGGACAGACCAGCAAGGTGTTTTTCTGCTCCGCAGCGTTGAGGCGCCTTTGCGCTATACATGCGGGACATGCGCGCGCAGAGGGGACGGCAGACGGGGCGAGGTCGGGCGGCATGGTTGCTGGCGATCGCCGCGATGGGATGTGCGGCGTGCGCAACCGTCCCGCCGGCGGTGCCCACCCGGCCTGCGGTGGAACGCGATCCTCTGGAGATCCCGCTGTCGCGGCAGGCAGAGCTCGATGCCTTGTTGCGAAAGCTCGAGCATCAGATCGAGTCGGGCGCGTGCGTGTCGCTGCCGAAGGTCTTTGGTGACGAGCAGGCCAAGATCGAAACCTGGTGCAGCGAGATGGGGCGCAAGAACCTCAAGCAGGTCGTGATCGAGCAGCAGCCCTATTTCATGCGCGGCGAGCAGCTGGCGCTCTTTCTTGGCCTGATCGCGGTTCACGACGGTGGAAACACGGCGTACTCGCACGCCTCGGCTCTGGTGACGTGGAAAGAGCGGCGGATTGCGCTCATCGATTGGGAGCTGGACTGGGAACGCGTTCTGCCCGGCTCGATCGTCAGCAAGACGGGGGCAGTGACCATCGATCCCAGCGCCGAGCGCTCGTTCGAGGGTGATCTCGTGATCGGTGTGAAGTCGGCCAGTGAGCCGGTGATCGGTCTGCAGATGCGCACGGGTGAGGGCAAGACCCGCTGGGGCATCGAAGGCGTCACCCAGGACGGGATGCCGTGCCGCTTTCGCGAGGTCGGACAATCGCTGCTCGTGGTGGCGCCGGTGAAGCCGGGGCCCGAGATCGCGTTGCGCATCCAGTGGGGCGGGCGAGCGCCGTTTGCCAGCCAGATGGATCACATCCGCGCTGACGAGTTCATCTTGCGACCCGAGTCGAACTGGTTGCCCGGCATCGGCGACGCGCAGGTCGTGGAGCACGACATCGTGGTCAAGGTCCCGCCCGACTTCACGGTATTCGGGCAGGGGCGCCGCCTCTCGCGGGAGGCGCTCGACTCCGGGCTCGAGGCGACTCGTTGGATGCACAAGGGCGCGGACTTCACCATCTACGGCGGACGGGACTTCAAGGTCCGCAGCTTCGAGATGCTCGGCACCAAGGTCGAGCTCGGCGCTGCCGACGAGGGACGCCTGGCGAAACTGCAAAATACCGTCACGCATGCGATGGAGGCGCTGGCGCCGCTTGGCCGCTACCCGCTGCCGGAGCTGCGCGTGACCATCACCGATTTCAGCAAGGGGCAGGGCGGTTACGGCGCGCTATCGAACATCACGCTCGGCACTCATGTTGCCGACGACGTCGCCTTCGTCACGCACGAGGTGTCGCACGGCTTCTTCCCCGGCGCAGTGCCGGCTGCGGTCGACGACTTCTGGCCAGAAGGGATCGCGCGCTACCTCGAGAGTTGGGCGGTGTCAGCGTCCGAGCGCCGCAGCCGCCTCGCCACCTGGCGCCGCGACTGGGAGGCGGCACCCGCAGATCCGAATTATTCGCCCCGTCGCCCGCCCAAGACCGAGCCGTGGATTGTCCGTCGCGCCTACGCCTACGATCGGCCGGCGCTGTTGCTCTGTGAGCTCGAGGATCGCTACGGGCGCAAGGCGATCACCGAGGCGCTGGCGGCATTCCTTCGCGACCGCGCCGGCCGTCCTTCGACCTGGGACGACATCGTCGCGTCCTTCGCCAAGGTGGTGGGAGCAGAGGCGGCCGCCGATCTCGGGCGCGCGTTGGCCGCCAGCAAGAGCGGTCCTACCGTCGGCCTGCGCCGCGCCGGCGGTGGGACCGCCTCGCGCTGAGCATTCAGGTCTGGCCGCGACCTTTCTCTCGCGCCCGCGTCCCTGGGATCACCGCGTGCGAACCTTTTGCTTGCCAAGCTGCAGTCGTCCGCCAATTCTCGCGCGCGTGCGGCGCCAGCTTTCAGCGGGGCTCGATCGGCTCTATCGAATGGCGTACCGGTGCGCCTATCAAGTCTTGAACGTGTACTGGGAGATCGCGCACCCGCAGAGTCACGGCGCGCTGGTGGTGCTCTGGCACGAAGGACGTCTGCTGCTCGTGCAGAACAGCTACGTGCCGTTTCGCTCGCTCCCTGGCGGCGCGGTTCGCAAAGGCGAGGCCGCGCGGGATGCCGCGGTCAGAGAGCTTCGCGAAGAGGTCGGCATCGAGGCGCACGCAGACCAGCTCGTCCCGGTGATCGATCTGACTCACGACTGGTACGGCAAGAAGGACCATGTCGAGATCTTCTCGCTCGAGCTTGCGGCCCTGCCGATCATCACGGTCGACAACCGCGAGGTGATCCACGCCGCCTTCGTGACTCCCGCCGAGGCGAAAACCCTGCCGCTGTTCCCGCCGATTCGGCTGGCGATTGAACGTCGCGAAGCTGCCGCCCGACACGAAGCTGCGGTCGCGGCCCCGCCGCCCGCCGACCCAAGCCGTGCTCGCTGAGCCGTATCGACGCGCAGGTGGGTTTCTGTGGTGGCAAGTCGGTATTCCACCTTGCGTTGTGTGGGTAGGTTTTTCTTGCGGCGGCGGGGGCTGACATGCGAAGGGAGGGCATGCCCAACGCACGCAGGGTCCTGAAGTTCGCAGCGCTGTTCGTCGGTCTTGTCGTGGCGGGGCTGGCGGTCTTCGTGGCGACCTTCAAGCCGAAGGCGCGCGCGGCTTCGACCGCGGTGGTCGAGCGCACGCCCGAACGGATCGAACGCGGGCGCTACCTGGTCGAGCACGTGCTTGGCTGCATGGACTGTCACTCCAACCATGACCTCACCCGCTTCGCTGGCCCAGCGGTCGGCCCCGCAGGTGGCGGCGGCGAATGTCTCGGCAAAGAAGGCGGGGCGCCCGGCCGGGTCTGTTCGCCCAACATCACGCCCGATCCCGAGACCGGCATCGGCCGCTGGACCGACGGCGAGATCATGCGCGCGATCCGCGAAGGGATCGACAAGGACGGCAAGGGGCTCTTTCCCATGATGCCGTACACCGAGTACCGCGCTCTCGGCGATGAAGACCTCAACGCCGTGATCGCTTACCTGCGCGGCCTGCCGCCCGCCCGCAACGCCGTGGCCGACAGTCAGATCGACTTTCCCGTCAGCTTCTTCGTGAAGATGGCGCCGAGGCCCGTCGAGGGTGTCGTCACGGCTCCTGCGCCGAGCGACCGAATCGCGTACGGCAAGTACCTCAGCAAAGTCTCGGGCTGCGAGTTCTGCCACACGCCGGTCGACGGCAAGCACCAGCCCATTGCGGGGCGACTCTTCGCTGGCGGGCATGAGTTCAAGGGCCCCGGCGGCGTGCTCCGTTCCGCGAACATCACCCCGCACGCCACCGGCATCGGCGCGCGCGACGAGGCGGCCTTCGTCGGCCTGTTCAAAGCCTTCGACATCGCGCCCGGCGATCTACCCGAGGTGAAGCCCGAGGCCTTCACCAACATGCCGTGGCTCACCCGGGCCAAGATGACCGAGGCAGATCTCGGGGCGATCCATGCGTACCTGCGCACCGTGCCCGCGGTCGACCATGCGGTGGAGAAGCGACCGCTGCCGACTTTGCCGGCGCGCGCCGGTACGCCCGCCGCGCCTGCGACGCCGCCTGCCAACCCCTGACCCGTCGTCGTTGCTCGGCGACGTGTCACGAGATTGGCGGGTTGCGGCTCGGGCTCAGGTTCGTCTCAGGCTTGTAACAAAGGGTGGGCGGACCGATAGTTCGGGGACCGGCGGGGCTCGCGGGCGGCGGCTGTCAACCACGAGCGTGGAGGGTGAACATGGCGGCACTGGGGCGCAAGCGTGTGCTCATCATCGATGATGACGAGCTGGTGACGGGGGTCTTCGTCAATACGTTGCGGTCGGAGTTCGACGTCGACGTCGTCAATGATGCCGAGGCAGCGCTGCAGCTGGTGCTCGAGGACGAAGGGATCGATCTCGTCTACTGCGATCTCATGATGCGCGAGCTGACGGGCATGGACATCTACGACGAGGTCCGCGCGACAGCCCCGCAGAAGCTGCGAAAGCTGGTCTTCATGACCGGCGGCGCGTTCACACCACGCTCGGCGGCGTTCGTGACCGACGTGCCCGACCAGGTCGTCTACAAGCCCTTTTCCATACTGGCCGAGACGCGCAAGCGGTTGGCGATGACCGAAAAGATGACGGAAGACGAGACGCCGCTGCCGCCGCCGGATCGCCCGCAGATCAAACGCGCGACCTGATAGCGACCGGGTCGCGAGGCGCGCTTAGAGATCGCCGGATTCGGCGCGCGCCAAAAAGCAGCTGACGGCGGTGGTGCCCGAAGCGGGCGTCGCCCGGCCGAGCGCGACGGGTCCGAAGGATTTGAGCTCGATGAGGCGTTCGATGTCGGGGCGACACGTGCCGCAGTCGCCGCCGGCCCCGCATTGCCGCTCGACCTTCTCGACGCTGTCGGCGCCCGAGGCGATGACGGCGGTCAGCTCCTTGTCGCAGACGCCGTGACAGACGCAGATGATCATGGCGCTGCGCGGCCTCCGTCAGCCGCGGGCAGGCATCTCGCCGAGGCGCCGGAAACGGCGGCCTCCTGCGTCGTGAGCGAAGGGACGAAACACGCAGCGCGTTTTTCGCAGCGAGCGATATTGATAATCACTCTCAACACGGGTCTCATGAGTTACCACGCGAAAACAGGGTCGTCAACGCCACCGCCAGGATCTCCGGCGGACGCCGCGACCGGCCCGAGGTGGCACCCCCGACAACCCGTTGACAGGTGCGGACTTGAGGCTCCTCACCCGGGAGGCGGCGGACCCAAATTCGATTCGAGGCCCTGTTCGATCGCCCGGTCCAAACTCGGTCTGTCGTCGTCGTTGTGCCCGGCGTAAGATGACGCGCAGGCACGGAAAGGGCCGAGATATGAAGGGCAAAAGCGAAGTTATCGACGCATTGAACGACATCCTCACAGGCGAGCTCACAGCGGTGAACCAGTACTTCTTGCACGCGCGTATGTGCGAGAACTGGGGATACAAGCGCATCGGCGCCAAGATCCGCGCGGAGTCCATCGACGAGATGAAGCACGCCGATATCCTCATCGGCCGGATTCTCTATCTCGAAGGCCTTCCCAATCTGCAGCGCCTCGGCAAGCTGACCATCGGTCAGACCGTGCACGAACAGCTGCGGCTCGATCTCGAGGTCGAACGCATCGCCATCGGCAAGCTCAACGGCTACATCGAGCTGTGCCGCGGCCTCGGCGACAACGGCAGCCGCGAGCTGCTCGAGAAGATCCTCGTCTCCGAGGAAGAGCACGTCGACTGGCTCGAGGCTCAGCTGTCGCTCATCACCCAGGTGGGTGAGCCGCAGTACCTCGCGCAACAGATGTTCGAGTGAGCGACCACGTCCTCGCTTTCGACCTTGGCACCTCCGGCGCCAAGGCCGGGATCGTGGGCACCGACGGGTCCGTGCGCGCCAGCTCGTTCGAGCCGGTGGAGCAGATTCTGTTGCCGGGCGGAGGGGCTGAGCAGCGGCCCGACGACTGGTGGCAAGCCATCGATCGGGCCGCCCAGCGCACGCTGGCGGTCGCTGCCGTTCCCCGGGACGCCATCGCGGCGGTGAGCGTGACCGCGCAGTGGTCGGGTACCGTCGCGGTCGACGAGACCGGACAGGCGATCGGCAACGCGATCACCTGGATGGATTCGCGGGGCGCGCGCCATCTGCCCGGCATCACCGGCGGCGCCGTCACGGTGATGGGCTACGCGCCCTGGAAGGCGGCGCGCTGGATTCGCCTCACCGGTGGGGCGCCCACGCATTCGGGCAAGGATCCGCTGGCCCACATCCATTACCTGCGGCACGAGCAGCCTGAGCTCTTCGACCGCGCGGCCAAGTTTCTCGAGCCCAAGGATTATCTCAACGCGCGGCTCACGGGGCGGATGGTCTCGACCTTCGATTCCATCGCGCTGCACTGGGTGACCGACAACCGCGATCCCCGCGCCATCCGCTACGACGATGGCCTGATTCGTCTCGCCGGCATCCCGCGCGACAAGCTTCCCGATCTCTGTGCCTCGACCGACGTCATCGGTCGCTTGTTGCCTTCCCTCGCTGAACGCTGGGGTTTGCGCAGCGATGTCGTCGTCGTGGGCGGCAGTCCCGACGTGCACGCGGCGGCGGTCGGCGCGGGCACCACACGCAACTTCGTGCCTCACCTCTACGTCGGGACGTCGTCGTGGATCACCTGCCACGTTCCGCAGAAGCTGACCGATGTCCTGCACAACATGGCGGCCTTGCCGGCGGCCATCCCGGGCCGCTACCTCTTGCTCAACGAACAGGAGAGCGCGGGCGCGTGTCTTTCGCAGCTGCGCGATCATCTCTTTTACGGGCAGGACGAACTCGGCACGGCAGCAGCTCCAGCCGATGCCTATCGTCGCTTCGACGCGATCGCCGCCGAGGCTGCACCCGGCAGCCGCAAATTGATCTTCCTGCCCTGGCTCTACGGCGAGCGCACGCCGGTCGAGGATCCGCACCTGCGCGGGGGATTTTTCAACTATCAGCTCGGCACCACACGTGGCGAGCTCGTTCGCGCCGTGCTCGAGGGGGTTGCTTTCAACAGCCGTTGGCTGCTGGGGCACGTGGAGAAACACGCGGGCGGTCCGGTGCCCGAGCTGCGTTTCATCGGCGGCGGGGCGCGTTCGGATCTCTGGTGCCAGATCTACGCCGACGTGCTCGATCGTCCGATCGCGCGGGTGGCAGAACCGATGCTCGCCAACCTGCGCGGCGCAGGCCTCATCGGCCTCATCGGCCTCGGGCGACTGGCGGCCGACGATCTCGCGGACATCGTGGCCATCTCCCAACGCTTTTTGCCGCGCACGGAAACACGCGCGGTCTACGACGAGCTCTACGATGCCTTTGGGCGCCTGCACAAAGCGACTCATGGCATCTTCGCGCGGCTCAACCGCCCCAACCCGGCGTGACGGGTGCGCCGTCGCGTAAAGTGAAGCGCCATGATGCTGCCGCCGCGGATCGAACGCCTCTTGCGCTGGTTGAGCCCGCGCCTCGTCGATTGGCTCTTCCGCAAGGGACAGCGGCTGCCGGCGGTGCGCGCCCGCCTGGAAGCGGAATACGCGACGATGCTGGAAGGTGCGAGCCACGGGCTGCGTCCCTACGCCGGTTCGCTGCCCAGCCTGACCGCCCTGCCCGGTGAGGGACGCGACCGCGCGGAGGTGCTGGCGTTCATCGAGTCGCTGGCCGAACGCGAGCGGCCGCGGTGGCAGTCGGGTTACGCGTCGGGCTCCGTCTATCACGGCGATCCTGCCCACATCGAATTTCTCAACCGTGTCTACGCCGCGCAGTCGCAGAGCAACCCGCTGCACGGCGATCTCTGGCCCTCGATCGCGAAGTTCGAAGCCGAGATCATCGCGATGACCGCACGCATGCTGAACGGGCGACCCCGGGGCGAGGCCGTTGCCGAGCGCGCGGTTGGAGAAGGCGCGGCAGGTCCCGCGACGATCTCTGCCGAGGAAGTCTCGGGCTCGGTCACCTCGGGCGGCAGCGAGAGCATCTTGCTGGCGATGAAGGCCTATCGCGATCACGGCCGCCGCGTGCGGGGCATCGCAAGGCCGCAGGTGATCGTTCCTGACAGCGCGCACGCGGCGTTCAGCAAGGCTGCCGACATCTTTGATCTCGATGTCGTCAGCGTGCCGGTCGGCCCCGATTTTCGCGCGGACGTAGCGGCGATGCGAAAGGCGATGACCAGGCGAACCGTGGCACTGGTCGGATCCGCGCCGGGTTTCCCTCACGGCGTGGTCGATCCGATCCCTGAGCTTTCAGCGCTGGCGCAAGAGCGTGGCGTGGGGCTGCACGTCGACGCGTGTCTCGGTGGCTTCGTCTTGCCCTTCGCCGAGCAGCTCGGCTACCCCGTGCCGCCCTTCGACTTTCGTCTGCCCGGCGTCACGTCGATGTCGGCCGACCCTCACAAGTACGGCTACGCCGCCAAAGGTGCCAGCGTCGTGCTCTATCGCGGGGCCGAGCTGCGCCGGCAGCAGTACTTCGTCACCACCGATTGGCCGGGCGGCCTGTATTTTTCTCCGACTTTTGCCGGCAGTCGACCGGGCGCGCTCTCGGCGACCTGCTGGGCCGCGATGGTCACGATGGGGCAGACGGGCTATCGCGACGCCGTCGCCAAGATCCTCGCCACCGCCAAACGCGTGCGTGAGATCGTGGCGGGCACTCCCGGGTTGCGCGTGCTCGGCGATCCGTTGTGGGTGATCGCCTTTGCCTCTGTCTCCGAGGAGCTCGACATCTACCGCGTGCTCGACGTGATGAACGGCAAGGGCTGGAGCCTCAACGGGCTGCAGCGACCGGCGGCCATCCATATCTGCATCACTTTGCGCCAGACCGAGCCGGGCGTGGTGGAACGCTTCGCCGCGGATCTCGCCGCCTCCGTGAAAGAGGTGGGCGCGACCAAGGCGACCGGCACCGGCATGGCACCGGTCTACGGCATGGCTGGATCGTTCCCGGTGCGAGGCGCAGTCGCCGAACTCTTGCGTCGCTACGTCGACAAGCTGTACGACCCGTGAGGCCGCTCAGCCGGTGTTGCGCATGCCCGCGGCGATGCCGTTGACCGTGATCAACAGCGCATCCGCGATGCTGGCGTCATCGCCTTCGCGCGACCGTCGCAGCAGCTCGGCCTGCAGCAGGTTCAACGGATCGACGTAAGGGTTGCGCAGATCGATCGTCCGGCGCAGCTCGGGATCGGCGTCGAGCAGCAACGATTCGCGTTTGGCCCGCAGCACGGCCTGCATGGTCCTTTGGCAGCTGGCGCGCAGCTCTTGCCCGAGCGGCCTCAGATCATCGGGCACCAGCAGACGATCGTAATAGGACGCAATGTCGGGATCGGCCTTGGCGAGAACCATCTCGAACAGATCGAGCAGGGATCGGAAGAAGGGCCACTCCTGCGCCAGCTTCTGCACCTCGACCGTGCGCCCCTCTTCGAACATCGTCGTGAGCGCTTCGCCGACGCCGAGCCACGCGGGCAGGTTGAGCCGCGTTTGCGTCCAGGCGAAAATCCAGGGGATCGCGCGCAGGCTGCCGAGATCGGCGACCCCGGCCCGTCGTCGCGCGGGGCGGCTGCCGATGTTGAGGCGTCCCAGCTCCTGCTCGGGTGTGGCGGTCTGGAAGTAGCGCAAGAACGTCGGGTTGCCCTGGACCACGCGCCGGTACGCACTCGCGGCCAGCGCGGCCAGGCGGTCCATCATCGCCCGGTGCTCGGCGCTGGGCCCAGCCGGCGGAAGCAGCGTCGCTTCCAAGGTGGCGTTGGCGTAAAGCTCGAAGCTCTCGACCGCGACATCGTGCAGACCGAACGAGGCTTCCACCATCTCGCCCTGCACGGTCACGCGCAGGCCGCCGTCGACCGACCCGGGCGGTTGCGAAAGGATGGCGAGGTGAATCGGCCCGCCGCCGCGGCCGATGGTTCCGCCGCGGCCGTGAAACAATGTGAGGCGAACACCGCGGCTCTGGCACGCGGCGACCACGTCCTCCTGCGCTCGGAAGAGGCCCCAGGCGGCGGCCAGGCGGCCCGCGTCCTTGGTGGAATCGGAGTACCCGATCATCACCTCTTGATGGCCGGCGGTGGTGGACCGGTACCAGGGCACGTCGAGCAGGCGCGAGACGACGTCGCCGGCACGGTCGAGATCGGCGAGCGTCTCGAACAGCGGTACCACCCGCAGGGGCGTGACGAGGCCAGCTTCCCGCTGGAACAGATGCACGGCCAGAACATCACTTGGCGCGCTGGCCATCGAGATGACGTAGGCGCCGAGGCTGCCCTGCGGCTGCCGCGCGCAGACGGTGAGGGTATCGAGGATCTCGGCCAGCGCGGGATCGTCGGGCAGGCGACGGGGCAACAGCGGCCGCGGCGACTCGAGCTCACGGGTGAGAAAGTCGACCCGCTCGGCCTCGCTCCAGGCGAGGTAACTGCCGAGATCGAGGGCGCGCGTGACGGCATCGAGCGCGCGCGCGTGAACGCTGGCCTCCTGTCGCAGATCGAGGCGCAGGAGCGACAGCCCGAAGGCCGCCACCCGGCGCAGGACATCGAGCAGTCGACCGTCGGCGACGCTGCCGGCGCCGGTGGCGTGCAGCGACTGATGACAGAGCGCGAGCGGGCGCCAGAGCTCCTGCGGATCGGCGTAGGGCGCGGCGTCCTCGGCCGCTTCGCCCCGGTGACCTCCGCGCGCGATCGACGGTTCGTGGGGCTTGCCGCGAACCCGGCGCAGCTCGTTCTCGCAGACGCGCCTTGTGGCGCTGAGCCGGGCCAGCACCTCCTTGAGCAGAGCGCGGTACGGCTCGGCCGCCGCGCCCACGCGCGCGCGCAACTCGTCGCTGGCACGGGTCATCGACAACTCGTCGTGCAGACGGCGCACCTCTCGCAAGAAGAGATCCGCGCATTGCCAGCGCGCGAGCAGACAGACCTCCTCGGTCACCTGGGCGGTCACATTGGGATTGCCGTCGCGATCGCCACCCATCCAGGAGCCGAAGCGGAAGGGCGCGGCGTCGAGGGGGAGGCCACGGCCGGTGGCGTCGCGCAGTCCGCGGTCGAGCGCGCCCACGTATTCGGGCAAGGCGTCCCAGAGCACCTGTTCGAACAGCACCAGGCCCGACCAGGCCTCGTCGACCGGCGTGGGGCGGCGGCGGCGCAGCTCATCGGTTTGCCAGATCGCCAGCACCTCGCGGCGCAGATCGCTGAGCGCCTGATCCTGCTCCTCGGGCAGGAGATCCGTGCGGTCGCGCAGGCGCAAGAGCGAGGCGATGCGGCGGTGTTTCTCCAAAAGCGTGCGTCGCATCGCCTGCGTCGGGTGCGCCGTCAATACGAGCTCGACGTGAAGCGAGGCGACCGTGCGGTGAAGCTGATCCGCCGGCACGCCCGAGGAGAGAAAGCGGGCGAAGGCCTCCGCCGTGGGCGTCTCGGCCTGGGGCAAGCGGCGGCGTTCACGGCGACGGCGCACGCGGTGGTGTTGTTCGGCGATGTTGGTCAGCGCGAGGAAGTGGGCAAAGGCGCGCGCCAGCGGCAGCGCCTCGGGCGTGGGCAGGGACGCCAGCAGGCTGCGCAGCGCCTCGGCGTCGAGCGTGCTGCCGGAACGTCCGCGTTTGGCCAGCGCACGCACCTGTTCCACCAGTTCGAAGAGGGCGGGGCCCTCTTGCATGCGCAGCACTTCGCCCAGCAGGTCGCCAAGCAGCCGGACATCGTCCCTGACCTTGTCGTCGAAGCCGGCGGGCAGGCTAGGCCTTGCCGCGTGATGGTTGGCGTGCGACGGCAGCTCGGGCACCGGCGTCTCGGCGCTGGGCTCATGGGGGGGCGAAGCGATAGCCAGGGATGGAGACGACGTTGGGGGGTTCACGTGCATGGTGCGGCTCGCGACGGAAACGGAGCACTTTACGTCGCGCGCGGTTTCCAACGGTTTTCCAGCAGGCGAAATTGCGCCGCCAAACCGAAAGCGTCGGACGGCGCCTTGCCGCGTTGTGACATGAAGCCAGAACGCCCACGCTGGTGCCCACTTGAGGGCCGAGGCTTTCCTTTTCCTGCGGCGCGCTCATGATCAGGGGATGACGGACGGGGATCCCGCCAGCCGCCGCAGCCCGCGCATCGAAGTCTTTGCGCAGGCCCAGGTGCGCGGTTCGGACATCCACATCCTGCCTATCCGCAACGTGTCGGCCGGGGGCGCTTACCTCGAAGGGACGCCCGCGGAGTACCCCGATCTGCGTCCCGGCGTCGAACTTCAGCTGGTGATCTTCGGGTCGGAAGAGGGAATGGGTGACGATCCGGACTTCAACATCACCTGCCGGGCGCGGGTGATCCGGGTCGACGAGGGTTTCCCGGGCAAACGGCCGCCCGGCTTCGGCTGCACCATCGACCCCATCGATCAGGATCACCGCGATCGCCTGACCAATCTGCTTTTGCGAGCCGACGACTTTCGCACCGGCAAGCTCTGACGCGCGCCCTGCGGTCCGCCGCGGCAATGCCAGCAAAACTTGGCCGTTCGGGGGGCCTGGTGTAAGAGCGAAGGGGTGTTTCGTCTGCTGACCTTCTTCGGATCGATCCTCGGGTTCGCCGCGATCGTCTGGTTTGGCGTCACCGTCGATCTCGGCGATCGGACTCTCTTTGGTCACCTGCGCGCCATCGGCGCCAGCGAAGAAGCCCAGCAGCTCTGGGACGGTACCAAGGGCAAGGTGACGGACTTCGTGGGCATCGAGGCGGCCAAACGCGCCGAGCAGGCCAAGGCCGCCGCGCGCGCCGCGGCCGAGGAAGCCATGAACGGCGAGGGCGAGGGCACGGAAAAGCCGAAGGCCAAAGGCGCCGGCACCAAGACCAGCTCGCCGCCGCCTGCCGTGGAACGCGCCGAACCTTCCGACGGCAAGCTCATGGCCGATGCGCGCAAACGTGATTCAGCTGTCAAACCGGGCCTGCCCCGTCCGGCGCGGCCGAGCGAACGCGCGCCCGCCGACCGTCGTCCCGGAACGCCCGAGACCAAGCCGCGGTAGCGGGGACGGGACGACCTTTGCCAGGGCAGCTACGGTCGTCGTCGGTCAGGGTGGCAGGGGGCGCGGCCCGGTTGCTCTTCGTGGCGTCGTTGTCTTTGGCAACGACCGCCTGGGCACAAGGTCGCGACCGGACGCCGACGCGCGCCCGACCGCCTCACGAGCATCTGGCGCAGCTGGCAGCCAAGGCGCGCGCAACGGTGGTGCACGTGCGCGGCAGCCTCAGCGCCAAAGCCCGCGCCGGCGCGCGCACGCAGCAGAGCTATTCGGTCGGGTCAGGCTTCTTCATCGATGCCGCAGGATCGGTGGTCACCAACGAACACGTGGTGCGGGGGTCGCGCGATCTTCGCGTGCGTCTCGATGATGGCCGCGAATTCCCGGTCTGCGTGGTCGGCATCGACGAGCAGGCCGACATCGCTCTGCTGGCGCTGATCAAACCGAACAACGTCGCGCCGCTGGCTCACCTGTCGTTGGCCGATTCCGACAAGGCGGAAGCGGGGCAGACGGTCGTCGCGATCGGCAGCCCCTTCGGCTTCGCTCACAGCGTGACCGCGGGGATCGTGTCGGCCACCGAACGCGTGGTGGAATCCGAAGGCGATCGCATGGAGGGGGACGACCCGCCCTATTCCTTTTACATCCAGACCGACGCGTCCATCAACGTAGGCAACTCGGGCGGGCCGCTCATCGACGGCGAGGGCAAGGTGATCGGTGTCAACGCCGCATTCTGGGGCGGCGCACAGCCGGCATCGGGCGTCGGCTTCGCGATCCCGATCAACGTCGTCAAGCTGCTGGTGCCGCAGCTGCGCGACAAGGGGTACGCACCGCGATCCTATCTGGGCGTCGAGAGTCAGCCGATCTCGCCTGCGCTCGCCGCGGGGCTCGGGTTACCCAACGTGAGAGGCGCGCTGGTCGCCAGTGTCGATGCCGGAAGCGCGGCCGCGCAGGCCGGGGTCGAAGTCGGTGACGTCGTGACGAGCTTCGGGTCGCACCCTCTGGCCACCCGCGACGATTTTCGCATCTTCGCCGAGCTGACCGTGCCCGGCAGCCGGGTGAAGCTCGGTCTTCTGCGGGCCGGCCGCCCGATCGAGCGCGAAGTGGTGACGCGCGCGGGCCCCACGGCCAAACCGCCGCCTCCGCGCCACGCGGAGGACTGCCGTGGCATGACCCCCGAGCCTGACGTGTCGATCGGCTTCGAGGTGAAGGCCTTGCCGCCGGCACGCGCGGGCACGGTGCCCGGAAAACGCGGCGTCTACGTGAGCGCGATCTCGGGTGGCGGTGCGCGCGATGCCAACATCGAGGTTGGCGACATTGTCCTGCGGGTGGGTAACCACGCCATCGCCACGCCCGAGGACTTCTCGAAGCGCGTGACGGAATGGAAGCGCGATCTGCCCATTCCCTTGCTGATCCAGACCCGCAGCCGGGGCTACTGGACGGCGCTGCCCGCCCGCTGAGGAGCCGAGCCGTGAGCCACGCCGTCCCCGAGCCGATCGCCGAAGCGCTGAGCAGCGCGGTCACGTCGACCAACAAACCGGGCATCAATGGCGCCAACATCCGCATCGTCGCCACACGCGGCGACGACTTCCTGGAAGACGTTCCGCTCGATCAGTTACCGGCCCTGCTCGAGGACAAAGAGACGTTTATCTGGTTCGACGCCTGGGGCAGCGAGAACCCGGTGGCCGAAAAAATCGCCAAGGACGTCTTCAAGTTCCACCCGCTCGCGCTCACGGATTGCTTCGGCGTGCGCGAGCACCCGCGCATCGAGGTCTTCGACAAATACCTCTTCGTGATCGCCCACGGTATATCCGCTGGCTCGACCGCGGTGGCGACCGAGACGGTCGAGCTCGATGCGTTCCTGGGACCTCGTTACCTCTACACGTATCACGAGCGCCACTCTCGCTCGATCGCGTTCGGGCTCGAACTGGTACAGCGCAATCACGGCGGGCCCCTGCGGCGCGGCCCGGCGGTCATGTTGCACACGATCCTGGATCGGCAGGTCGACACCATGGAACCGCTGCGAGACGACGTCGAAGAGCGGATCCAGGCGGTCGAAGATCGAATCCTCATCCGCCCCGTGGCCGACGATCTGACGGCGCTGCTGGCGCTCAAGCGCACCTCGCTGCAGCTGCGGCGGTGGATGACCAAGCAGCGGGAAGTGATGCTGCGCCTGGGACGCAACGAGTTCGCGTTGATCCCCGCCAGCGATGCCGTGCTCTTCCGCGACATCTACGATCACCTTTTTCGCATGACGGATCTGGTCGAGACCCATCGCGAAATGCTGACCTCGCTGCACGAGACGTATCTCTCGGTCACCAATCTGCGCCTCGGCGAGATCATGAAGTTCCTGACGCTGTTCACCGCCATCCTGATGCCCTTGACGGTGATCACCGGCATCTACGGCATGAACTTCGACAACATGCCGGAGCTGAGGCAAAGCTGGGGTTACTACGCGTGCCTCGGGTTCATGGCGACGGTCGGCGGCAGCATCTTCTATTACTTCCGTCGCAAGGGCTGGATTGGCCGTCGGCCGTGACCTTGGTCGACGCTGCGGCCCGCGGTGGTAGTCTTGCGCGGTCATGACCGAGCCTTTCATGGAAGAGAGCCAGTATCGCCGCCTGATCGACGACACCTTTGCGGTGATCGACGCGGCTTTCGAGTCTGTCGATCCCGACGTCGCCGAGAGCGTGCTTTCGCAAGGCACCCTGTCGATCACCTTCGCTGATGGTCGCCGCTGCATTCTGTCGCCGCAGTCGCCGGTGCGGCAGCTCTGGGTCGCTTTCCGCGATCGCGCCTGGCACCTCGACTGGGACGGGGAGGCCAAGCGGTGGATCGATGATCGCGGGCAGGGGCTCGAGCTCAAGAAGCTGATCGAAGACGTCACGCGGGATGCCTGCGGCGTCGACGTGACCATCGCGCGCTGAGCTCAACTCGGGAGCTTGCTCCAGTCAACGAACAACGTTCGCGTGGCCGGTTGGCAGCGCGGGCAGAAGACGGCGTCGCTGTCGCCCACGCGCACCTCGCGCAAGGTGGTGCCGCAGGAGGGGCAGGATTCACCGGCGCGGCCGCGCACCGAGAGAAAATCCCGCACCTTGACGTTGATCGGCTCGTCGCGCGCGGCGACCTCCTCGATCGCGTTCTTGGTGACACTGACAACGGCTGCGTAGAGTCGATCGACGTCCTCGGGCGTCAGCTTGCGCACGAAGGTCTTGGGGTGCAGACGAGCGGCGAACAGGATCTCGTCGGCGTAGGCGTTGCCGATCGAGGCCATGGCGCTCTTGTCCATCAGGAAGGGGCGGACCTGGTCGCGGCGTTTCTTGGCCAGCGCCCGGAAATTTTCCAGCGTGAAGGCGGGCGAGAGCAGATCCACGCCCAGCGTCCCCAGCTGCGGCACGCCCTTGAGCTGTTCGGGCGTGGCCACGTAGATCTTTCCCATGCGCCGATCGTCGACGTAGCGCAAGTCGACCTGCGATCCCGCCGGCGTGTCGAGGGTGAGGGCGAGGCCGAGCGATTTGGGCAGCTTGTCGGCTGGGGGCACGAGCGCAAAACGACCGACCAGCATGCAGTTGACCGCCAGCGCGAGCGACGGCTCCAAGGTGAAGACCATGAAGTGACCGCGCCGATCGATGCTGCTGATGCGCCGGCCGGTCAAGGTGCCGGGGAAGGGTTCGGGAATCATCACCCGCAGGACCGTCGGATCGCCGACGCGGGCCGAAGCGATCTCGGCGCCCAGCACCGCCTCGCGCAGCTTGCGTTCGACGTGAACCAGGTCGGGCAGCTCGGGCACGGCGACAAGATAGCGCGCCCGCGCCGGCCAGTCAGGGGGCGCGGCGCCAGGTCGGAACGAAGCGTGCGGCGGTGGCAACCGCGATGATCGGATCCTCGAGCGCGAGGATGTAGTCGACCCGGCGGTTGCGCGGTTCGTCGGTCTCGTCGGGCCTCGGCACCAGGGGCGCGTGCTCGCCGAAACCCTCCGAGAGAATCGGCAGGGCCAGCTTGCGCCGCCGGAACCAGCCGGCGATGGCGGCCGCCCGCGCGCGCGAAAGCCGCAGGTTGTGCTCCGGTGTGCCGACGCTGTCGGTGTGGCCGGCGACGTAGAGCTTCACGGCGCCGAGGCCGCGATGGTGCTCCCAGGCGTCGGCGATCTTGTCGAGCGACGCGCGCAGCTTGCCCTCCTGCTCGGGCTCGATGGTGGCCGAATCGACGGCGAACGCGATCTCCTCGTGCGGGATCGTGATTCGCCAGGGCAAAAGGGCGACGCTGCCGTAAAAGCCGTCAGTGTCGGTGAAGCGCAGATCGATCCGGGCGATGTCGGCTTCACCCAGCGCTGCCTGCCCGGGCGGTTGCGGCCAGGTGACGACGAGCTTGCTGCCCGCGGGTCGCCCGCCGAGATCCTGTTCGGTGGTGACGAGGGCCGTGCCGCTGGCCGTGCCGATGACGCTGATCTCGACCTTCGCCGCCGGTCGCGAGAGCACGGCCTCGAGACGGCGGTTGGGCAGATCGACGCGCGCGCGATCGATGGCGATCTCGAGCCGCCCGGCGACGATGGTCTCGAAGCTGATCGGCTGCTTCTGTACCGCTGTGCCCCGCCGGATGACGATGCTGCCGGTGTAACGCTGGCGGCCGGGCAGGGCAGGGAGCATCACCACGTGTTCGGCCCCGACGTGCAGGACAGTCACCTTGGCGCTGGTGGTTCGTCCACCCCCATCCTTCACGCTGACCTCGACGCCGTCGAGCGCTTCGTTGGCAATCAGGACCAGCTTCGGTCGTTCACCCGCGGCAACGCGCGTCGCCCACTGGATACGCAGGGCATCGGCGTGCGCCTTACGTGGTGCCAGCGCGCCGGCGATCCCGCACAAGCCGGCCGAGAGCATGCGGCGGCGGGTCGGCCCCGCGAGGATGGAGCCTTTGCGATCGCTGACAGGGCGTCGGCTGGCCACGGGCATGAGCCTTTCCAGTTTACTCGCCGGCCGCCGAGGCCGCCGAAATCCTTGAAAAACCCGGCCGCGCGTTCCATCGTCGCCCCGATGTCCAGCCCGTCTTCCCCCGGGATCCCAGCAGGAAACGTTACGGACAGCCCGCCCATGAGGCAGCCGAGGGGGCTCTACCTCCTGGCCAGCGTCGAGATGTGGGAGCGCTTCTCCTTTTACGGGATGCGCGCCTTCCTGGTGCTCTTTCTCACCAGCAAGGTGGGTGGTTTCGGGTGGTCGAAGGCCGACGCGGGGCTGCTCTATGGCTGGTACACCGGCCTTGTCTACCTGACGCCGCTGCTCGGCGGGTACCTCGCGGATCGTGTGCTCGGCACCCACCGCGCCATCCTCATCGGCAGCTTCATCATCGCCGCTGGCCACTTCTGCCTCGCGTTCCCGGGCAAGACGATGTTCTTCCTCGGCCTTGCCCTCATCGTGCTCGGCACCGGCTTTCACAAGTCGAACATCTCGACGATGGTCGGGCAGCTCTACAAGCAGGGCGATGCGCGCCGCGACTCGGCGTTCACCATCTTCCATATGGGCATCAACGTGGGCGCCATGCTCGGACCTTGGGTCTGCGGGGGCCTGGCGCAAAGCCCGCGTTATGGCTGGCACTGGGGGTTTGCGTCGGCCGGTGTCTTCATGGTGATCGGCACGATCAACTACATCGCGCTCAAGCGACGGTGGTTGGGCGACATCGGCGACCGACCCGCCTCGCGGGAAAAGCAGGGCGAGGGCCTCGCGGGCGAGCAGCGACTGACCCGGGAAGAGATCGATCGGGTGATGGCGATCGTGCTGCTCGGTATCTTCAACATCGCGTTCTGGTGTGCTTACGAGCAGACCGGTTCGTCGCTGAACTTCTTCGCGGCCGAACGTACGGATCTGCACATGCTCGGCTTCGACGTTCCGGCCTCGGCGTTCCAGTCGGTCAACCCATTTGTCATCCTGACGTGTGCGCCGCTCTTCGCCTGGATGTGGCCGCGGCTGGCGGCACGGGGCAAGGAGCCGCGCACGGCGACGAAATTCGTCTTCGGGCTGCTGCTGGTCTCGGCCGGCTTCGTCGTGATGCTGCTGGCGGCCAAGCTGTCCGAGGGCGGCAACAAAGTCAGTCCGGTCTGGCTCTTCGCGACCTACACCCTGCACACCTGGGGAGAGCTCTGCCTCTATCCCGTCGGGCTTTCCATGGTGACGAAGCTGGCACCGCCCAAGTACGCTTCTTTGATGATGGGCATGTGGTTCGGCTCGTTCTTCATCGCCGACCTGCTGGCGGGCGTGCTGTCGGGCCAGGTGGAGAAAGTCGAACGCGGCGAGCTCTTCCAGATTTTCGGCGGACAGGCCGATTTCTTCTTCATCTTCGTCCTGGTGCCTGCGTTCGCCGCCCTGGTGCTGATGGGCCTTCGAGGCAAGATCACCCAACTCATGCATGGGCGCGCCTGATGAATCCTCGCAAAGAGAGAGTTACGAAGGTGCGGCGCTGGGGTCGAACGCGCGGCTTCGGCATCGCGCTTGGCGGGCTTCTGCTCGGTCGCGCAATTGTGGACTTGGTTTCGGGAGCGTTGTTCATGACGGATAAAGCGGAGGCGGCGGCGCCCGTCCCCACTCGCAAGGAAGACGTGGTCGAGGTTCTGCACGGGGTCGAGGTGCGAGATCCGTACCGCTGGCTCGAGAACGCTGACGACGCTGAGGTCAAGGCGTGGACGGCCGGTCAGAACGCGGCGATGCGACGGGCACTCGACGCAGTCCCGGGCCGCAAGGCCATCGCCGACCGCCTCTGGCAGTTGCACGAGATCGGATCGCTCGGCGTGCCGGTGGTCAAGGGCGGCGATCCTCCCCTCAAGGCGGGGGCCAAACCTGCCTCGACCGCCGACGCCAAGCCTGCGCGGCTGCCGCAGCCCTCGGAGGGCAAGAGCACGCAGGCGACGGTTCGTGGAGGTGGCAAACGCGTGGGCGGCACCCGGCGCTACTTCTCTGCCCGTCGCACCGGCAAACAGAATCAGCCGGTGCTCTACGTGCGCGAGGGTGTCGAGGGGCGTGATCGCGTTCTTGTCGACGTGAACCAGCTGGCGTCGGACGGCACCAAGAGCCTCGATTGGTGGTTTCCGTCCGAGGACGGCAACCTGATCGCCTACGGCGTTTCGAGCAACGGCGACGAGATCTCGGTGCTGCGCGTACGCGACGTGCAGACCGGAGAGGACTTGCCCGACGAGATCCCGCGCACACGGGCGGCATCGGTCGCGTGGATGCCCGACGGCAAGAGCTTCTATTACACGCGTTACCCCGACATCGGATCCGTGCCGAAGGGACAGGAGGCGTATCACCGCCACGTCTACTTGCATCGCCTCGGCACGGATCCCAAGAAGGACCCGAAGATCTTCGGCGCTGGCCGCGATCTCAAGGACTGGCCCTCGGTCTCGCTGTCGCCGAACGGTCGCCACCTGGTGATCGAGGTGTCGCAGGGCTGGACGAAAAACGAGATCTATCTCATCGACACGCGAGCCAAAAAGCCGACGCCGGTGACGGTGGTGGCAGGCCGCAATGCCCTCTTCAACGTCGCCGAGGTGCTCGACGATCGCCTGTACATCGTGGCCAACGAGGACGCACCTCGCTACCGCGTCTTCACCGCGAATCTGAAGAACCCGGTACGTGCGGCGTGGAAGGAGATCATTCCGCAGGGCGAGGAGACGCTGCAGGGGATCTCGGTGGTGGGCGATACGCTGGCAGCGCTCACCCTCAAGGACGCGTCGTCACGGGTGAAGCTCTACGATCGCGAGGGCGTGGCCCGCGGCGACCTTCCGTTGACCGGTATCGGCACGGTGGGCGGGTTGACCGGGCAGCATCACGGCAGCGAGCTCTTCTTCAGCTTCGTCTCCTACTTGGCCCCCACGACGATCTTTCGTTACGACCTCGTCAGCAAAGCGACATCGGTCTGGAAGACGCTGCATGCGCCGATCGACGCCACCGCCTTCGAGGTCGGGCAGATCCGCGCGACGTCCAAAGATGGCACGCCGATCCCGATGTTCGTGGTGCACAAGCGCGGGCTCGCACGCGACGGCACCAACCCGACGCTGCTTTACGGATATGGCGGCTTCAACGTCAGCCTGACGCCGGGATTCGCGGCGTCGATCGCGCCGTTTCTGGAAAAGGGTGGCATCTACGTCGTCGCCAATCTGCGCGGGGGCGCGGAATACGGCGAGGACTGGCACCGCGCCGGCATGCTCGGCAAGAAGCAGAACACCTTCGACGACTTCATCGCGGTTGCCGAACATCTGATCCGCGAGAAGTACACTTCGCCGCAGAGACTTGCGATCTCGGGGCGATCCAACGGCGGTCTGCTGACCAGCGCCGCTGTCACGCAGCGACCCGAACTCTTTCGCGCGGTGATCTCGGGCGTGCCGTTGACCGACATGATCCGCTACCACAAGTTCCGGATCGCGCAGCTCTGGATCCCGGAGTATGGATCGTCCGAGGATCCCGATGCTTTCAAGTGGCTCTGGGCGTATTCGCCTTATCACCGCGTGAAGGACGGAGTTGCCTATCCGTCGGTGCTGCTCTTCACGGCTGAATCGGACACGCGCGTCGATGCCCTGCACGCACGCAAGATGGCAGCGCGGCTGCAGGCGGCCACGTCATCGCCGCGTCCGATCCTGTTGCGGCTCGAGAGCCAGGCGGGACACGGCGCGGGTAAACCTCTCGCCAAGGTGATCGAACAGTACACGGATGAGCTGGCGTTCCTCTTCGCAGAGCTCGGCATGACGGGGGTGGCGAAATGACCAAGAAACGCGTGATCATCTTGTTCGGCGGTCGTTCAGCGGAGCACGAGGTGTCGATCCTCTCGGCGCGCAACGTCCTTCTCGCGCTCGACCGGGATCGGTTCGATCCTCTGCTGATCGGCATCGACAAGCAGGGACGCTGGCGGGTCGAGCCGGAAGAGACGTTGCTCAATGCCAAGGGCGACCCACGGCTGCTCAAGCTGCAGGCCACCGGGAGCGAGGTTCCGGTTCCGGTGCGGCCCGAAGAGGTCAAGAAGAAGGCGGCCAGTGCCGAGCTGCAGTCCGCAGAGGGCGCTGGCGGGGCGCTGTCTATTTTGCGGCGGGACGACGTCATCTTTCCCGTGTTGCACGGAAGCTACGGCGAGGACGGGACGGTGCAGGGCCTCTTCGAGCTGGCCGATGTCGCCTACGTCGGCGCCGGGACGCTGGGGTCGGCGATCGGCATGGACAAGGACGTCACCAAGCGGCTGCTGGCACAGGCGAAGATCCCGGTGGTGCCGTGGCAGGTGGTGACGGCGGCGGCGGCGTGGAAAGACAGCACGGTCGCGGTCGACAAGGTGGCGGCGCTCGGCTTCCCGATGTTCGTCAAGCCGGCCAATGCGGGATCATCGGTGGGCGTCAGCAAGGTGAAGGACAAACGCAACCTCTGGCGGGCGATCGAGTCGGCGCTGGAGTTCGACACCAAGGTCATCTGTGAAGCCGGCGTCGACGCGCGCGAAATTGAATGCGCGGTGCTCGGCAACGAAGAGCCTGTGGCATCTCAGCCGGGTGAAGTCGTGGTGACCCACGCCGATGGCTTCTATTCCTACGAGGCCAAATACGTCGATCCCAACGGTTCGCACGTCAAGATCCCGGCGGAGATCCCCGCCGAGGTCGCCAAACGCGTGCGCGAGCTGTCGGTGCAGGCGTTCCTCGCGCTCGAGCTGTCGGGTCTGGCGCGGGTCGACTTCTTCTTCGACCGCACGACCAAGGCGCTCTACGTGAACGAAGTCAACACGATGCCCGGGTTCACCGCGATCTCGATGTATCCCAAGATGTGGGAGGCGTCGGGCCTGACGCCCAAGGCGCTGGTCTCGAAGCTGATCGATCTGGCGGTCGACCGGCGCAAGTCGCGGCGCGGGCTCAAGACCACCGTCTAGCCAGACAGTGTCAGGTACCCCGCCCGCTTCGCCCGCTTCGCCGTCACCAGCGAAGACAATTTTCATGTCGCCACGTTGGGACCATGTCGTCCTGATGGTGGTACCGGCGCTGCTGGTGATCTTGTACGGCGGCGACGGCAGCTGGCCAAGCACGCACGAGACGATTCGGTATCCGGTGCTCGCCGAACATTTCGGGCGGGCGTTCATCGACGGACAGCTCTGGCCGCGCTGGCTGCCCCATCTCAACGGAGGTCACGGATACCCGACCTTCGTCTTCTATCCGCCGCTGCTCTTTTTTCTCTGGCTCCCCTTTCGCTTCCTGCTCGGCGCGGCGGTTCCTGCCATGTGGGCGACCATCGCGCTCGGCCTGTGGCTGGGGTGCCTTGGCGTTTACCGCCTCGTCGGGCGGGTGGACCGCCGGGTCGGCTTGCTGGCCGCGGGGATCTTCCTTCTCTCCCCGTACCTCTGGGTCGATTGGCTCGTGCGTGGGGCGCTCAGTGAGCTGCTCGCGTCGTGTTTGGTCCCGTGGCCTTTCGTTTTCCTCCACGCCATCTCGCGCGACCCGCGTGGCGGCGTGAAGTCGTTCGTCGGCCTGGCGATCAGCACCGCGGCGGTCTTCTTGGCCCATCCCATCGTCGGCATTCTCCTCGCGCTGGCTCTGGGTATGGTCGCGCTCTCGATCGTTGCGGCGCCATCCGGGATCGACTGGCGGCTGGCGGCGCGCCTCGGCCTGACGGCGCTGGCAGCGCTCGCGCTGACGACCCCCTACTGGCAGCCCTTCGTGGCGCTCGACGAGTTCGTGCACCTGCAGCGCGCGGCCGTGCATGGTTTCGCGCCGCCCCTTCACGCCGTGAGGTGGTGGCAACTCTTCGGCGGCAGCTGGGGACGGGCGGGATCGAGTGAAGGCACGCCGCCCGACGAAATGTCGTTCGAGCTCGGTGTGGTGCCGATCCTCTGTCTTGTAATGGGTGCGGTGCATGGCTGGTCGGATCGGCTTGTTCGCGGCACGGCGGTCGCGTCGTTTGTCCTGATCCTCGCCATGACGACGCCTTTCGCATTCCTGTGGCAGTTGCCGGGGCTGGCGATGATGCAGTTTCCGTGGCGCTGCCTGGCGGTGGTGGCGGCGCTGGCTCCCTTGCTCCTGGTCGGATGGGCCGAGGCCGTCGATGCCACGGCGAGAAAGCGGCTCCTCGTTTTTCTGGGACTGTTGCTGATCGTGGCGGGCTGGCGGCCCGAGCAGTTCCAGGCCCGGTGGCGACAGGTCAACGCGGAACGCACAGTGCAGAGCGCGGTCGAGCGAGCGCGCTTTTCGCCCGAGACCTTTGCCGCACGCAACGAGTTCGAATCGAAGTTCCTCGCGACGACCAGCACGCCGCTCGGGACGCGTCCCATCGTCGAGCTCGTCGCGGGGCAGGTCGAAGGCGTCTCCGGCTATCCCATCCGCTTGACCGCGCTTGCCAGTGGCACCGCCCGATCCGTCGTCATCAACCAGATGTACTTGCCCGGCTGGCGAGTGATGCTCGACGGAGTTGCGGTGCCTGACGCGACGGTGCGTGACCGCCTGCTGCCGGACGGGCGCATGAGCATCGAGCTGCCGGCCTTCAAAGCCGCGCGCATCGAAGCCCGGTTCGAGCCGCCGCACGCCTGGGCGCGGTACCTGGGAGTCGTTGCGGGGCTCTGTCTGCTGATTCTGGTCCGACGGCTTGGTCCCATCCGGCAGCGAACACCGGCGGGCGATCACCTGGTGCACCCCGTGCCCGGCCGTGGACTCTGGCGGTACTTCTTTCTCACCCTGGCGCTGCTCGGATTTTTTCTCGCGCTGTTCATGGTCTTCGAGCTGCTGGGCCTCGACGTTTTGAAAGACGCGGCTTCGCAAATGACTCGGCAGCGCGACGGCGGGGGAGCGGTAGCGGCGGCGATCTCGCTGGGCTTGCTGGTCGCCGATGTCTTCATTCCCGTCCCCTCGAGCGTGATCATGATCGGTAACGGCGCCCTGTTCGGCATCGCGTCCGGAGCGGCGCTTTCGCTGGCGGGAAGCCTCGGCGCCGCCGCGCTCGGTTTTGCCATCGGCCGCCGCAGCCGCCGTCTGCTCCTGCGCCTCGTGACGCCCTCCGAGGCCGCGCGCGCGGATCAGCTGCTGGCCCGCTGGGGAGCCCTCGCCATCGTCATCACGCGTCCTTTGCCCCTGCTGGCCGAGACCCTGGCGATCCTGGCCGGCGCCTCTCCCCTGTCGTGGAGCCGCATGATGATCGCGAGCGTGCTTGGTGCCGCGCCGTCGTGCCTGCTCTACGCGATCACGGGGGCCACCAGCCGCAGCTTCGGCGGCGGCGTCCTCATGTTCACGCTCGTCGTTGCCTTTGCCGGCCTTCTCTACTGGCTCGGTCGCCGCGCGCGCTGAACGGCCGCGCTTAGAAGTCCTGCGACCGAAGCGCCCGCTTGGCGTAGTCGTCGATGAACACCGTCATCGTCGCTGGCATGCGATCGCGGTAAAGGCCCATCTTGAAGTAGAACGTCCCGCCGCTGATGTGGCCGCCGGTGGGCGGGTAAGCCGTGGGACCCTGGTGGTCAGCGATTCTCTCGCTTCCTAGCCATGCCTGCACGCGCCCGCGGTCCGAAGGCGAAAAGCGAACGCGAACGCGAAAGTCGAGCCAGCGGCCTCGAATCTCTTGCCGGGTCCGCCAGAGCACCTGTTTGCGGTCAGTGGTCTGCAAGGCGAGAAGCAGCTCACCGTTCTGGTAGCGCACGGCCAGATTGGGATTGTTGGGCGTGCAGCTGGCGACGGGGCAGGCCTGCTTCCACTGCGCCAGAACCAGTCGTGTGTCCACGACGGGGAAGTCGGCGGGGAGCCGCAAGCTGAACCAGAACTCGTAGCCGAGCTCCGACTGCGATCGGAGAGTTGTCGCCTCCTCGAGCTCGGCGCGTTCGAGTTCGGTCCCCCGTTCGCTCGGGATCTGATCGCCGGCGCGCAAGACGATCTCGGCCGCGCCGGCTCCCGAGCGCAGGACCTGCCCCTGCACGCGTACGGCGCCCGGAAGGAAGCGCTTGGTCTCCCAGTGCTCCGATAGAGTCTCGCTTTCGAAATCGTCGCGAGCGATGACTTCGCCGCTCACCGCCGGGGCCGCCGGGGGCGGCGATCCTCTCCGACATGCCCCTGCCGTCAGCGCTAGCGCCGCTGCCATGCTCAGTGCCATCGCTGCTGACATCCGCCGAATCCGGGTCTGCCTCGCCGCCGCGTCCATGTCCGCGGGCTGAGTTGCCATCGATGTCGCTGCTGCCTTCGCCTGCGGACTGCGCGCGACCTCGCGACCGTCAGCGGTTCTTGAGCAGGCCAGCCGAGAAGCCGAAGAGGAACAACAGGGCGTAGAGGGCGGCCATCACGCAGGCCAGAATGCCGACGTACTTCCAGAAGCTTTTCTGGTTCTTCAACGCCCGTTCGAGCGCGGCTTCTCCTCCCCCCCGCCGCAGGTGCTGCAAGCCCTCGGCGTAGCGCCAGAGGAAGATCGCGGGCGGGATATAGCCGGCGATGAGGGCGGTCAAGGGAATCAGCATGAGGAAACCGGAGGGCTTGGCTTTGTCACCCGTGGCCAAGATGCCTGTGGTGACGATCAAGACGAGCAACGACAACCCGGTGAGGAGGAAGGCGAGGATGGCAAACAGCCGCACCCAGGGCTGGGTCTGCACCAGCGCCGTGAGCGCTGCCGGTGACAAGGAGGGGACCGCTTCGGCGCTGCTGGGGGCCTCGGCCGTTCCGTACTCGTCGCTGAGGTTCGCCATGGCGGGCACGATACCCCCCGGCCCCGTGATCGGGATCAATAGAAGTTGATGCCGACCATGACCATGCCGTTGATCAGCCAGCCGGCTTGGCTGTATTTGCCGCCACCGGCGCGCAGCGACAGATCGATCGCGAAGTCGGGCTGCAGTTGATAGACCTCGACGCCGAGACCCGCGATGCCGGCAAAGGCGCGTTCGGTCGCGTTGAAGGAAAAGCCCCAGTTGTCCTTGAGCGACAGCTGCCCCAGGCCCGCGCCCACCTTCAACCAGAAGATGTCGGTCAGGAACACGTTGAAGATCCCGCCGAAGACCGCGTGCGTGGCTCGCGACTCACCCCCGGTGCCGAAGGTGAGTGACTGGTACTCGAACAGCACAGCCAGACTCGGCGTCAGCACGCCGCCGACGGCGATGTTGTAGCCGAGGCCGAAGTTGCCATCCTCCTCGTCGAAGAGGCCTCCCGCCCCAAGCCCGATCTGCACCGCGAGCCCGCGGCGGTCGAGGCGATGCTGGTACTCGGGCGGCATCGAATAGTAGCGGCCGCGCGTGGGCGTGAGACCGTGCCCGGCTTCGGGGAGTTCCTCGGTCGGAATCGGGGTCGGCTCGGGCGAAGGTTCGGGCGCGGGCGGGTAGGGAGGCGGCGGGCCGGACGGAGGATAGGGCGCGGGAGGCGGCGGCGTCGTCGGGGCCCCCGGGGGCGGACCACCGGGATAGGGCGCAGGCTGCGGCGCCGGATACGGCTGCTGTGGCGGCGGAGCTTGCCCGGGATAGGGCTGTTGTGCCGGCGGCGCCTGGCCGGGATAAGGCTGCTGCGCGGGTGCCTGGCCGGGATAAGGCTGCTGCGCGGGCGGCTGGCCGGGATAAGGCTGCTGCGCGGGCGGCTGGCCGGGATAGGGCTGCTGCGCGGGCGGCGGCGTCTGCGCGAAGCTTGCAGCGGCGCCATGGCACAGAATCGTCACCACCAAAGTCGCGATCCCCATCGGACGGGCCCGATGTCTGCGGGCGGAATGGGAGTGTTCCCGACTGGCCATCCGGGTGGACGTCCCGCCCATCCATTGCGAGCTTGGCAATTTCGCGCCCGGCGTTTTCCGGTCTGCCATTTTCGTCCCGTTGATGGTCGAAAGCGGCTGCCGCGCATTCGGATCCGGCAGCAACACTGAGGGCCAGGCTCGATTCATGGGCAAACTATCTCCGAAAGCGGTCGCGGCCGGAACGCAATTTCCGCCCTCTCCAAACTGTGGGACAGTGAACTCTCGCCCCTCGCCGTGATGGAGGTCGCGATTCGACCATGAAGTCTTTTCGCCGCCTCGTTCTCTCACGTCCCTCCCCGGCGGCTCTGGTCGCCTTTGGCCTGTTGGCCGCGTGCTCGGTGCTTGCCACCGGCGCGCAGGCGGAGACGGTCAAACCGCGTTTCGTGATCCTCGTCGACACATCGGGGTCGATGGCTCAGAACGTGGCCCAGACCGCTACCCATGGCGACGGCTCGCGCGAGCATCCCGGCTGCGACATCGACGGCAATGGTCTTTACGACGACAGCAAGATGTTCGGCGCCAAGGCCTCTTTGCGCGACACCTTGCTCGCGTTCGGCTCGGCGGAGTTTTCTCTGGCCCGCTACCGACAGACGACCTTGGGCCAGACCTGCGGTAGCACCGGCGCCTGCTCGCAGATGGGCCTCGGCGCCAATGTTTGCGTCGGGGGACGCTGCGGGTTTTCCATTTCGAACAACTCACCGGATTACAACGAATGCCGCAATGGACCCGGTTGCGTCCGTTGTGCGGATCCCGATGGCGATCCGACGCATGTCTTTTACAACGGGTCGGCCTGCTGTCCCGCGGGATCGCCGACGTCGCAAGGAGCCGGGCTCGCCGGTGACGTCGTGGTGCCGTTCCCCGGCGCGGGGTCATCGAACCTGGCCGGACTCGAGAGCTGGATCGACAACCGCGAGGACTTCCCGCAAGGGACCAATCAGGAGCTGCGCGCATCGGGCACCACGCCGATCGGCGGGGCGTTGCACGCCGTGCGCGACTGGCTGGTCAACGACGCCAGCACGGTCGGCCCCGGCGCCGGCGTCGTCAACCGCGACGATCGCGCCAGCTGCCGTTCGTACAACGTGATCCTGATCACCGACGGCCTGGAGGTCGACCAGTGCGTGAACAACTGCCGCATCGCCGCCGCGCGCGCCGCCGACCTGCTGTTCAACAGCTGCACCAACGACGGCATCTGGAACGCGAGCTTGCGCCGCTGTGAGATCGCCGGCGAGCCGTTTGGCACGCAGCGGGTGAAGGTTCGTACGTACGTGGTCGGGTTCACCGTCGACGATCCTCGGCTCAACGCCATCGCGGCCTCGGGTGGCACGGGCTCGGCACTCATCGCCAACGATCAGGCCGAGCTCACCGCGCGGCTTGGCGACATCATCGCCGGCTCCATCCCGACCGAGACCTGCGACTGCCAGGACAACACCTGCGACGGAGCCATCGACGAGACGTTCAGGCAGAAGGGGGAGGCCTGTTCGATCGGCGTCGGTCGCTGCAAACGGAGCGGTCGCTGGGGTTGCAGCGCCGACGGCAAGGGCCTCGTCTGCACGGCGGGCGCGTCGGGGGTCTGTCCCGCCACGGCGCTATCGGCCGGCGCGCCGATGCTCGAAGCGTGTGGCGCCGCCCCGGGGTGCGAGGCGCCCACCGCCGAGGATTGCGCCGACGACGATTGCGACGGCGTCGCCGACGAGAACATGTCGTGCGCGTGCGCGGCGAAACCCGAGAGCTGCAATGGCCTCGATGACGACTGCAACGGCAAGATCGACGATCTGGTCTCGCAGCGCTGCGGCCTCGAGATCGGCGAGTGCCGTCCCGGTGTCACCTCCTGCGTGGACGACGGCGCCGGTGGTCGACGGTCGGTCTGCATGGGCGGCACGCAACCGGTACCCGAGCTTTGCGACGGCAAGGACAACGACTGCGACGGCATCGTCGATGGTTTCGGCGTCGCCTGTTTCCCAAGCGGAACCCCCGGCTGCACGCTCGATTCGGCGCCGCTGACCTGCGGCGGATCCTCGACCGCGCGCTGGACCTGCACGGGGGCCTGCGAGACCGGTATCGCCACCTGCAGCGCCGGAGTTTGCGGACCTTGTACGGGATCGGTCACACCGGCGACCGAGCTGGCCTGCGACGGGATCGACAACGACTGCGATGGCCAGATCGACGAGGGCTTCGGCATCGGCGAGTCGTGTGGTCCTGGGCTTGGCAAGCCGCTTCCCTGCCGCGCCGGGGTGCGTGCGTGCGCCGGCGGCGTTCTTCGCTGTGAGGGCGGTGCGGGCCCGGCGGACGAGATCTGCAACGGCGCCGACGACGACTGCGACGCGCAGATCGACAACTTGCCGGGCGCTTGCGGCGCCGTGCGCGGCGAATGTCGCCCCGGGCGCTATCGTTGCGAGCGCGACGTCGCCGTCTGCGAGCAGACCGCGGGACCGCTGCCCGAGCTGTGCGACGGCAAGGACAACGACTGCGACGGGGAGACCGACGAGAGCCCCCTCGACCCCGAGCTGCAGACGCCGACCGCGTGCGGCTCCGAGGTCGGTAGCTGCCGCCCCGGCATTCTTCGTTGTGTCGGCGGCGGCAAGTTCTGCGAGGGCGGCACCGAGCCGATCGCCGAGGCCTGTAACGGCGCCGACGACGACTGCGACGGCACCACCGACGAGGGCGTCAATCCGCCCGGGCCATGCCCTGCGCCGGATCTGCCGCTCGGTACGCCCATCCGCGGTGAATGCCGTCCGGGAGCGAACACATGCATTGCCGACTCGGGCGGCGCGCGTTTCGCCTGCCGGGGCGGCGTTGGTCCCGCAGCCGAGATCTGCGATGGCAAGGACAACGACTGCGATGGTCAGATCGACGATCAGGCGCCATGCCCCGACGGGCAGGGCTGCGCCGACGACGAGTGCGTCGCTCGCTGCGGTCAGACCGGCGATCCCGACTGTTCCTCCAATCGGTTGTGCCAAGCGGGCCTGTGCCGTTTCGTCGCCTGTGTTCGCACGCCGTGCGCGGCGGGTTTTCGTTGTGATCCCAAACGCGGCTGTGTCGATCGCTGCGAGGGCGTGAGCTGCCCGGCGCAGAGCCGCTGCGACAACGGTGAATGCACAAGCTGCCTTCTGCGCGGCTGCCCCGAGGGGCAGATCTGCCGGCGGACCAGCGCCAGCGCCAGCGGCATCGCGGAGGACACCTGCGTGGCTCATCCCTGCACGGGCAAGACCTGCGGCGCGGGCCAGTACTGTCGTGACGGCGCGTGTGTGCGCGGCTGTACGGGGGTCAGCTGCGACGACGGTCAGACCTGTCGCGATGGCGACTGCGTTCCCGATGCGTGCACCGGACGTCGCTGTGGGCCGGGCGAGACCTGCGACGGTAAGGACGGCGTTTGCCGCCCGGATCCCTGCGCCTCAATCACGTGTCTGCGCGGGCTGGCGTGTGTGCCCGGGCAATCGACGTGCACGGCGGACCCCTGCGCGGTGACCGTCTGCGCGGCGGGCCAGACCTGCCTGGTGCGGCCCGATGGTCTCGCCGACTGCCGGGTGGCGCGCGAGATCTCGGCCGGCGGTAGCGGGTGCGCGTGCGAGCTCGGCTCGCGCGGCAGGGATTCGGAAGGCACGCTCGCTTTCGTGGTGATCGGCCTGGGGATCGCGCTGGCGCGACGGAGGCGGCGATGAGCGAGGGGCGCGGCGGTCGGGGTATGCGGGACCGGACCATGGTCGCTGCCGCGCGAACGATCGGTCTCGGCGTTCTGCTGACGCTCATGGCGTGCAATCAGCGCACGGTGCCGATCGCGGCGGAGCTCGACGCCGCTGTCAGCGATGTGGCGACGCCCGATCGAATTGCGGATCCCGATTTTGGTCAGGGTGGGGACGCGCCGCTGGTCGAGGTCGAACCCAATTGCGTCGTGCGGGCCGAGATCTGCAACGAGCGGGACGACGACTGTGATGGCGTCATCGACGAGACCTTCGAGCTCAACACCGATCCCTCCAACTGCGGTCGTTGCGGCGTCGCTTGCGCCTTTGCCAATGCGGGGTCCGTCTGCGTGGCGGGGCAGTGTCGCATGGACGCCTGCCAGCCGGGCTTCGTCGATCTCGATGGGGTTGCGCGGAACGGCTGCGAATGTGTGGTGGGCAACGACGCCCTCGAGATCTGTGACGGTCTCGACAACGATTGTGATGGCACCACCGACGAGGGCTTCGATCTGAGAGCCGACGTGGACAACTGCGGCGCGTGCGGCGCAACCTGTCGCTACGACCAGGCGGCGTCCTCATGCCAGCTGGGGCTCTGTCGCATGGGCGCCTGCCGCGACGGGTTTCACGATCTGGATCGCAGCGCTCGCACGGGCTGTGAATATGCCTGCGTGCGCTCGAACAGCGGCGTCGAGATCTGCGACGAGGTGGACAACGACTGCAACGGTATCGTCGACGAGTCGGACCCGCGCGCCATGAGGCCGTGTTTTCCCGACGGCATGACCGGTTGCAATCCCACCACGGGAGTCTGTGCGGGCCGCTGCGCATTGGGATCGTACCTCTGCCTTCCCGGCGGCCTGTCGTGCCGGGGGGCGGTGCTGCCCGAATCGGAGATCTGCGACGGCCGCGACAACGATTGTGACGGCGGCATCGACGAAGATTTCGATCTGGCCAACGATCCTCGCTGGTGTGGCGGCTGCGGGCGCGTCTGCATGCTGCCCAACGCGGTGGCGGGGTGTGCGGCGGGCGGTTGCACCGTCCGCTCTTGCCGCACCGGATTCGTCGACCTCGATGGCGTACCCGGCAATGGCTGTGAATACGCCTGCACGGTGGATGGCCCCGAAGTGTGCGACGGGCGGGACAACGACTGCGACGGCCGCACCGACACCGCCGACGGCGATCTGCTGCATCCGCCGCAGAACTTCTGCGTCCAGCGTGGCGAATGCGGTGGCGGCCCCGGTGGATCGCCCCGTTATCCCGAACGGACGTTCCCGGTCTGCGTCGCGGCGGCGCCCGGCGCGGCACCCGATTGGATCTGCAACTATCCCGCGTCGGTCGAGCTCTTCGCGCCCAATCAGATCGCGGGCGAGGAGTCCCGTTGCGACAGCCGCGACAACGACTGCGACGGCATGACCGACGAGGACATGCGGCCGGCGCTCGGCACGAGTTGCTTCGACAACGGCACCGGAGAGTGCAAACGGCGCGGGCTCATTCGCTGCGCTGCCGATCCGACCGCCTCGCCGATCTGCGACGTGACGGGTGTGCCGGTGCCGCCGGCTCAGAACGAAGTCTGCGACGGCAAAGACAACGACTGCGACGGCATCGTCGACGAGAGCTGGAACAACCCCCCGACGGTAGCGCCCGCGTGCGCGGGAGGCGCCTGCCAGGGCGTGCGCGACGATGTCGAGGCGGTCACGGTGGGTGCACGGCCCTTCTTCATCTATCGCTACGAGGCGAGTCGCGTGGACGCCACGCCGGCGGACGAGGGCCG